>JANPLH010000228.1:0-7468 GCA_031426435.1 Saprospiraceae bacterium | reverse complement strand
TGCGCCTGGCAGGTGAGGATAAAGCCTTGCTTGATTTCGCTTTCGTCAAGGGCATAGCAGGCGTCCATTTTCACGGTACCTTTTACGACTTTGGCCATACAAGTAGCGCAAGCACCGCTAGTGCAGGAGTATGGGGCATCGCCCCCAGCGTCAATGACGGCGAAGAGCAGGTGCTTGCCCTTGGTCACAGTCGTCTCGATAACCTTGCCATCCAGGTGGGCGATTAGCTTGGCACCAACTACCACGCCGGCGGCAGCGGCAGGGGTGGCACTCGGCGAGGCCGTGAAATATTCGTGATGGATATTTTTTTTATCAACGCCATGGTCGAGCAACGCCTTTTCAACGGAATCAATCATGCCACCGGGGCCGCAGAGGAAGTATTCGGACTGCTTGTGCCGGGGCGGGTTTTCTTCGAGGAACTTTTGTAAAATCTTGCCATCAATACGACCCCGCTTGCCCTCCCACGTAGGTTTTCCTTTTGAAAAAAGGCCACCAAGCCCTTTTGATTTCTCCAATTTGGGCTGGCTCAATACATGCTCCACGTACAGTTGGCCTTCATAGCGTTTTACGAATGCGTCCAATTGTTCCTTGAAAATGATTTCGTCCTCGCTGCGGCTGCCGTAGAGGAGGTGGACGAAGCTCATCGGCTCTTTTTCCAATATGGTTTTGAGGATGGACATGAGCGGCGTGATGCCGCTGCCAGCCCCCACGAGGTAGTAGTTTTTCTTGTTTTCGTCGTGGAGCTCGGTGTGAAAACGGCCATCTGGCGTCATCACGTCCACCACGTCGCCCGCCTTCACACGGTCATGGATATGGGTGGACACCTTGCCGCCCTTCACTTTTTTCACGGTGACGCTGAGGCCGCTTTCGAGCGGGCTGCTGCACATGGAGTAGCTGCGGCGCTCCTCCTTGCCACCCAATATGAAGCGCAGGGAGAGGTATTGCCCTTGAATAAAACGGTATTGTTCCGCCAATTCGGCTGGCACGTCGAAAGTGAGCGTGACGGTATCGGCGGTTTCACGGGTGACCTGCTTTACGGTGAGGTTATGGAACGTATGGCTCATTTATTTTTAAGTAAAAAGGATGAAAGACAGAGTAAAAAGTAGGGGAAATCCCGCTGCTGGTTTTTTGCGGCGCAAAGGTAAGTAGGTGAAACAAAAAAGCCGCTCCCCGGTTTCGGAAGCGGCTTTTGATTTTTGTCATTTAAAAATCAGAACTTGTACGTGAGGCCGAAGCGCAGCGAGAAGGGCGATGAAAAGCTGGTTTCAGGGTGGTTGAGGTTGTAAAGCACCATAAGCTCATAGGCCCAAAGGCCGCCGCTGTTGTAGCCCGCCCCGATATAGGTATTGTTGTAGGGGATACGGCCCGTCACGATTTTGTCATCGGGGCCGATGGTTATCCTGCCATCTTGGTCGGGGTCAATGGACTCGGTGCTCTGGTGCTCGTATTCGAAATGGGCGAAGAAGTTCTGAAAGGGCTTAATCCTTGCAAAAGCACCATAGGAAAGCGAAATAGGCGATGCCTTGTAAACAGGGCCATTGGTGAATTCCTGAAACCGGAAATGGTTGTATTCAAAGCCTACACGGGGGCCTACGGAAACAATGTCGTTGAAGAACTTGTAGCCGACCATTGGTGAAAGCCCGAAGGTAAACTGGCTGCTACCGTTGGTGCCTCCAAAGCCAAGGGCGAAATTGCCACCATACCACAGCTTGTTGGCAAAGCCGCTATCGTCGAAGTATTCGTCCGTTTTCGATGATTTTTTCTTCTTGCCCTTTTTCTGGGCCATGGCGTCATTGGTACAGAGCGCCGTGAGGAGCAGTGCCAAGAAGCTGAAAAACATTATTTTTTTCATAGAGTTAGATTTTACAAACGGTGAACGGCTTACGGTGGACGGCCTACTGTGGCGACGAACACCTACCTAAATCATTTTGGTGAAAAACAAACGCCCAAGGTTGCTTTCAGTTGGGACTTCTAAGAGGCAAAGTTGTTACAAAAACAATAAATTTTGTAACGTACCCCATCCGTAGGCCGTCAACCGTCAGCCGTGGGCCGATTTAAGCTTGCAACTTCGGCCCATAAGCCAAGTCGCCCGCATCGCCGAGGCCGGGCACAATGTACGACTTTGCCGTCAGCTCCTCGTCAATGGCTCCTGCCCAGATATGCGCCTTGGGCATCGTGCGGCGCACATGGTCAATCCCCTGCCGGGAGGCAATGGCCGTGGTCACATGCACTTGCGACGGCAACCCGAACCGCTTGAGCGCTTCAATGGCCACTGCCACCGAAGCCCCCGTGGCCAGCATTGGGTCACATAGCACGAGCACGCAGTCGTGCAGGTCAGGGCAGGAGACGTACTCCAGCGCTATCTCAAAACTGCCGTCCTTGTGGTGGCGGCGATAGGCGGAAACAAAGGCGTTTTCGGCGTCATCGAAATAGTTCAACATCCCTTGGTGCATGGGCATGCCCGCCCGCAGGATGGTGGCCAGCACGATGCGGTCAGTAGGCAGGTTTTGCTTCGCAAGGCCGAGCGGCGTTTCCACCTCCTGCTCCTGGTAGTTGAGCTTTCGGCTGATTTCGTAGGCCATGACCTCGCCCAGCCGCACCAGGTTGTGGCGGAAGCGCATTCTATCCTTTTGGATGTTCACATCCCGCAGCTCTGCAATGAAGCGGTTGGCCAAACTGTTTTTGTCACTCAGGTTTACGACCATGATTTCGTTGTTTTGTGCCAATTTTTAACACAAAAACCAGCAGCGCAAATGTAGGAAATATCGGTTAACGGTGGACGGCTCACGGTTGGCCGTTGGCCGTTGGCCGTTGGCCATTGGCCATCCACCGTGAAAAATGCTTTTTTTGTCCAACAAAATGAGGCAGGGGAAATGTGAAGCTGTAATTTCAGCGCTCGAACGATCCTTGACCCCTAAAGGGGAACCCAAAACATTAAAATATAGGAACTCCATCTTTTTGAGATTTCCGATAAACTTCCCAGCTTAGGTTCCCCTTTAGGGGTCAGGGGCAATCAGAACACCATGCAAAACAGCGAAATCATACGAATAGCCTTCCGCTCCGTGCGCAACAACCTACTGCGCACGATACTCACGCTCATGATTATTGCCTTCGGCATCATGGCACTGGTAGGCATCCTGACGGCCATTGATAACATGGTCTTTTCCCTCAACGATAATTTCAGTGGGCTGGGGGCCAATTCGTTTACCATCAACCCAAAGGGCGCTGAACTCAGCGGCTCAGACGGCGGCAGGCGGCAAAAGGTTGGCGAAGCCATCTCGCTGAAACAAGCGCTGGAGTTCAAGGAGCGCTTCGAGTTCCCGGCCAGGGTCTCCGTGTCGGTGGACTGCACGGGCAACGGCACGGTGAAGCACGGGGAGGAGAAGACCAACCCCACCGTGCGGGTGGTGGCCATTGACGAGAACCATATCGAGGCGAAGGGCCTCGAAATCGGCTACGGGCGCATCTTCACCACCCAAGAAATCATGAACGGCGGCAACAAGGCCATCATCGGCTCCGACCTCGTGAAGACGCTCTTCAACGACAGGCCCGAAAAGGCGCTGAACCAAGTCATTGCTGTCGGCAACGTGCAGTTCCGGGTGGTTGGCGTGCTGAACTCAAAAGGCTCGGCCATGAACCAAAACGAGGACCGGGTGGTGCTCATACCGCTCCTCGACGGCAAGCGCTACTACGCCAACGCCGGGCAGAACTACAACGTGACCGTCAGCCTCAACGACGCCACGCAGATGGAGCAAGCCGAGTCGTACAGCATCGGCCTCTTCCGCAGTGTGCGGCGGCTGATGGCCATCCAGCAAAACGATTTTGAGATATTCAAGAGCGACAGCCTCGTGTCCATCATCAAGGAGAACACCACCAACCTGCGGGCCAGCGCCGTGGCCATCGGTCTGATGACGCTGCTCGGTGCCGCCATTGGCCTGATGAACATCATGCTCGTGTCCGTGACGGAGCGCACCCGTGAAATTGGCATCACCAAGTCATTGGGGGCCACCCGAAAGAACATCCTCTGGCAGTTCCTCACCGAGGCAGTGGTCATCTGCCAAATGGGCGGCTTGGTGGGCATCGTGCTCGGCATCCTCGCTGGCCTCGGCGTCACGATGGCCATGGGCGGCAATTTCGTCATGCCCTGGAACTGGATCGTGATGGCTATTATCGTCTGTACCCTCGTGGGGCTTGGGTCAGGGATTTATCCGGCGATGAAGGCGGCGAGCTTGGACCCGATTGAGGCGTTGAGGTATGAATGAGAACCTGAAAAAACAAAAGGCCCGGCTGAATACTGGGCCTTATGTTTTTTATTCAATGCCCTGAATTGATTTTGTTTCAATTAACTTTTTAGCCAACCTTTCATCCCCCGGCACCAATTCCACCGCCTTTTCCAGCCATTCAATGGCTTTTGTGGGTTCGTTTTTAGCTTGGTAATAAATGGCCAAATGCGTGGCCGAGAGGGTATCGGGCTGCAACTGCCAAGCCTCCGTCATGGCGGCGATGGCAGCGTCGGGCTGGTGCTGGCGGTGCAGGTCGTCCGCTTGGGCTTGCAGTGCATATTGGAGGCCGAGCTTCGGCTTGGGGTCTTGCGGGTACAGCTTAAAAGCCGTGCGATAGGAGGCAACAGCGGCATCGAATTTTCCGAGGTAATAAGCGCAGGCCCCATGAGCAAGGAAGGCATCATAATAAGTTGGATGGCGCTCGATGGCTTTTTGCAGATAAGGATAAGCGGCCTCCAATTGTTGCTTGCGCAATGCCGGGTCGGACTCCTGTATGGCCTTTTCGAGCAGCTTGGTACCATGGTCGTTGTTGAGCTTGGGGCTGTTGGCGGCGGTGACGATGTCCGTGCGGAGCAGCGTTTCGTTGTCCTTCCAAGCGGGGTTGCGAAGCAGCGTGAGGGCAGCGAACCCCAACATTGCCGCACCGAATGCTGGGACGAATAATTTGGGGGCATATTTATCGAAAAGCATTTTGACGCCAATAATCGCAGCGATGCAAAACCCCACCGACGGTAAATAAAGGAACCGTTCCGCCATGAAAGCCCCGACTGGGAACAGCAGATTGGCCGTCAGGCTAACCGTCGCCAGCAAGAACAGGACGCCGTAACCACCAAATACAGCACTATCCATTTTACCTGAAAATCTCTGGCGGATGCTGCGCAACCCTACACCCAGCAGCAGGGCCAACAAGGCCAAGCTCGCCCAAACACTGATGCTTGAAAAGGTCTTTAGCGACAGGTAATAATAGTCGTGCGTGAGCGGGTAAGGGAAAACGAGCAGCCGCAACTGGTGCCCCAGCGCATACAGCACCGTGGCGATGCGCTCCACCGACGAGCAGGGCAGCCACGCGCTGCCGTTCCAGACAAGGAACGGGTTGTTCAGCGGGTCGGTGGACATGGCAGCGCTGCCAGCTTCCGAACTGATGGCCGCCGCCCGAATCAATAGGAAAACCGCCAGTGCAACAAACAGCGGGATACTGTGGCGAAGGGCATTTGGAATACTGGTTTTCCTGAAAAACCACAGTGCCAGCGGCGTCGTGAAAGCCAGCAGCACGGCATTTTCCTTCGACAAACAGGCCAAGAAGAGCAGCAGCCCAGCCAGCGGCCAAGCCCATTTTTTACCAGTATCAGATGCCCGGAGCGTGGCCAGCCATGCGCCCAACCCAAAGAGCAGGGCCAGTTGTTCGTCGCAGCTTTTCACGTTGGCCACCACCTCGGTATGCACGGGATGCACGATGAAAAGCGCTGCCGCCAGTCCGGCCAGCAGGGTGCCTTGCGGCAATGCGGCGAACAAGTTGCGGAGCAAAACGAACAACAGCACGGCTGTGAGCGCATACAGCAGCACGGCCAAGGCGTGGTAGGTCAGCGTATTTTCCCCAACGACCGGGTAAAGCATGGCAAAGACCGCCACCGAAAGCGGGCGGTAGCGGCCACCTGGCAGGGAGTTTTCCTGCCCTGCCAGGCGGCTATATCCAGCGAAAGTATCGTGGGAAAAAATATCGGGAATGCCCGACCAGCCCCGTTTCACGTAGTCGTTCTCGGTCAGCACGATTTGGTCGTCCAGCACTAAGCCATGCCCCAGCGTATTGGCGTACAGCACGGCGGCCAGCGCAAATAGGGAAAGGGCTGGCAGGTATTTTTTATCAAAAAAAGGCATAGGCAGTGTGTCAGGGCATCAAACCCTTTCCAATATCAGCGCCGACGCCCCACCCCCGCCATTGCATATCGCAGCAAGGCCATAGCGGCCATTGCGCTGATGCAGCACGTTGTTCAACGTCGTGACGATACGGGCACCGGAGGCCCCCAGCGGGTGGCCGAGCGATACCGCCCCGCCATAGACATTGGTCTGGTCGTGATTGATGTCCATCAGCTTTTCAAAAGCCAGCGCCACCACGCTGAACGCCTCGTTTACTTCGTAAAAATCAATATCGTTCTTCGTCAAACCTGCCCGCTTGAGTGCGAGCGGAGCGGCCACAGTGGGCGAGGTGGTGAACCAAGCTGGCTCCTGCTCGGCATCGGCGAAGGAGACAATGCGGGCGAGGGGTTTGAGGCCGAGTTCCTTCAGCTTTTTGCCGGAAACCAGCACCAATGCTGATGCGCCGTCATTGATGGTGGAGGCATTGGCGGCAGTCACCGTGCCGTTCGGGGTGAAGGCAGGGCGCAGGCCGGGTATCTTGTCGAACATGACCTTTTTGTACTCCTCGTCCTCGCTCACAAGCACGGGGTCGCCTTTCTTCTGCGGGATGGCCACGGGCACGATTTCCGCTTTGAAGAACCCGCCATCGGTGGCAGCGGCAGCACGCTTGTAGCTGTCAATGGCGTAGGCGTCCTGCGCCTCCCGGCTGATTTTGTACTTGTCAGCGGTGCGGTCGGCGAAGATGCCCATGGCGCACTGCTCGTACACATCCAAGAGGCCGTCCTTGGCGAGGCCGTCAATGAAGGCACCATCACCATACTTGTAGCCCCAGCGGGCATTTGGGACGTAATAAGGGGCAGCGGACATATTTTCCATGCCACCAGCTACTACCACATCATTGTGGCCGAGCATGATGCTTTGCGAAGCGAACATGATGGATTTCATACCGGAGGCACAGACCTTGTTGACAGTGGTGCAGGGCACGTTGTCGGGGATGCCAGCGGCACGGGCGGCCTGCCGGGCAGGTGCCTGGCCGAGGTTGGCGGACACGACATTGCCCATCAGTACTTCTTCGACTTGGTCGGCGGTGATGCCAGCGGCGGCGAGTGCAGCTTTTATTGCGGCAGCACCCAATTGCGTAGCGGAAACGGTGGAAAGCACGCCGCCAAAGCTGCCCAGGGGTGTGCGCACGGCGGAAACGATGAAAACTTCTTGCATGTTGGTTGTGATTTGATTAGGCAATGGGCGCGAGGAGGATGGGACACAGATTGGACGGATTAGACTGATTTTCACAGATTTAAATAAAATCCGTTGATTGCCGTAGGCAGTCA
>JANPLH010000227.1:0-3475 GCA_031426435.1 Saprospiraceae bacterium | reverse complement strand
AGGAACTGATGGAATCCGATTCAATACTTACACTGATAGCCACCTATGAAAAACTGTCGTCGTCAAAGGATTTCCCGCTTTAAGGGCTACCACGACTTTTTGACACAGGGGGCTACCACGACTTTTTAAGATTCAACAACTCTGAACTGTGGCACTTCACAGTATTTCTACTCACAGTTCACAATTCACAGTTAACAGTTAAATTAAAGCGTCCTGAAATACTCAAGCACCTGCCGTGCCTCATCCTGGGTGAGGTGTTGGTTGGCCATTGGCGAGCCATTATATTCCATCAGCAATTTCTTAGCGATAGGGTCTTCCTTCACCATTTGCTCGGGGTTCAGAATCATGTTCATGACCCACTCTGGTGAGCGACGTTCGAGGATGCCCTTGGGTGCTGGCCCGATGAACTTCTCGGTAGGCTTGTGGCAGGCCATGCACATTTTTTCATAGACGACCTTGCCCTTGTCGGCCATTGCTTGGTCAACGCTGGGGCTCATTTCCACGGAAGTGATGGGGCCTAGGCCCTTGTTGGTCATGGGGTCTGGCTCATCCGAAATCATTGATTTTGGCTTTGCCGCATCGCCTCCGGCCGTGGCTTCTGATTTATCGGAAGAGCAGCCAACAAAGGCCAGTATGAGTATGAATGCGAAGATGTTTAGCACAGAATTTTTCATGATTAACTCATTTTTAAATGTTGCAAATCTGATTAGTATGAATTTCGGATGTTTTTATCCTTTATTCAATGGGGCAAAGTTTACCTTAATGCTTTGGTTGGGGAATGACAATAGTCAGGCGAGTAACTGATATTTATCAATAGGATAAAAAAGGTATTATTATCCGAAATTCCGAGATTTGCGGCTTTCATGTTCGGGAACAGGCTTTGGCCGAACGTGTTCCATTCAATAACTGAACTATGTTTACGAAGAGTTGTCAATACGCCATTCGGGCAGTGATTTACATGACAGAGCAAAGGACCAATGGTAAGAACTTGGGCGTAAAGGAAATCGCCGATGGGCTGCAAGTGCCGCAGCAGTTCCTTGCCAAGATTTTACAGCAGCTGTCCCGACATGACCTCATTAGTAGCATGAAAGGACCGAATGGTGGCTTCTACATCAGCGAGGCAAACGCCCATGTTTCCCTATTGGATATTGTGGAATGTATTGATGGAAAGGTTGCTCTAAGCAGTTGTATCTTGGGCATGCCGACTTGCAGCTCGGCAAATCCATGCCCTTTGCACCATCATTTTTATGAGAGTCGGGAAGGCTTGAAGTCCACGCTTTCGTCCTGTATGATAGGTACGCTGGTGAACGGGAAGGTTTGCTGAATATTTGCTATTGGCCGTTGGCTTTTGGCTATTTGCTATTGGCCTTTGGCAATTGGCCAATAGCTAACAGCCAAAAGCTAACAGCCAATAGCCAAAAGCAACTTAAATAGCCATAAGCTGGCACTCCAAAGTATTAAATAAAAACGTCGGCAGGATTCATGAATCCTGCCGACGTTTCAGCTCTAATTTCTCAATTTCTCAATTTTTAATTTTCCTTTTCGGGTCGCTCATACTTGCAGCAACCATGCAGGTTTTCATACACTTTATCATCTGCTTTAACAAGGTCGGTATCATGGCCCACGGCGGCCACGTTCTTGTGCAACTGGTCAAGCGTCACCACTTCGGGATTAAACTTCACAGTGGCCTCCTCGCTCTTTTGGTCCCAGTAGGCATATTTCACACCCTTGACCATCAGCGCCTTTTCGATGCGCTCTTTGCACATGGAACAGTTGCCGTAAACCTTGAACTTTTCGGTGATATTGCCAGCGTCCGTTTTAAAGGAAAACGAGAATGCAGCAATGGTCAGTATGGAAAAAAATAAAGCTTTCATGTTGATGAATTTTGATGCAAAGAAAAGGATTTTTATGGCGGGTTTGTTTGATAGTGCGTGTTAAAACCCTGTGAATATTCATCCCTCATTCCTCGTCCCTCATCCCTAAAACACCCAAAGCACCACCGTCTCCGCAAACAGCGCAATCAACAATATCGAAATCACGTCCAACCAGAAGCCCGACTTCACCATGTCCAGCACCTTCAAATGCCCGCTACCGAAGACAATGGCATTTGGCGGCGTTGCCATCGGCAACATAAAACCACAACTGGCTGCCAGCGTCACCGGGGCCGTCAAGAGTATCGGTTCGATGCCCATGCCCTGGGCAATGCCGCTCACCACAGGCAGGAAAACCACCACCAGCGCCACATTTGACAGGCCCTCGGAGAGTAGCACGGTGGCCGCCGTCAGCAGCACGATGAACAGGACATGGTTGATTTGGCTGCCGTTGAAGGCGTTGCCGATGAGGTCAATCAGCCCCGTTTTGTAAAGCCCATCTGCGAGGGCGAGGCCGCCGCCGAAGAGCAAGAGGATGCCCCAGGGCAGCCTTGAGGTACTGTCCCAATCGAGCAGGAACTCGCCTTTTTTGAAATCAACGGGGATGAGGAACAGCAGGATGCCCGCAGCTATGGCTACCATATCGTCCGTCAGTTTGAGGCCGGGGATGGCTTTGTTCAAAAAGCTGCCGGAAATCCAAAACGCCACGGTAACCATAAATAACCAAAACACCCGCTGCTCGGCTTTGGAGGGTTTTCCGAGCGCCTCCAACTCACCCCGAATGATTTCCTGGGCGCCCTCGAACTTGCCCAACTTATTGGGGAACAGCAGTTTAACATTGAGGAAATAAGTGATGAGCACCAGCACTACCATCAGCGGCACGCCGACCAGCATCCAGTCAAAGAAGTCAACATTGTAGCCATTTTTGACCATATAGCCTTTGAAAACCACGTTGGGCGGGGTGCCAATGAGCGTGGCCATGCCGCCGATGCTGGCAGCATAAGCGATGCCGAGCATAATGGTTTTGGAGAAATTGGCCATGCCGGGTGTGTGTCCGCCCTTTGTATCGTGCAGCAGCCCGATGACGCTCAGGGCAATGGGCAGCATCATGATGCAGGTGGCCGTGTTGCTAATCCACATGCTCATCACCGCTGTGGCCACCATGAAGCCAAGTACGATTCCGTTGGCATTGGTACCCGTCAGCCGCACGATGGTGAGGGCGATGCGGCGGTGCAGGTTGCATTTTTCCATGGCCAGGGCCAAGAGGAAGCCACCAAGAAAAAGGAACACAATTGGGTCGCCATAGAATGGGGCGACGGCCTTCGGCTCGCTGATGCCCAGCAATGGCAGCAACACCAATGGCAGCAATGCCGTGACCGGGATGGGCAACGCCTCGGTCACCCACCATCCGAGCATCAGAATTGCCATGGAAAGCACCCGCCACGCATCAGGCTTCAAGCCCCATTGCGGCGGCAAGAGCAGCAAGACGATGAACAGGGTGGGGGAGAGGTAAAGGCCGATTTTCTTCGACAAGTCCATTAGGAACGGTTGGGCTTGGTGATTGTATTTGGCAAATGTAGCTGCTGTTTAATGTAATTGCCCAC
>JANPLH010000226.1:0-3077 GCA_031426435.1 Saprospiraceae bacterium | reverse complement strand
ATTTTTTAACAAATAAAATTAATATTATCTAAATTTTCCTCAATTACTTTAATAATTTGAACATTGTCCTCGCCTCCAACGCCTGTGGTCATGATTTCGCCAGAGCACCAATCTACAACTACCCAAGTTCTTACAATGTCAAAGGCCCTTGTTGTACCAGGGCAGGTAAATATTTTGTCATCCGAAAAAGTTATGTTGTACTTGCAATATCCACCAGAAACGTTGGCGGGTATGCCAGAACCAAAACGAGTGGCGTTTACCAGACCAGGATTTGAAATAACCTGGTTGCATAGCCAAACCTTATCATCAGGAAAGTCAACCACAGTAGGCCGTTCAACGGTAATTATATCTGTGCAAGTAGAAAAATTGCCGGAAGCATCTGTGACCCTCCAATGGCGTTGGTACTGGGCAAAATTGTCATCGCAAATATCAGTGTCAATATCTGTGATTCCAATGAGTTCCAATTCAGGGTCCCCATCACAATTGTCGAAGTAGAGTGGTTCGTCAAGTGACTCGATGGTTCTTGTACAAGAAACCGTGTAATCTGGGCAGAATAACACTGGTGGCAATTTGTCTTCCACTACTATTTGACCCCAGCAAACATTGTTGTTGTCTGGGTTCATGACCTTCACGGTAAGAAGTTCACCGATGTTGTCACAAATGAGCAAATTGCCAAAGGAAGCACCCTCGCCGTTGAAAATTTCAACAATATAATCATCGTAACAACCATAAGGTCCTCCCTCCAGAACATCGTCTGCGCCAACCAATGCAAAACCATCCTGGTCGAGGCTGATTTGAACCTCATCGTTACAGGCTAAGACGCCAGTTGGGTTTGGATACTCCAAAATGATGACATCAAATGAACAGGAAGCGGAAAGTCCTGTCGTGTCGAAAGCAGTAAAAAATACCGTATTGATGCCAATTGGAAAGGTTTCGCCGAATATGATTCCTCCAGTTTGTTCTACGTCAACCACTGGTGTGCAGTTGCTCGTTGCCGTGATTGAGGGTAAATTGAGTATTGCACCGCATTCGCCAGCATCAAGCGTGAGCGTAATATTACTGGGACAAGAAATGGTAGGAGGAAGGCAAGGAGTTTGCGCAAAAGACAGCAGGGCTTGAGAAAGCACCGTTATCAAAATAAGAAGAAGTTTGCCCCAAAAAGCAATGGAGCGCTGTGTAAGTTTAGTTACTTTCATTGGATTATAATTTGTCAATCAGTACTACGCTAAAAAAAAATGGCTAAAAAAAAGTTGCTTGACGGTATTCCAAGCTTAATGTCTCAAATAACTACGGGAAATGGGTTGTATTCGTACTGATTGGAAAGCATTATTCAAAGGCCAAAGATAAAGCCAATTATCATTGTTTCAGTGTTTTTTTTGAAACAAATTCTTGGATAATTTATTTTTTTTCAATTTTGTATTGCCCTAACAACCTGTTTCTCTGGTCTCAGCAATCTACCTGTTATAGCTTGGAACGCTTGCAGGGACTGTTTGTTCACCGCCAACAAACAATGGAGAATCAAAAATTTTTTATGAAATATTCGAAATAAATAAATTTATATTTTACCTTTGCAACAACAGGGAAACAACCCCGTTTGAATTTGTACAGTGGGTTTAGACGCAATCTTCCCACATACTTTGCAACCGACCATTTTCTTTGGCCGGGAGATAGGACAAAATGGTTTATGCGCTTACCAACTGAAAATGCGCACCTGTGAAACACTCGTTAAAATTTACTTGACTGAACTATTAGACACCTAATACCCACACTCCGTGTGGCAGCTTGCCTCTGTTAATCAGAGAACACCGACTTTTAGCATGTAGCTTTCATGCCCTGTACTTCACTTCTATGAACAGCTTCAACAGGGCTCTAAAACGGCAGGCAAATTATAATCCTCATTGGTCTAACAAAACAAGTTGGGAACTACCGTCCCTGAATGGGCATTGCACTTGGCTTACGCCTTGTGTTGTTGTTTGCATTCTGGCGAAAATTTGTCTGCCAGACAAACTGGAAGCGGTATGCTTTTTTACATGAGACACAATTGATGGCTAATGTTGTAATCCAATTTTTTCTTTTTTAAAACCCATGAGCAATGTCAAGTGAAACTACTCCTCACACTTTTCAGCAGGAACACTATTCAAGTAAAAGTAAAATGGAAGGGAACGTTCTCCCAGCCCTGATGATAGCCTTTGGCTTGGCGGGCATCTATTTTATGATTCAATCCATGATTTAAGGACAAATCAAAAAGTCATTTACACTTTCAAAAAAGCCCTTGGCAATGCGCCAAGGGCTTTTGTTTTAGACTATTTTCCATTGGCCATTTCAGCATATTGCTTCGCAAAATAGGTCAAAATCACATCCGCCCCGGCCCTACGAATGCCCATGAGGGTCTCCGGCATGGCTCGTTCAAAGTCCAACCACCCATTGCGGCACGCAGCCAATAGCATGGCGCACTCGCCACTCACATGATAGGCGGCTATCGGTAAATTGGAGTTCACTTTCAGCAAATGGATAATGTCCAAATAGTTCAAAGCTGGTTTCACCATCAAGAAATCGGCGCCTTCCTCAGTGTCCAATTCTGCCTCTATAAGCGCTTCCCTTTTGTTGGCGGGGTTCATTTGGTAAGTCTTTTTGTCCTTCGGAATATCGTCATCCTCCCTTGGTGTGCTGTCCAAAGCATCCCTGAAAGGGCCATAGAAGGCACTTGCATACTTTGCGGTATAGGACATGATGCCTGTATCCGTGAACCCAGCCAAATCTATTGCTTGGCGTATAGCAGCAACCCGCCCGTCCATCATATCGCTTGGGCCGAGTATGTCAAAACCTGCTTCTGCTTGCGCAACGGCCATTTTTGCCAAAATGCCCAGCGTTTCGTCATTGACAATTTTGCCACCTCGAACCAGCCCATCATGACCGTCTGAATTGTAGGGGTCCATTGCTACATCACTGATTAAGGTACAATTGGGGAATGCTTTTTTTATGGCAGCGGCGGCTTTTAGGTAAAAATTGATCAGTTGCATCGCTATGCGATACTGAGACTTTTTAAAGTGTGGTGCCGCTTACAGGACTCGAACCTG
>JANPLH010000225.1:0-5196 GCA_031426435.1 Saprospiraceae bacterium | reverse complement strand
TCCCCTGCTCACGGGATTGAGCGGACTATTCTTGGCTCGTTGTTCTAGGGCAAAGTTAATCCTCAATGTATCGGATATTTGGCCTTTATCGGCAAGCGAGTTGGGCGCTATCCAACGGGAAAGCCGGGTGTACGGGATACTTGAAAAATTAGAGCATTTTCTCTACCGCCGGGCTTATGCCTGTACAGGTCAGTCTCAAGAGATTGTTAATCATGCAGCAAGTCACGGCGCCTGCCGGGCCTGGTTGTTCAGAAATGGCGTGGATACTGGCCGCTTTACTGAAAAAGAGGAAAAAACTTTTCAACGGCCGCTTAGAATCGTTTATGCTGGTTTGTTGGGGGTTGCGCAGGGCATACTTTCCCTTTGTCAGCAACTAGAGCTGGATAGCAGCAAGGTCGAATTGCACATCTACGGAACCGGAGCCGAGCGAAAATCCATAGCGGATTATCTTCAGCACAGCAATAAACCGGGCTTCTTTTTGCACGACCCTGTACCGAGGGAGGAAGTGCCCGCCATGTTATCCCTATATGATATTACCCTGATTCCATTGGTAAAGCCGATCTATGGCGCAGTGCCTTCCAAGATATATGAGGCCATGGCGGCAGGTTTGCCCATTCTGTTTGCAGGCGGCGGCGAGGGCGCCGATATAGTTCAATCCCAACAGGTTGGCTGGATATGTCCTCCCTCGGATTTTCAACAAATGCAGGTGCTGCTCGATCACATTGCCAATTTACCGGAGAAATCACTAGAAAACATCCGGCAGAACTGTCTGCGAGCCGCAAGGGAAGTATTCGACCGGAATATCCAAATTCAAAATCTCCACACATGGCTGACGGAGGAACGATAAAATCCACCCCTCCCACCGATATTCCAGCCCTCGCCCGCTGTCACCGTGCAGCCTTTCCCCGCTCTTTGGCCACCGCCTTGGGGCAGCGCTACGTGGTTCGCATGCTCTCCTGGTACCTCTATACTGATAAAACCTTTCTCTTCCACATCGAAGACGAACAAGGCCGCTGTGCGGGTTACTGTGGCGGCATGATCAGTGACGGCAGTCTCGGCACCGGCTCGGCGAGCGGCATGGCGCAGCACACCTTCCGGCAGGCGGTATGGGCTTTTCTCACGCATCCCTGGGTGTTCTTTCATCCGGAGGTGCGGGCCAAGCGGCCGCTGCTTTGGAAGAACATACTCATGAAATTGGGCCTTCGCAAGAGGATGCATTTTTCAGTGGAACAAAAGGAGCGAATGGCCCGTGAACCACAAGTGGGCTTGGTCGTAATAGGCGTTGACCCAGCTTATCAGGGTATGGGCTACGGCTCCTCGCTGCTAAAGGAATTCGAGCGCCGGGCCGTGGTGGACTATGGCATCCACAAGCTACAGCTCACTGTCATGGCCGGTAATGCGCAGGCCATCCGTGCCTATGAACGGAACGGCTGGGTTAAAGGCAAGTTGGAGGGCATATCACTTTCCATGTATAAGAAGGTTTAATACATACTTGGAACAGATGCTTCCAGCATGACAAAAAGCGATTGAACAGATACCTACGGAATGACAAATAAAAAAATGCAAATTCCTTTCGCCCTCCCCGTCATAGATGCAGATGTTATCGCAGAAGTCAACGACTGCCTGACCAATACAGGCTGGTTGACCACCGGCCCTAAAGTGCGCCAACTGGAAGAAGAAATCAAAAAGCTGACCGGGGCTGAAGCCGCACTTTGCGTCAATTCCTGGACATCAGGTGCCATGTTGATGCTGCGTTGGTTTGACATTGGCCCAGGCGACGAGGTAATCATCCCCGCCTATACTTATAGTGCCACGGCTTTGTGTGTCATGAACATTGGTGCAAGCGTGGTCATGGTGGACGTTAAGGATGATTTCAATATTGACCCAGCTAAAATCAGGGCAGCCATTACGCCTCGAACCAAGGCTATCTTGCCAGTGGACATAGGTGGGTATCCTTGCGATTATGACGAAATCATGGCCTTGGTCAATGAGTCATTTGCCGTGGACCGATTCACGCCTAATTCAGAGCGGCAGCGACAATTAGGGCGGCCATTGGTGCTGGTGGATGCCGCTCATTCCATCGGGGCCACTTACAAAGGAAAGCAAACTGGCACATTGGCGGATGCCACGGTGTTCTCCCTTCACTCTGTGAAAAACATCACAACTGGAGAGGGCGGATGCATTTGCCTGAGTCTCCCCCACCCTTTTGAGAACCTTGCCGAATACCAGTTCCTAAAGGCATTTGCACTCAATGGTCAAAACAAAAGCGCTTTTGAAAAGAACCAAGTGGGTGCTTGGCGTTATGACATCATCGCACAAGGCTTGAAAATAAATATGCCCGATATCTGTGCGGCCATTGGCTTGGCTCAAATCCGAAAATATGCATCGGAGCTTTTACCGGAACGCAAAAGGATTTTTGAAAAATACAACGAGGCTTTTTCAAAGCACGACTGGGCGATTTTACCCCCGTACAAAACTGCAACCAAAGAAATCTGTGGCCATCTTTATCTTCTCCGGATAGCTGGCGCAGATGAAAGCCAGCGGGATGAAATCATCCAGCTCATTGCCGAACAGGGTGTTGGTGTCAACGTTCATTATATTCCAATGGCCATGCTGACCTTGTTTAAAAGCCGTGGATACAAGATGAGCGACTACCCCAATACTTATCGGCTATATGCCAATGAAATTTCACTTCCAATCTACAATGGACTGGATGATGAGAAGGTAGCCTATGTAATTCAGGCGGTGGAAGATGCTGTAGAAGCGGTAATGAGCCGCTAATTAACACGAATTTTAGCGAATTATTTTTTGAAACAGATTAGCACTGATTACACAGGTTGTTTAAAAAAATCAGTGTATTCTTTGTAAATCTGTGTCTCATTTATACCAATGTTAAATTTCAATCTGGAAAAATTTATTGGTGAACATGTTACAGGCAGGGGAACAAGCATGTTTGAATCGGATATACAGGCCAATACCGATAAACTAAGTGAACGGATAGCTGGCAAATCTGCTTTGGTCATCGGTGGCGCAGGCAGTATTGGTTCTTCCTTCATAAAATCATTGCTCCGTTTTCATCCATCCAGGTTAGTCGTGGTGGACATCAATGAAAATGGCTTGACGGAATTGACACGGGATTTGCGGAGTACAGAAGAATTAACGGTACCTGCACAATACCTCACCTACCCCATTAATTTCGGCGATATTGTTTTTGAGAAAATGCTGCGCAAGGAAGGCCCATTTGAAATCGTTGCGAATTTTGCAGCCCATAAGCATGTACGAAGTGAAAAAGACCAATATTCCATCGAGGCAATGGTGGAGAACAATGTGCTCAAAGCTGGTCGCCTATTGGAACTCCTGATGGAAAATCCACCGGAACATTTCTTCTGTGTCTCTACGGACAAAGCTGCCAACCCGGTCAACGTGATGGGAGCCAGTAAGAAACTGATGGAAGAGGTCATTTTGGCTTATTCTAAACACATACCCATTACAACCGCCCGCTTTGCGAATGTAGCGTTTAGCAATGGTAGCCTGCCCGCTGGTTTTCTGGAAAGGATAATGAAAAGGCAGCCACTGTCCGCTCCATCCGATGTGAAGCGGTACTTCGTATCCCCCGAAGAATCTGGCCAGATTTGCCTGTTGGCCTGTATCCTTGGCGCTCCGGGAGAGATTTTCTTTCCCAAGTTGGACGAGGCTAACATGCTCAAGTTTTCAGACATCGTTGTTTCCCTACTTCATGCACTCGGCTACGAACCACATCATTGCCAATCAGAACTCGACGCCAAAGCCTATTTTAATCGTCAATCGTCAATCGTCAATCGTCAATCGGAATATCCCGTCTATTTCTTCGAATCCGATACTTCCGGTGAGAAATCCTTTGAAGAGTTTTATACCGATGTGGAGGAACTGGATATGGAGCGTTTCACCTCATTGGGAGTTATTACGAATACTCCTCGTCAGGAATTGGTTGATATTAAACTAATGTTCCATCGGCTGCGCTCCCTGTTCGACAACGACACTGTTTCCAAACAAGAAATTGTAGCCTTGATGGAGGAGTTTATCCCCAATTTCGAGCATATCGAAACGGGGAAGGGGCTGGATATGAAGATGTAATTGAAAGAGGCAGTTGGTTGTTAGCTGTTGGCCCTTGGCTAAAAGCAAATAGCCAAATGCAAATAGCTAATTCGTGTATTTAACGCTTAAAAGAATCCTAGACGTATTAGTGGCACTGGTATTGCTAATTGTTTTACTACCAGTTCTTGTCCCTATTTGTTTGATACTTCGGTTTACTGCAGAGGGGGAAGTATTCTACAAGCAAAAAAGGGTAGGATTCCAAAATCAACCTTTTCAAATCTGGAAATTTGCCACGATGCTAAAGAACAGCATGAGCATGGGGACTGGAAGCCTTACCCTTCGGAATGACCCACGGGTAACCAGCATTGGGAAGTTTCTTCGAATGACCAAAATCAATGAATTGCCGCAGGTCATCAACGTTTTGAACGGAACGATGAGTTTGGTAGGGCCAAGACCGCAGGTTGAAAAGGATTTTTTGGCTTATCCAAAAGAAATTCAGCCGCTAATCTATAATGCCAAGCCAGGCATTACTGGCATTGGTTCCATTATCTTTCGAGACGAGGAAAAGCTGATTTCCAGCACAAACATGCCGCCGCATGATTTTTATAGAGAACATATTGCACCCTATAAAGGAGCCTTGGAAATATGGTATCAAGAACACGCATCAATGCTTACAGACTTAAAGATTATTTTCCTAACCGCTTGGCAAATATTTTTCCCACACAGCGAGTTAGTGTTTAAAATCTTCAGAGATTTGCCAGCTAGACCTGCTGCATTGAAACTTTAAGTGTATTCGACACTAATTTTCACTGATTACGCTAATTTTGATGATATCGAATTCGTGTAATTTGTGCGAATTAGTGTCAAAATTTAACCAATGAAAAAAGCATTAATCACCGGTGTAACTGGACAAGACGGCGCCTACCTCTCTGAGTTTTTGCTAAAAAAAGGCTACGAAGTCCATGGCATCAAGCGCCGAAGCTCCTTGTTCAATACCCAGCGTATTGACCACCTCTATCAAGACCCGCATATTGACCACCGCAACTTCATCCTCCATTATGGCGACTTGACGGACAGCACGAATATCATCCGCATTATCCAGGAAGTGCAGCCCGATGAAAT
>JANPLH010000224.1:0-15505 GCA_031426435.1 Saprospiraceae bacterium | reverse complement strand
ACCAAAAAGAAAAAAGGGCAGCACCACCCGGCGCTGCCCCTTTATTTATTTGCAATTCGTTGAAAATCACCTAAACAACTGCGCCATATCCACCTTCTCCCGTATCATCCTCCAATGCTGCGCTATGCTGACCCGCTCCCGGATGGTCACGGTGTCCAATCAACTCATGAACTTCTGCTTTCAATTTGCTTTTTTGAAGCGATGAAAAACTGGTGCAGCTTCCGCTTCAACAAGTCTTTGGGGAGGTCTTCCGTGATGTAGCGGCCTACTTTCACATTAGTCTTGTCGAGTTGGAGCAGTTCAATCTGCTCGTCGTTGCCCTTGGCGCAGAGAATCAGGCCAATGGGCTGTTCTTCGTCGGGTTCCGTCTCGTTCTTTTCGAGCCAGCGAAGGTAGAGTTCCATTTGCCCCTTGTAGGCGGCTTCGAATTTTCCAATCTTCAGGTCAATGGCAATCAGTCGCTTGAGTTTTCGGTGGTAAAATAGCAGGTCGAGCTTGTAGTCCTTGCCGTCAATGACCATGCGTTTTTGGCGCTCCAGAAAGGCAAAGCCACGACCGAGTTCGAGCAGGAAATGCTCCAGCTTTTCGAGGATGGCACGTTCGAGGTCCTTTTCCTGAAAGGTATCTTTCAGCCCGAGAAAGTCAAGGATATAGGGGTCTTTGAAGACCATATCCGGACTGAGTTTGTCGTCCGCTCTCAGGGATTGCAGTTCCAGTTTTGCCAATTCTTCCGGCTTCCCGGAGATGGCGGTTCGCTCAAAGAGCATGGAACGGATTTTATCCCGCAGGGTGCGAACTGACCAGTTTTCGATGCGGCACAACTGAGCATAAAACTCCCGCTCCAAATCCGATTTGAGGAGGATGATTTCGATGAAATGCGACCAGCTCAATTGTTGCGACAGCGTCGCAACAATTCCAAAATCAGGGAAATGCTCATGGAAAGTACACATCCGGCTCAGTCCTGAGATAGAATAACCCTTTCCGTATTCCTCCACCAATTGTCGTGACAGCGATGCGACAATTTGCTTGCCATAAACTGCCCGCTCATTTTTGAGCACCTCCTCATTGGTGCGTTTCCCAATGTTCCAATAAAGCAGGGTCAGGCCTGCGTTCACGGTCTGGCTGACCGCCTGCCGAGTATCTTCTATCATCCGGCGGATGTCGGTGAAGAGTTGGTGGTCGGGTTGATTAGGTTTGTCTTCCACAGGTCTTTTTATCGTTTGTATGGTCGTTTTTTTTACAAAAAAAGCTAAGGAATTACGGGCAGATTTTCATCAGTATTACAAAAAATAAAGGGGCAGTACCACCCGGCACCGCCCCCTTTTTTATGTTGTTGAATCAGACAAATGGAGAACCTCCCCCCATTCACAGTTCACAATTCACAGTTCGCAGTTACCTAAACAACTGCGCCATATCCACCTTCTCCCGAATCATCCCTTCCAAGGCGTTGATGCTCACCCGCTGTTGCGTCATACTGTCCCGTTCCCGGATGGTGACGGTGTCGTTTTCCAGTGACTCGAAGTCCACGGTGATGCAGAACGGGGTGCCTATAGCGTCTTGACGGCGGTAGAGCTTGCCAATACTGCCCGTGTCGTCGTACTGGCCGGGGAAGTTGAACTTCAGTAGGTGGAAGATGCCCTTGGCCTTCTCGACGAGGCCCGGTTCGTTGCGCTTGAGCGGCATCACGGCGAACTTCAGCGGGCTGAGGGCCGGGTGCAGTTTCAGCACATCACGGGTATTGCCTTCGCCGTCTGAGTTGTTGCCGACGGCCTCCTCCACGAGGGCATTGCCCATCATGGCGAGGAACATGCGGTCGCAGCCGATGCTGGTCTCCACGACGTAGGGCACGTAGTTCTCGTTGGTCTCCGGGTCGAAGTATTGGAGCTTTTTGCCGGAAAGCTGCTGATGCGCACCAAGGTCGAAGTCAGTGCGGGAGTGGATGCCTTCCAGTTCCCGGAAACCGAACGGGAACTCGAACTGGATGTCCACGGCGGCATCGGCATAGTGCGCCAGGTTCTCGTGGTCGTGGAAGCGGAGCTTGTCGGGCGAGGTGCCGAGAGCCAGGTGCCAGTTGCGGCGGGCCTGTTTCCAGTATTCGTACCAGTCCTTTTGGGTGCCGGGCTTCACGAAAAACTGCATCTCCATCTGCTCGAACTCCCGCATGCGGAAGATGAACTGCCGGGCCACTATCTCGTTGCGGAACGCCTTGCCAATCTGCGCTATGCCGAAGGGCAGCTTTTGGCGGGTGGTCTTCTGCACGTTGGAGAAGTTGACGAAGATACCCTGCGCCGTCTCCGGGCGGAGGTAGAGCTTGCCTTCTTCGCCAGCGATATTGCCGAGTTGGGTATTGAACATGAGGTTGAACATGCGCACCTCCGTCCAGTTGCGGCTGCCCGTGTCGGGGTCGGCAATTTCAAGCTCCGCAATGAGCGCACCGAGGGCGGGCATGTCGCCATTGCGGAGCGCCTCGTTCATGCGGGCGTTGATGTCGGCAGCTTTTTGCAGGTACTCCGATACCCGGGGATTGGTTTCCCGGTAGAGCTTTTCATCGAAGGTTTCACCGAAGCGCTTTTGGGCCTTTTCCACTTCCTTGTCGGCCTTTTCCTCCAGCTTTTCGATGACGCCCTCTATGAGCTGGTCGGCCCGGTAGCGGCGCTTGCTATCCTTGTTGTCCACGAGCGGGTCGTTGAAGGCATCCACGTGGCCGGAGGCTTTCCAGGTGCTGGGGTGCATAAAGATGGCGGCATCGAGGCCAACGATGTTCTCGTGCATCTGCACCATGCTTTTCCACCAGTATTCCTTGATGTTATTTTTGAGCAACACGCCATACGGGCCGTAATCATACACAGCGCTGAGGCCATCGTATATCTCTGAGGATTGGTAAATGAAGCCGTACTCCTTGCAGTGGGCGGTGAGTTTCTTGAATAAGTCAACTGGTTGAGACATTCGATTTCGGATTAGGGATTTCGGATTTCGGAGGGTATTGCTGCCGAAATTTGAAATCCATTGAAGTTCGATAAACGGATTTTGGGCGGAAAGTTGCCCAAAAGGAGCGCAAAGGTATGGTAAGGCGGGTAGAAATGGAAGTGGATTTGCAGAATCGGTAGGATGGCGTTTACGCCGTTCTGTCCGAGGTGTTTACGCCGATGCCGCCCTAAAGGGCTTCGACAGGACGGCCTAAAGGCCATCCTACCGGGCTAAAAACAAAAAGGCGGGTTGTTCGCCCGCCTTTTTGCTTATGAAATGAATTCCAAGAAGATAGACAATAGATTTTAGACAGTAGATATTAATTTCTACACATCCTCTAAAGTCTAAAGTCAATTATCTAAAGTCTTAATTGCTAAGCACCCGGAACTCGGTGCGACGGTTCTTGGCGTGCTCATCTTCCGAACAGTTAACGCCGTCGGCGCAACGGTTCTTCAGTTTGCTTTCGCCATAGCCTTTGGCAACGAGGCGGCTGCGCTGGATGCCACGACCTACCAGGTAGTTTACCACTGACTCTGAACGAGCTTGGGAGAGGCTTAGGTTGGCATCGGTAGCACCACGGCTGTCGGTGTGGGCTGCGATTTCCACACGGATGTTTGGCTTGTCCTTCATCAGTTTCAACAGCTTGCTGTCAATCAAACTGCGAGCCTCATCAGTGAGGCGGGCGCTGCCTAATTCATAAGTAACAGGCAATAAGTTGTTGTCAGTCAGGGCGCAATCTATTTCTTCCCATTTCTCAACGCCTCCGGGATCTTTTAATACTAGCACCGTCTCTGTTGCGTATTGCGCAGGCACTTCGGCCCGCACAATCTCCTCGTCTTTGGCCAATACAAGCTTGGCAATGGTGATGTACTCAGCAGGCACGTCGACAGCTTCGCAATAAGCCTCCCTCGCTACTATTTGGCGATTGATGGTCACATATTTGCCGCCTTTTATTTCACTGGTATAAGAAGCACCCGTTTGTAAAGCTTCCATATTTACCTTCCGGTACTCAGCCGGATGCTCCACATAACGAAGTACCATACAGTCCCTTGGGTCTTTTGATTCGCAATTCTCCGCAGTGGTCTCCCATTCCATCCGAGCATATTTAGGCCGCACCTCCACGTTCTCCGATTTAGTTACAAACTTTGGGGACGTGACTGTTGCCTCATGGTAGGGCGCCTCGACTTGAATGGTATCTATGATCGTCCTGTATTCAGCAGGGTGGGCAATGTATCTTCTGGAGGCCGCTTTTACCATTACCCTTTCCTCCACGGTTTTGTACTCGGCGGGAAGCTTGGTAAACGTGGTGTAAGTAGGACGTACCATTATGCGCCTTTCGGTCGTATCAAACTGTTCAGAGGTTATCGTTCTGACGTAGCATTTGCCCGGCTGAGGATTGGTAGGCAGGCCTTCCACCTGTGCCCAAATATTGGTCGCCAAGATGAACAGCGAGCAAAGAAGAATTACTTGCTTTTTCATACACTGCATTTTTAAGGTTGAAAACACGATAGCAGATTGATTTACCTGCCAGCAAGCGGGATTTGATTCGGGAGGAAAAACAAACCCCAATCATCGGAGTATTGGGTGGCTATCAAATAGTGAGTAAAAGTACAAATTCATTTGCTAAAATGCACCCATCCTAAGGAACCTCGGCCAGTTCCATTCAACTAACCCAGCTTTCGGGCTATCAAAATGCCATCCCGCACAGGAAGCATCAGGTTTTCCACCCGATGGTCTTTATGTACCATTTCATTGAAGGCATCCATGTTTTGTGTATCTGCGTCATTGGCCCTGGTCACCACCTTTCCGTCCCATAGCACATTGTCGGCAATGAGCAGCCCGCTAGGGTTTAGCTTGTCCACCAACATTTCATAATAGTCTAGGTAATCGAACTTGGCAGCATCCATGAATACAAGGTCGAACTGGAGTCCGAGCATCGGAATAAGCTCCTTTGCATCGCCTGTATGCCTTGTTATTTTGTGGGCAAGCTGCGCCTTCTCAAAGTATTTTTGGCTAATGCTTGCAAGCTCTGGGTTTATTTCAATGGTGTGCAACATGCCGCCGCTCGGCAGCCCTTTTGCGATGCAAAGGCTTGCATAACCAGTGAAAGTGCCGATTTCGAGCGCCAGCATGGGCTTGGCAAGTGAGGTGAGCAAGGTCAGGAAATGCCCCTGCACCTTGCCGCTGATCATCTGGGGAGAAAGGGTGCGCAGGTGGGTCTCACGTTCCAGTTCATAGAGTTCAGGAACAGGCAGCGTGGTATGCGCTTCGCAATAAGCGTTGATTTTCTTTTGAATACTCATAAAATGATAGGCTTTAGATGATAGACTTTAGACAATAGAGCGTGGCTGCGAAAGTCTGTATAATGTTTCTTAACGCCACGAATTTATCTCTCTCTAATGTCTAATGCCTATCGTCTAATGTCTTTCAAGCAATTCCAGATTGCATGGCGAGCTTGAGTAAGTCAACTTGCTTGGAAACGCCAAGTTTCTGTTGAATATGTTTTCGGTGGGTATCCACGGTAAGTTTGCTGATGCCGAGGTTGTCTGCAATTTCTTTGGAGGTTTGCCCATGCACGATATGCCGTAGCACTTCTTTTTCACGTTCTGTCAGGTTGAGGATTTTTAATCGGCCATTGGCCAAGGAGAGCGTTTCGCCCAAGGTTTGTGGAACAATTTCATCTGGAACCAAGCGGGCCGTGGCGAAGTCGCCCGCAGCACCCAGGGCAAGGTTGACTTCCCGGAACAGTCTCTTATGAAAGGCAAGCTGTGCGGAAAGCGCCTTGTTTTCCCTGCGCAACATGCTGATTTCTTTGTTCAATTGCTCTGTAGTCTTGGTTTGCTCCATCATGTCTTCCAAATTTTGTTCTAATTTTTTTGAAATGGGTTTGTTCGCTTTGCATCAAAAACAATTTACAATTTTTCGTATAACTTTGGTGGTTTTACACAAATGTTTAACTTGCACCCAGTTTTTCAAGAACCGATTAAATACGACATCCTACCTCGAAGCAGTTTGTCATTACAACACCTTCTACCCTGCTTCGTTTTTGGTTGCAACTTTACGTTGCAAAGCCGCATTTCTTCGGCACTCTTGCGAGATCACCACCACACTGTCAGAACACCGGCGTTATGTTTTTTTTGTTTCACTTAAAGCAATTCCCATGAACAAGCATCAACAAATCAAGGTATTTATTGCCGATGATCACCCTATCGTGCTCCAGGGTGTATCATGTGTTCTTTCCAATCGCCCTGAGTTTCAGGTAGTTGGCATTGCATCTTCCGGCGACGAGCTGATGAGAAAAATGCTCCTCGCCAAGCCCAATGTTCTCCTCCTCGACCTCAACATGCCCGGCAAGGATTTCTACGAAAACATCAATTGGGTAAAGGCAAATGCCCCTTGGGTGAAAGTCCTCGCTTATTCCTCCTACCATTCGCCAGACCTCGTTAGGTCGCTCATCCACGAAGGGGCTGCTGGCTACCTGCCAAAAACCGCCACACCTGCCGAGATTACCGACGCCATTCAATGCGTTTACCAAGGCGAGATCCATGTGACGATGGTGGCCCATGCCTCAACGGATGCCACGCCTGCTACCGATCATGCCAGCTCGCTGCCCGATGACTTCCGCAAGCGCCTCGGCCTTTCCCGCAGGGAGCAGGAAATCCTCGTGCTCATCAGCCGGGGACTCAGCAGCCAGCGCATCGGCCAAACGCTTTACATCAGCAAGCACACGGTCGAAACGCATCGCAAGAACATTCTCCGTAAATTGGATTTCAATTCCAGCACTGAACTCGTTAAGTTCGCTGTCCAGCAGCGGCTGGTTTAATTGGGAACTGTGAATTGTGAACGGTGAACGTGTGATAATTTATAGTTCACCGTTCACAATTCATCGTTCATCACTGCCTCAGCACATAGGCGCTCAACTGCTGGTTGGCTAATTTTTTCATCAAACTGAAAGCATCTGATTTGGTGTCAAATGTGTTGACGTAAACAGCATAAAGGCCACTCCTATCTTGTTTCACAATGGTTGTGGCTTCGTATCCGAGGCTGTTCAACAGGTTGTACCGCCTGATGGCAAAATCATGGTTGGCAAAGGTACCCGCCACCACTGTAAAGGATTTGGACTTGTAGTTGCCTGAATTGCTCACTGGCACTACTTCGCCACCATTCTCAGAAGACACACTGCCTTCTTCACCGCCCTTGCCGGCATCAGGCTCGCCAGCGTTGGGGTCATCCGCTGGGTCGTTGTTGACGCTGCCATTGTCGGCAATAGGCGCACTGGAAGCAACCGTGACCGATGGGTCGCCCAATTCCAGAATCTTCACCTCTGTGCGTCGGTTGTACTGGTGCTCCCGCTCAGAGCAGGCAACGCCAGATGCACAACGGTTGCGAAGCTGGCTCTCGCCATAGCCACGAGGCACCAAGCGGTTGCCATCTACATCTTTTGATTTCAAGTACTTAAGTACACTGGCTGAGCGGCGGCGTGACAGGTCCTGGTTATAGTCTGTGCTGCCCCTTGAATCCGTATGAGAGGCAAGTTCAAGCTTCATTCCAGGGTATGCTTTCATCATTGCCACCACTTCATTCAATTCTGGATAAGCGTCAGGGCGAAGCGAGGCGTCGTCAAAATTGAAATAGATATTGGGCAATTGGATGGTCATGCCAGCGTACAAGGCCGAGCCGCCAAGGTAAAGCGTAACGGGTATGCGGGCATCAAACGTGCAAGGCGTTTCCTTGGTGGAAACAATGGCCGGCGCCGAGTTTGCGCCGTTGCGCACAGCATAAATGCTGAACGTCCGGTTGCAGGGCAAACAGTAATCAAACTTGCCTTGCTGGTCGCTGTACACTATAATGGCTTCCCTGCTATCCACTTCAACGATATGGATTTCGGCACCTGCAACTGGGGTATTGCTGCCAAGCGTGAGCAGTTTACCGTCAAGCGGCACACAGTTGGAAGCCTTGCGCAGCCTTATGTCTAATTTTGAAATATCCGTTTCAGGCGTCACCACCACGTACTCGGGCAGGTAGCCTTCCTTATCAATCTTGATGACATGGCTGCCACGGCGGAGCGGCACCTTGGCCGTACCATCGGCATTGGTAACACCCTTCTCGCCCATTTCACCGGAGTTCACGTCCATGATGAAATTGTCTTTGCCATCGCCGGGGAGCAGTTTCACAAGGTCGGGGTCATCGCCAGCCAAGCCTATTTCGTTAAAATTGATGGCGCTGATGTTCACGCCTTCCATCGGGTTTCCATCGGCATCCTTGATGACCAGGCCATCGAGGTTGCGGTTCTTATCTGCAAATGGGCCAGTTGGGCCATCCACGTAGAAACTGTAAATATCGTCTTTACCAAAGCCGCCGTTTCGGTCGGAAGAGAAGTAGCCGTTCTTGTTTTCGCTGTCCACGATGAAGCCAATGTCGTCGAACTCCGTGCTGAAAGGAGTGCCGAGGTTTTCCGGCGACGACCATTTCTGGCCGCCATTGCTTTGCACCGTATAATAAAGGTCGAGGTTGCCACGGCCACCATGCCCATCGGAGGAGAAATAAAGCGTTCCGTCAGCGGCAATGTACGGGAAGGCGTCGTTGCCCGCTGTGTTGACGGTTGGGCCCAGGTTGACCATTTGTCCCCAAGACTCGCCTGTTTTTTTCACCATGTAAATATCATAACCACCTTGACCGCCTGGTACGTCTGAAGCAAGGTACAGCACATCGCCTTCGGCGGAAATGGTCGGGTGCATGAAGTTGTAGCTGGTGTTGTTAAAGGGCAATTTTTTGACATCGCTCCATTCTTCACCTTCTTTGGTGGACTGCCAAACCTGCATCTTCAGCAACTTGTCGGGCGCATATTCTTTCAATTCGTTGCGGGAAAAGTAGATGGTGGTGGCCTCACGGTCAAAGGTCATTGGGCCTTCGTGCACTTTTTCCAACAGTTTATCAGAAAAAAGCACAGGCTCCTGCAAGAAACCTTCCTCGTCCCTTTGCGACCAAAACATGGACATGAGGTGGATGCCTCCTGCCCGCTCGTCTTTTATATTGTCATACAGGATGTTCACGTCACGGGTGGTCACGAACACGATGCCGTCTTTGTAAAAAACGGGGCTGTACTCCAACCTATCAGAGTTTACCCGGCGCTCATTGGTCAGCACGACCCGGTCGTCGCCGAGCGATATCTGCGCTTGCGTGACGCTCGATGCCAACATGAATGCCAGCAGTGCTACAAGTGTGGTATTTTTTTTCATATCAAAAGGATGAAACTAATAGGGGGTCTTCGTCAACAGTAAGTTAGGGTTTATAGGGGGATGTTTAGATGGTTTAACGGGTTTAGGAGGTTTAATTGGGCCATTTAAAAGCCTTTTAAACAACTAAACCTTCTAAACGCAAAAACTATTTCTATTTCTTCTTGAAATAACGTGGGTTCTCCAAGTCCCCTTCATCGGTGCGGAGGTCGTAGCGCAGCATCACCTCCAATGACCCCGACTGATGCGTTCGGATGTCAGACAAGGTATAATCATAGCCAAGTCCAGCACCGAATTTCTGGCTTATTTGGAAGAACACCAGCCCGTCAATACTATCGCCCTTGTTGTTGCCACCGGTGCGGTAAGAAAGCCCACCGGTCACTTTTTTCGCATAGCGAAGGCTAAAATTGATGTCAAAACTGAGCGGTGCGTTGTCCACGTACTTCATCATAAAATTGGGCATTAGCTCTAATTGTTCATTGATAGGAATGGCTGCCCCCATGTTTATGTACCGGTGCGGGTTCAATTGTGCAGTGGTTGTTGCCAAATCGTTCAAGCCAATATCGTTTGGCAATAGCTGTGGGGAGGAAACCCCGAAGTAAAACAAGTCCTTGTAAGTCAGATAAGCTCCCACGCCCACGTTGGCCGCATATTCATTCAAAAACTGGCCGGCTTTGAGCGATTCGTCAAAATTGGTAACTACAACTACCCGGTCGTCATCAAAGTCTATGCCGAGGTACTCCAAAGTGGCCTGCATCCCCAGCCGAAGGCTCAAGTCTTCGGTCAGGCGGAGGTTGTACGAGTAGGCCACCGAACCATACCAAGCATAGCTGAGGCCGATGGAATAACGGGACATGGTGCCGCCCAGGCCCGCCCGTTGGTTCATGATGGGCGATTGAAAGCTCACCACTTGCGACATGGGCGCTCCATCGAATCCAATCCATTGACTGCGGTGCAGCGCCATGAAGGATGGAGTGTTGCGGCTGCCCACCACGGCGGGGTTGTACAACTGTTGGTTGTACATAAAATTGGTGTAATGCGCTTCCTGCTGAGCCCAAAGGCTGAATCCAAGCAGGACAAATATGATGGTTGAAAGTTTTTTCATGTTGAATTTGAGAATTTGAGAGTTGAAGGAATGGAGGGTTTGGAATTGGGGCCATTTTAGGCCCGAACTTCCCAAACCCTCCGAACTTCTTATCTGAGAATCATTACGAAACCTTTCTGCACGGCCGTGTCGGGGTCACGCTGGAAGATGTAGAAATACGTTCCATCGGGCAGCGGCTTACCTTCATAGGTGCCTTCCCAAGTATTGTCATAAGGTGCCGCATCGAAGACCTTGGCGCCCCATTCGTTGAAGATGACCAACTTGTTGAGCGGGTGCGATGCTGCGCAAGACACGATGAACTCATCGTTAGCCCCATCATCGTTTGGCGAGATGACCGTGGTAACGACGCATTTCTCAGGGTCGAAATTTATCAGCAAAGTGATTTTTGCAATGTCGCAAACGTCCGGGCAGTTTACGTTGCAAAACTCGACAATCACATTGTCCGTGCCCCAGAAACCCTCATTGGGCGTAAAGACATAAATGCTGTCGTGCAAGAACTCAACCGTTCCATTGAGCGGCTGCTGCAAGATGTTGACTGTATAATCCCCGTAGTTAAAGTTGACGAAATCGGAAATATTGAACTCCTGCGGAATATCCACAATGCCCATCACGTCGCCGTCATTGGCAATAATATCGCCCAGCAGTTCTACATTAACGGTCGCCGTATCGGAGCAACCACCGCTGTTTTGAGCAACCACCGTGTAGATGCCCTCACCCGTTATAGATCCATCTGCGATGGTCGGGTTTTGCTGCGTTGAGAACAACGCACCGCCCGGCGTAAACCACTGGTAGCTTGCGTTCGCAGCGGTGGTGCTTGCCGTGAAGCTCAATGCGTCGTTTTCACAGCCACCCGAATTTAGCAATGCCGTCAGGTCAAAAATGCCGTCCGTGATGTTGAGCTGTATGTCGCCATAGGCAATGCAGCCTGTAACTGCCGCTTCCACACTAACAGAGTAGAAGCCAGCATTGGCGGAAGTCACATTGTCAATCGTTGCGGTGGATGCATTTGATATTATATTGCCATTTGGGTCTATCCAGCTAAAAGTAGCAATGCCCGTGGAGGGCGTGGAGAGGGTGATGGAAGTAGTCCCATCCACACAATCCGTTTCGCCAGTGACGGTAATGTTCACAGCAGGCATAACCTCCACTACCACTTCAGCGGTAATGGTATCGGTGGAGCAATCACCCACTATTGCAGCGAAGCTGTAAATGAAGCTGCCTGTGCCAGTAGGATAAGCCGTGATTTCATATTGCCCTTGGCTATTGGGTGGTACGCCATTCCCGTTCCAATAGTAGATGGCTCCCGGATAGAAAGTACCCGTCAATGTCACGCCGCCATTTTCGCAAATGGAGTTGCTGCTCAGTACCAATGGGGCAGGTGGAGCAGGTACAGCTGTGAAGGTCAACTGCGTACTGGCAGTAGAAGAACAACCAAGCGACGATGTTGCGGTCACTGTATATTCCCCATCAAAAGCCGGTGTGACATCTATAAGCACCACACTGGAAGTGTTACCAGGAAGCGTACCGATAGGGTCACCATACCAAGACCATGAAACTGCACCAGTGCCGTTGTCAGTAAGGGTAACATCGCTGCTGCCGTCAACGCATTGTGTTTCTCCCGTTACATCTAAATCAATGACCGGGAAGGCACCTACAACCAACGCCCATTCAGCAGTATCGGAAACGCAACCGTCCACTTCCACATAGAAGAAATAAGTGTAGCTGCCAGCTACTGTCGGTTCCACATTGACGATTGGGTTGTTGATAGGCAGGAGTCCACTTCCTATGGCTGGTATGGAGTACCAATGATAGGTCACATTGTTGCCGCTGTACAATTGTCCATTGATGGTGATGTCCTCGCCCAAGCAGATATTTGACTTTGTTCCAAATAAGAATGGGTCGTTTGGTGCTACGCTTGGGTCAACCGTCACGCTGCTCGAACCCGTACAACCCAAATTGGATGTCGCCACCACGGTGTAAGTGCCAGCATTGGCTGCCGTTGGGTTGGGTATGGTCTGGTTTTGCCCAGTTACCATAGCGCCACTTGGGAACGTCCATTTCCATTCCGTAATCACGGCAGTAGAGTTGTTCGTGGCCGTCAAGTTCAAATCCGCTGTTGCGCAAAGTATGTCGTTAGCAATGGCGGTAATGTTCGGACTTGGGTTCACGGTCAAATTCACGTCAAACTCAAGGTCGCAGAAGGCCATGGACACCAAAGCAGTATAAGTTCCACCCTGGCTTACCGTCACGTTGTTCAAAGTGAACGACTGTTGATTGCTCACTGTTTGGTTGCCCTTTACCCACAGGAAAGATGCGCCCGGCATACCGCCCACGGTGAACATAACATCTTCTCCTTCGCAAACGGGGGTTGGTGCAACCGAGGCGGCCGTTACTTGCGGGGCAAGTACGTTTACGGTAAATGAGCAAGTAGTCATGTTGCCGTTGTTGTCCGTCGCCACATAGCTAAAAACATTCGGCCCTACCGGGAATATGCCGCCAGTCGGCAAACCCGCTGTTTGCATAAAGGAAGCCAGGCCACAATCATCGGAGGGTATCAGCTCGGACAAATAGAGCACGATGTTCTCACAATCCACTTGCTGGAAGGATGCAATGATATCGTCCGGGTCGTCAAGGATGCTGCCATCCACTGAGATGGAGGCACTTGAACCATTGGCACAGCCAATGATATCAGGGGCCTGGTTATCTTCGACCGTAATCATTAGTGTATCCCTCGTGAAATTGCCGTTTACATCGAACGCCACATAAATCACATTGTGGGTGCCTACGGCAAAGAAGTCGCCGGAAGTACCGCCCGATGAGCCAAAGGATTCAATGGCACAATTGTCAGTTGGAAAATTGGGAGCAGTCCAAGTCACAGTTGCTCCGCAATCACCCGGGTCAGTGTCAGTAATGATGTCGGAGGGCATGCCAGGAATGAACGGCGGGATATTGTCCACCACCCTCACTGTAAATGAGCAAGTGGAGGAGTTACCTGCCGCATCGGTAGCGATATAAGTCAATGTATGAAGGCCAACCGCAAAAGTAGGCCCAGTAGGTGTGAGGGCAATCGGCGTCACAGAACCGCAGTTGTCCATCGCTGTTGGTATCGGGAAATTCACGGTGCCTGAACACTGGTTCAGGTCAACGTTTACTGGTGGTTGATTACCGGGGCACATGATTACTGGTGCTTCATTGTCCTTGACAATGACATGGAAAGTGCAGATGGCCGTGTTGCCAACATTATCCACCGCTGTGTAGGAAACTGGTGTGCTGCCTACCGGGAAGTTGCTGCCACTGCCCATTGGGGCAAAGGTGAACGACAGCACGTCGTTGCAATTGCCATCAGCCGTGATGTCGGGCCATGTGACTATTGCTCCGCAATGACCTGGGTCAACATTGACGGCAATCGTATCGCCGCTCATGCACTTGTTGATTTGCGGTGGCTGGTTGTCAATGACATTCAGCGTGTAAGTGCAGGTGGCAGTGTTGCCAGCAGCATCCGTTGCAGTGGATGAAATCGTGTTATTGCCCAAGGGCAACAAGGTCCCTATCGGAAGATTGTAGGCATGTGTAACGCCTGGGCAGTTGTCCGTGGCAGTTAGCACCAAAAAGCCGTCAAATACCAAACCACAGGAATCAATCGTGTTGCCAAGTTGGATGGTATCGGTGGGGCAACTGGCAAATATTGGATCAGTATTGTCCGTTACCATAATGTCCAGCGAGCAGGTCAAAGTGTCATCCGAAGTGCTGATGGCTGTAAAAGTGACCGTCGAAACCCCAACATTGTAGCTTCCGCTGGCATCAAGGCCAGTGCCGCTCCCAGTTGTCGCCCCAGTGATGGTGTAGGTGGCCGACAGGAGCGCAGAGTCTGGCTCCACGTCCGCCGTCACGCCGGTAAAGCTTGCGCTGCAACTGTTCGCACTGGCATCCGCCGATTGGTTTGCGGAGCAATTAAGTTCGAAAACAATCACTTCCTCAATGATGACATCAAAGGCACAGGAGCCGACATTGCCAGCTGCATCTTCTCCAAAATAGGTAACCGTCGTAGTACCAACCGGAAAGGCTGTGCCTCCCGCATCGTCCCCGTCGCCTTCGCCTATCAATGCGCCCATGAGGTGATAGTAAGCTGTGTCAAAGCTGCAATTGTCAGTAAATAAAATGCGGTAAATGCCTTCAACGATAGTATCTGCTGTACCAATCGGCACTTGGATAGTGGTGTCAGCACGGCATTCGAGAAAAGGCAATTCGTCATCTGTCACCGTCACTACGAATGTGCAAGTGTCACTGTTGCCGCTGTCATCAACAACGATGCAAACGACCGTTGAATCCCCCACGGGGAACTCCGTGCCAGATGGCGGTGTGCAAGTAACGGTGGCGCTGCTGTCGCAATTGTCAACAATGGTTGGCGCAGCCCAAGTGACCACCGTTGAGCATGCGCCAGCATCAGCAGATGCTGAGATATTCGCCGGGCAAGTGATGGATGGAACTATCGTGTCATTCACCACCACTACCACCGAGCAAGTCGCTGTATTGCCGCTATAATCCGTAGCAGTAAAAGTGACGGTAGTGGAATCAGCAGTGAAAATATTGCCCGCAGGGCGATTGTCAGTGATGGATTCAATGCCACAATTGTCGGTAGCTGTGGCAGTATCCAATGACACTAATGCCGTGCAAAGCGCCGAGTCGGCAAAAACGGGCGTTGGCACTGATGGGCAAGTAATGACAGGGTCGGTATTGTCCACCAAATTGACGTCGAAAGTACAGGTGTCTTTCAGGCCAGCTGCATCGGTAGCTATCAGCGTCACCACAATGGTGTCGGTGATGATAGTACCGGGGGCTGGCTGCTGCGTGACCGTGATGCCAACGGTCGGGCAGTTGTTGTCAGTCACGGTAGCCGAGCTGATATAATTGCCGATTGTTGCTTCGCAACTGGCGTTTGAGAACAAGGTGGTGTCCGAAGGGCAAGTGATAGAGGGGGCTTGATTATCCACTACTGTCACTGTAAAAGTGCAAGGGCTGCTTGCGCTTCCTTGGCTATCGGTAGCGATATAGGTTATTGTCGTAACACCTACTGGGAAGGTGCTGCCGGGGGCTGGGCCAACGGTGCGCACAGGTACTGGAGCAACGGCATCACAGTCGTCGGTGGCAGTTGGGGGCGTCCATGTGGCCACTTGGCCGCAAGTGCCGGGTGCGCTGT
>JANPLH010000223.1:0-17382 GCA_031426435.1 Saprospiraceae bacterium | reverse complement strand
CGAAAGGGCCCGACTCCTACGGCTCGGCAAAATCAAACTCAAGAAAATGGCTAAGAAAAAGTCATCCAAGAAAAAAAGCCCGACCAAGCGGAAAACGTCGGTACGTGGCTTTGGCGGCGGCACCCTGAGCGTACAGATGAGCGATTTGCTCTACGTGGTGGGCGGCGCTGCGCTGAACTACCTGGTCATCAATCCAGCCATCAACAAGCTGACGGATAAGATGAAGAAGAAGGACGGCACCCCGATGCTCGGCGAGCACCAGGGCAAGATTCTGACCGTCGTGAAGGGCGGCGGCGCTGGCTATGCGGCCTATGCCATCAAGAAGCTGCCCAAGGAAGCCCGTTTGGCGCTGGTCGGCGTAGCGGCTGCGAGCGGCATCGAATTGGCCGGGCAGGTGATGCCCGACAAGATGGTGGCCCTGAACGGCACCGGCGACCTGTTCCTGAACGTGGGCAGCACGCAGTTCCTTGAAATCCCGATGGGCCGCAGCATTGGCGCTGCCGGTGACAGGGTGGCCGTGTTCGGCGACATTGAAGAGGGCGTGGCCGTGTTCGGCACCGGTGATTTGTTCAGCGGCGGCCTGTGAGCCAGGTATTAACTGTAAACCCATTTTTCTCACTTTGGGGTAGTTGGTAAAACCCCCATTCAAATTATTTGTGCTATGTGGTATCAACGATTGTTTGGTGCTGCCCTGGAGGCAGCGCAGCGGTTCGCCAAGGCGGCGGGCCAGGATGCTAAGAAGGCAATGCCCGGCGAACTCATTTTCGTGGTGCCGCTCGATGCGGAGGAAAGCGACTATGAAATAGACCTGGGCACCGAGACGGGCGTCACCAAGATTCCCATCGAAAAGCGCCTCACTTTCCGGGACAACTTCGCCATCAGCGGCATGTCCGTGGGCGTGCTCCCAGTCACCGTGGATTCCGGCGGCAATGCCCTCTGGGGCGCCGACCATGCCATCTACTGGGAAGACCCAGGGGTGTTTAGCGTGCCGGTGGGTGCCGCCAAGCTGAGCGAGAGCCAGTGCGTGGCTGGCGTTTGGAACGGTCACATGACCTTCCAGAACAACGAAGAGACTAAGATCGTGCGCATGCCACTGCGTGGCTTCCGCACGGTGCAGACGACCCAACAGGCCACCATCACGCCCTACAGCGGTGGCACGGCCTACAAGACTGCCAACGAACACAATGGCAACGAGCTGAAAAGCCTCGGCGGCATCGTGAAAGTGGCGGGTGGCAACGAGAACAAGATCCTCATCCACATCGAGTGCAAGGACAAGACCAACCTGGTCGGAACCTCCACCCGGAAGAACTACCTCTACGTGGTTTTGCGCGGTGCCTTCATCAAGGGCGGCACCATCGCCGAGCTTCAGACGAAGTGATGCCCAGGGCGGCGATGCCCTAACCATGGATCACCAGCGGCCTTCTGAATGGGCTGCTGGTGGCCATGTTTTTTTTGATTCTTCAAGGAAGTTGATTCAAACCCATTCTTATGTATTTCTACCATCACCTTGGCCGCTCCATGAAGCAATTCGTTGAGCGCCCGGACGGCCTGCCCGTCATCTACCAACAAGAGGTCATCATCCCGCTCACTACCGACCAGGCCGAGCACGACATCAGCGATGCCGTGCGACTGCTCACGCAGTACGTCGCCGTTGGCCTGTGGGTCGTGGAGCCGAGCGCAGCCGGTGTGCAGAAGCTCACCGAAAAGCTGACCTGCTGCTCCAGGGCCATCTTCGATACCTGCTACCTCACACTAAAGGACAACACGGCAATGCTTTTCCAGAACATGCCCCTGCGGATGGTGGAAAAAGCAAACACCAACGGCATGCCCTACTACATCACACCCAAGGGGTTCATCAACCTCAGCGAAAGCAAGCTGAACGTTTGGGCCTTCGCCACCATCGGTGCCAACACGGCTATCAAGCTGCTGGTGGACTATTGCGTGCCGGTCGGCAAGAACAACGCTGACCTCCAGAACCAGAACAAGTAGTTTTTCACTGAAAGCAAGTTGCTATGTTCCTCACAACGGACCAGTTCATCGAAAAGTACCAAGCCGACAAGATGCCTTACTTCAAGGTGTACAAAGGCACTGCCATCACTGAAAAGCATTGCATGGCCAGGCTTACCGAAAAGCCGGACGACATCGAGGGCACGGCGGCTTTGGTAGAGTATGGCACCAATCGTTTGCAGCAGTTTTTCGATATGTACGAAGATGGCAACGTGACCATCGTCTGCAAGTCGGCACCGAAAAACGACTCCGGCAACGCATCCAATGTGCGCTGGGGCGAGGCCAAAAACAGCACCAGCATGACAAGGGAAACGGTTGGCAGCGCTGGCGGCCACGTCAGCGCCACGCGCCAAATGAAGGACATGCTGGAGATGCTGGCCTTGATGAAGGGCATCTTTGGCACCAACAACGACCAGCAGGGCCAATTGCTCAAGCTCCAACTCGATATGGCCGAAAAGCAGCGGGAAGCGGACATCAAATCGCTGAAGCGTGAATTCGCCTGGACCCGGAAGGAGGAAGAATACCAAGCGATGTTGGCGGGCGAGGAGCCGGGCTGGGGCGAAACCCTGGGCAAGGAAGTGATTGGCCTCATAAGGCCACTTGCAGCGCAATACTTTGCTGGCCAAATGCCTGCGGGCACCCAGCAGCTGCCAGTGGTGAGCGGCGTTGGCTATCCCGCTCAAAAGGCGAAGGCAGGGCCAGCACCGCAGCAAGCCCAGTTCAACCCGATGCAGAATGCGAGCTTCGATTTGATTCTGCATTATGTAAGGCAAATCGCATTGGAGGTCTTCCCAGAATTTTCGGTGAACGAGGTGATGCCAGCCTTGGCATTTGCGGCAAAAATGGGAAAGGACGATATTCGAAAGAACGTCATCCCCATCATTGAAATGCAGCGGCATCAAGCTATGGCGGCCACCGCCATGACTCAGGGCCGTGCTAAAAACGAAGAGGAGGAATGAAAAGCGCTGCCGATACCTTTGACAACGACGGGTTCTTCCAGGAAGAAAACGTTTCGCCCGGGCCCAGCCTGATAGTCCCTTTTGACGATAATCGGGATGGCTTGGTGATCAGCCACCACGTAAAGGACAATGACCGTGGCAAGCCCATCGTTGGCACCTTCGTGGAATTTGTCAACTGCGGCCAGACGGTCGTTTGGATTGACAATGCCGTGCCCATCATGCCCGGTGGCTACTATACCCGCAAGAACCCTTGCTACAATGTGCGCTGGCAGTTCGGTGCATTGGCTTCAGCGCCATCGGCGAAGAGCTTCTACATCCAAGCTGGCAACAACCTCAAAATCCTAATCCACAAGACCAAGGATGCTTTCGCCGACCTGAAGCAGGGCCTCGCCGATATTGCCGCTGGCGACATCTCCGTGGCCATCACCCCCGCCACGCCAATCAACGACAACCCTATTGGCGAACTGACGCTCGACACCTCGATAGCGGTGCCGGCAGGAAAAAAGCGGGTAGTCGTTATCAACAAGGGCGATACCATGCCGGTTGGAGGAGTTTATGGGGCAAACGCCTCTGCCTCTGCGGTATGCGGCTCCCTGAGCACGGAGATACCTGTTGACCCGCTCGGCGATGGCTTCATGCTGGAGGCCAGCGGCCTCAATCCGGTAACCAACATTTTCGGCACACTGCCGTCCGTCACAATCACCAATACGGCTGGAGCTGCCATCTGGTGGTATGCGGTCTAAATCCAATTCCTCACACGACACTATCATGAAAAAAGCAATGATAAAATATTTGCTGGTAGCGGTTCTGGCGGTCGTAGGCAGCCAGGCCGCTTTTTCCCAGTACACCACCCTGAATGCCATCCCAATGTGCTGGCGGACGGCTGGCGGCATCGACAGCACCATCTACATGACCCAGGGCGACGCCAACCAAAAACAGAAGCCTGACAGATACTATTACTACAATGCTGCCGGGCTAAAGGTGACGGTCACGGGCGGGTCGCTGCGTTTCGGCCATTGCGAGCTGCCTACGGTTGACAGCATCATCCTGCACATTGACAACCTGGCGGACATCCTTGATAGCATCCAGGCTAACACAACCGAGCCGCAGCTATGCAACTGCGACTACCGAATTGACCTGTATGACCAAACGCTTACGATTGACACCAATGCTTCGCAAGCAAAATGGATATACAACCAAACCATTTTGCGGGATTGCGGAGCTGGGGAGGAGATAATAGCCAGCATTCCCACGACAACGCTTATACCAAAAGTTTACCATGTGGCCAATACGCTATCTGCCTTGTCAAACGGCGGCGTGGTGGATAGTTCAAAGGTGTTTTACAACGATGCAAGTGCTGATTTTTTCAAGATATACCTGAGCCCGCACATGGTGAAAATAAAGTACCCTGCCTGGCCAGGTGATACTTCACACCTACGTTTCAATACGGCTACTTATGCGAGGATGCAGACAGCGCTTAATTCAGTCTTGAACTATGCAATCGAGAAATGGGCTACTGACAACAGTCTGCCAAGTCCGCAACGGGACGCCAATTTTACAGTCACGCCAAGCGGATTGGTCTTCATGTTTTTCAACCTAATCCATTACCCAACAGGGAATTACTTGAACCTGAAATCCGGTTCAACAAATTTCTGGTACCACATAACGGCCAGCGGAGCCAGCACCAACGCTACGGCGATGGGGTTTGCTGGAGCGGGGAAAAACGTGACTCACACCTGGGCTACTCCATGCGGCTCAAACGTGAGCTGTAGTTACCAGTGCAACGCCGTGAACAGTGCAGATGTGCAGGTTGCGTTTGATAGTATTGAACTGATAATGCCACTGGATACAAACCAGTTTGGCGATATTCGGCAGACTTGCCCTGGGCCCTGCCCGGAAGACAATGGCTGCGTAGAAATATGCAACTCCAGCGAGAACCCCATACCCGTCACCATCATCACCAGTGCGACAGACTGCCCGCTCACGGGCGTGGTGGAATTTCCCTTAGTTGTTACCTCGGCATCGAGTACGCTGCCAGGCAACCTATACCATTCTGTGACCATCTCCATCACATCCGGCACGGTGATACTTTCGGCGGTGAACACCGCCGGCACTACCTCGGCGACTTTCACGAGCGGGCAGGTATTTTCCGCACAGGCGGCAGATTGTGAACTAATCCCAACATCGTTCACCGTGAACGCCACGAGCGGGGCGGCAACGGTGGCAACCTCGAAATAATGAACATGAAAAAAATACTGCAAATATTGGGCTTGGTGGTGCTTTTTGGCTTGGAGGCTAAAGGGCAAATGGTGAATATTTTCAATAATAAGCCCACACTTGCCACCAACGGCCTCACTATGGACGGTGATAGTGTGCAGTTCGGCGGGACGCTAAACCAAAACACCAATATTCTACTGAATAGGAAGAAATTAGATTTTTACGGAACTGGTGTTGAGTTTTACATCAATAGTTCTGCAACAAATCCAGACGTTTACGAGGAAGTTTATAACGGTAATAAAACATCTTTCAGGACGGCTAACGCTTCATCTGCTTCTGTTAATCAAGTGTTTGAAATTGTCCCCCGTTCTGGTGTATCTGGCAAAATTGAAATACTTAGTGTGGCTGATTCAAGAACTCCAACAATAGAAATAAGAACAAGTAACGCTTCACAGTCTAAGGGCATTTTTATAGATTCAACGGGGTTTTTCATTAAAACAACCGCTTCTGATAAATACCCCATAGCGTCAACAATGCCAAGTACAATTCTTAATGATAGTATGGTAATGGTATTGGTCGGTGATGGCGCTGGCGGCTTGTCGGCGGTATGGCGTCCTAAAAGCAGCTTTGGAAGAGCGGGCACCGTTACAAGTGTCGGCCTCAGTGTCCCCACTGGCTTATCGGTGGCCGGCTCGCCTGTTACATCATCCGGCACCTTGGCCATTAGCAACAACATGGCGGCGGGCGTGGTGAAAAGCAGCGGGGTGGGCGGCTCGCTTACCAGCGGGCAAGTAAACCTTGCCAGTGAGGTAACGGGAAATTTACCCGTAACGAATTTGAACAGCGGCACAAGTGCAAGCAGTACGACCTTTTGGCGGGGTGATGGCACTTGGGCAACGCCAGCGGGCGGCGTATCCGGTACAGGGCGCACGAATCGCCTTGCTTTCTGGAATTCCAGTTCTGTACTGGGTTTTGAAAGTGAATTTGAAGTAGATAGTACGAACAGCCGACTTGGCATAGGTACATCTGCAACGGCTCCAAGCGCACAGCTTTCGGTAAGAAAAGACGGAATTGGTGTAACGCAAGACAACAGCTATGGCCTCGTATTGGCCAACAACACGGCGGCAACGGTGGGCACGACGAGCCAATATTCGCCAGGCCTTAGATTAAGGGGACATGGCTGGAAATCAAGCGCAACGGCAGCAAGCCAATTGTTTGATTGGCTGATAGACAACCGTTCCATAACTGGAACCAGCAATGCAGAAACCAAATTAACATTTTCTGTATCAAGGGACGGTGCGGCCTATACCGAGGGAATGAACTTGTATTATGATAGGTTTAATTCATTTACATTGACTGTACCGGGAACCATTTCGGCACAAGGACTTACAGGACTAACCTCTTTAGTAATCTTAAAAACCAACTTGCTGAACAACACATCGTGGTTGACCTTATCCAACTCTTGGCAAATGACTTCAGGCACAAACAATGTGCTTGACAATACTGTATCATTTACGCCAACCTCCGGTACTGGCGTATTTCAAGCGTACTCATGGACTGGAACGGTCAATCAGACAGGTGGCGCAAACGGTATAACCAGAGGGGTATATATCAACCCGACCATGACAGCAGCGGCAGATTTTCGGGCATTTGAAGCGTCCAACAACAGTGGCAAGGCATTCTGGCAGACAGGAGCAAGTGCGACCAATTATTTTGCAGGCAGCACTGGCATCGGCACATCCTCCCCAGACCGCCTCCTACACCCCGAACTTTCCGACGCCACAACCAACACTGTTACCTACCCCTTACGCATTTCGAAAATCACGAGCGGTACGGCAACAACCGGATTTGGCCTCGGCACAGAATACGAACTTGAAAATGCAAGTGGGACGAATAGGGTAGCAGCTACGGAAGAAATAACTTATTCGGATGCCGTAGATGCTACGGAGGATGCTACTTATTCTTTGAAGTTGATTAGGGGGGGGGTATTGACGGAGGCGTTCAATGTTACAAGTCTTGGTGCTTTAAATACGGCAGCTACTATTTCATCTCAAGCAAATATTATAGCTGGTACTGGGAATTCAATTTACTGGTCATCGAGTTCAATCATGAATGCCCCTTCTAATGGGGTTATAAGGTTTAGTAATTTTGCTGGAACTGACTTCAACCGCCTCCAATTTGGCGGAACAACATCTTCTTTCCCATCACTAAAGCGGAATGCCGCAAAACTACAAGCCCGCCTCGCAGACGATTCGGCAAACGCAGCATTAGAAGTGCTTGACGAAGCCTATACAAGTGCCTGGGATGCGAAAACGGAAGTGCCCACCAAAAACGCCGTGTTTGACAAAATAGAAAGCCTACCTATTATCATCACACTAACCCCGCTTTCCTTTGCCGACAGCTTAAAAACAACAGGCGAAAAAAGCAATGATTATTGGACGGTACCAGCGGCGCTAAACGGCTATACCATTAAAAGCGTGGTGTACGGAGTACGCACGGCGAGCGCAAACGGTGGCAGCGTAACGGTAGGGCTTAACATCTACAACAACGCACAGCCAAGGGCTATATCAACCGCCAATGCCCTTTCCGCAACCTTTGGAGATACCGAAGTAGAGGAAGTCATAGCGGGCGGCGGGCAAATCGTCACAACCGGGCAAATGATAGTCCCTAACCTTTCCTCCGACACGGCGGTAACGCATGCACGAGGGCTTACCATCACCATTGTTTTATCAAGCCTATAATAATGAAGAAACAATTAGACAACCTGCTAAGAATGCTCGGCCTCGTGGCCTTGCTGCTTATTACCATCACTGTATTCAATCGTAGCCGGGCGGCGGTGGGCGTGGATACGCTGCCAAGGCTCTACCTGCACAAAATAGCGGGGGCGCAAACCTTTTTTTCTGGTTGGGATGTGCTTGGATGGACGGCGGCGGGCGTGGGCGGCTACACGATGGGCCTACGTGAAGCCTTTCACGCAGAACCTACCATTTTTGAAAAAAATTGGGGCAAATCCCCCACCTCTTTTTGGGGTAGTGAAGGCTGGCGCCGCAAGTATTACGACAATGACCCATCGAGGGGAAAGAAATCTGAAATATTGGGAAATGCCAATAGGGACTTTTGGCACGCAGCCGACAAGGTGCAGCGGGCCGGGCTTATTGTCGGCATCACCCTCCCATTGGTACAAACCAAACGACCATTAAGGCAAAGGCTTTTGAATGCTGGTATATCGGCGGTGGTTTATTCATTTTGTTATTCGAGGGGCTATAATTTCAGGTATGGGGGATAGGCACCCATTCCATGCACAAATTGTACGCCCGTGAACGCAGAAGAATTAGTTATGACAGCAGGAATAATTTTGGCATTGATAGCCGTGCTGATGTCGCTGGGTATCACCCTGAGCGCCACGCAGTTTCGGCGAAGCACGGAATTCAAGATACATAGCCTTGAAAACAAGGTGATGCAGCTGGAGGGGACGGTGCAGCACTACCAGAACCAAAACGCAATACTGACAAAAGAAAATCATGACTTGCTTCAAAGGTTGGTGAACAAAAATTAAAAGTTATGGCAAAAGCAGTGATAATCGTTTACGAAAGAGGCACCGAGGGGCCGGCATGGGCAGCTGCCCGTAGCGCCTTCGACATTGGAGAGTACATCGAGGGGGCGGTCGGGATAGATGCCAACAAGCCCTCCGCCCAATCGGTAATGTCGCAGCATGGCATAACGGCTCCCTGCATAATCATCGGTCGCTACTGCTCGCAGGGGGGGCAAATAAAAGCGAAGCACTTGGCAAAAATGCCGGGCATCCCAAGCCCGCAAGCCATCGCCAACGCAGCCGCCAAGGTAATGCAGAGCGCCGCCGCCAACAGTTGCGCAGCATCCCCTGGGCCGATACCGACCGCTCCAACCGGCACGGGCAACGACGACAACGACAACGACCAAGGCGGGTTTGGCTTTAACCCTTGGGGAATCTTCTCGCTGCCCATCGATGCGCCGTGGTGGCTATGGGCGGTACTCGCAGGGGGAGCCGCCGTGGGCAGTACCTCCGCAAACGGCAAGGTAGGGCGCTACGGATGGGGAGCCGTGGCCATAGTGGCCGGGGGGAATGCTTACACAGCTTACAACAAGGAGTGATGAACGACAAAACCGTCATCGTCGCCGGGGTTGCGCTCGTAGCCCTTCTTTTATTCAGTTCCTCCGCCAATGCTGCCAATACCAACGGTGACATTGATGATGGCCTCAGCGCAAACCTACGGGCGTTCCTGAAGCTCATACAGTGGGCAGAGGGGACATTCTCCAAGCCGAATCCCTATGCCGTTTGCTACGCCTACTCGCATACTATTTCTGATTTTAGCGATCACCCAGCAATTACCAAAGAATGGAACGGCGTAGTACTTCCTGATAGAATATGCGCAGGTGCAGGATATGGACCAGGTTGCAAAAGCACCGCTGCCGGTGCCTATCAAATAAATAGGCCCACTTGGTTGGGAATCAAGAATAAACTGCCAGGTATAAGGTTCGACGCTGCTGGACAGACTGCCGCAGCCATACAACTAATCAAACAGCGAGGGGCCTTGCAAGATGTCGAAAATGGAGCCTTGTATAAAGCGTTGAAAAAATGCAACCCAACTTGGGCCAGCCTGCCAGGAAGCCCTTACGACCAACCCACTCGCAGCTATTCAAAGTGCGAAGATTTTTATATCAGTCAGGGCGGTGGGGTATTTAGCTGATTGACAATATTTTTTACAAAAAATACCATCGAGCGCTGTGATGGGCGGCGGCTCCAATCCGGCGCTCCTCCCCATCAGCTTGCAACCCGCTATTTTTTGTAAACAAAATTTACATTTTCATCACCAATCAAATTTAAAATGGAAAATCTAAAAGAATTGCGGGAACTGTTAGTCTTCCTATTTGCATTCCAGGGCGCACTGGTCGGAGCGCTGAAGGATGGGAAATTCAGCCGTTTGGATCTGCTCCAGTTTTGGGGCGTCGTTCCGTTGGCCAAGCCAGCATTTGAAAAGCTGGGAAATCCAATCCAGCGTTTCAAGGCGCTCACTCCAGACGAAAAAGCTGAACTCATCGAGGACATGAAAGTAGGTTTTGACCTGCCAAATGATGAGGTAGAATCGCTCATCGAGGAAAGCCTGACTTTGGCCGTGGCCAATATTGAGCTGTACAAGCGTTGGGCGAACCTAGGCAAGACAGTCGCCTAAAGAAAAACTTGTCCCCCTACAACAGGGGCAGTGTTCTAATTCGATTAGCCTGGCAGGAATGCCAGGCTTTTTTTATACCGCCTTTGCCTCCACAATCGCCTGCAAGCTCCGCAATACCTCAATTATCGGTTTGTCAGGGTACATCCTAATAATCCTAGAAGTGAGTTCTGTAACCTCTTTCTGTATCTGCAAATCCATCGCCGTCGCTGTCTTAGCGCCTGGCCTTGGGAACGCCAAACGCAGCTTCACCAAGTCGGCCACGCCCAGCTGCCTCAGGTACTTGTCAACCATATCCAAGCTGTGGTGCCGGAGCTGTATCTGCAGTTCCTTCAGCGAAATTCCAGCCTTCACACAGGCAACCGCACCTGTGTGTTTCCAGGAGTACATCACGTACTCGGATGAGTAGCCCAATGCGCGCAGCATGGTCGTGTGGCGCTCGCCTAAAGTGTTGCGACCAATCGGCTTGTAAATTGATTTCTGGGAATGGAAAACATAGGAGCTGGGCGGCAATGCTTTCAAGTGCTCCAGCTCAGGAAAGAATTCATCCGGGATGGCCACGAACTCAGTTTTATGGTTTTTAGAACCCGGTGGCAGGTGGCCATCCGTGCCCCTTGCCTCAAAATCGGAGCGAATCAGGATTTTCCTTTCATCAAAATAGATGTCTTCCACCCTGATGTGAATCAATTCCGCACGTGGCCGAATGAAGCAATAATAGATGAATAGGCAATGGAGCCGCAGCTGAGGGTCATTGTCGGCCATCCATGCCATCAACCGCTCGGCCTGATGGTCTTGAAAGTACCTGGCAGGCTCCGATTTTCCTTTCTTGGGTTCAAACCCATCCAAGAAATGCCCCATGCCGCAGCGTTCAAACAGGAAGCCCAGCGAGCGCCTGGCTTCGTGGACGGTGGCGGCACTTCTCGTTTTTTGGTAATGCCTCAAAAAGGCTTTTGCCGACTCCGGAGTGAGTGGACCATCGCCCAGGTATTCGAATAAAAGTTTGAGCTTGGTTTGGAAGCACCCAAAGGAATGCTTTCGCAGTTCTGGGCGGCGCTCTTCGAGGGCCTGAAACAGTTTTTTCCTTTCGAGAATGTTGGCAGGAGGTGGAATATATGCCGCTTCAAGGCGGGTGAGCAACGCTTCAGCGGCAGTTTGCCTGCCTTCTACGGTATCGTGAAGGTTGATGCCATTATAGTATTTTTTCCACTTACCAGTAGATGGGTCTTTAAAATGAAGAAACCACTGCTTGGACAAATCCAAACAGTGGTCCCTAAGGACAAAATTTTTTTTAGCTGATTGTGACATGCGATTTTTGGTCGCAGACAATCAGGAAAGGTGAAAATTTGTCTATTCGTTTTGCACCTCCTTGTAAAATAAGGAGTTACAAAAAAAAGTACCCGCGACTGGATTTGAACCAGCACATCCTTGCGGACACTACCCCCTCAAAGTAGCGCGTCTACCAATTTCGCCACACGGGTAAGGGTTTCTGAAAATGCTTTTCTTCAAAAGCGGGGCAAATATACGGCTTTTCTCATTGTATCGAAGCCCAAAAATATTTTTTGAAAAAAAGTTTAAAAACATAGAATAATAAATATTAAATTTACCTATGTTTGTGGCGTCATTGTGATTTGAACATAACATCTCAGCCGAGCTCATTGGTTTTTAAGAAAGAGAACTGATACTATCACTTATTCCAGAACATTTTTACCAAAGCTCGCAATGGAACACTCTGTTACACTATTACTCCTGATGGCCCTGTCATTTGGGCTTCTACTTTTCACTGTCGGCTCCGGGAAACCGGGCAATGCCGCCACTGATACTTATGAAGAAGATCCGTCTTCTTCCCTTTCATTGGACAATCGTCGAATTTCAAGATTCAAGTCTGTCCGTACAAAAATCCCTTCTGCGCAATTGCAATGAAGGGGTGGTCTCGTGCCGTTTACCAGCTTGAAATTCAAGCTGGTAAACTTGGCATGATTTTTACATATTAAATAATCGCCACTTTATAATTCCATGAAAATGAATGCCCTCCACACACTATTTATTCTTGGCGCAATCAGTTTTGGCCAAATAGCTTTCAGCCAAGGCGGTCTTGCTTTTGAGCCAGAAGCATCCATCATTACTTCCATAAAGCCATCTGCTCCGGCCACAAAACCAACCTCCGTCCGCTTCCACAAGCGTTTCCCACAACTTTTCACGGGCTATGCCATCGAGATTGCCGCTTCTACCTATCCGATGGACAGGGCCAACCCCATTTTTCAGCAGTTCGGCAATGTGCTGTACGATAAGCTGGCTGAAGGCGGTTACTCCTACCTCATCATGGCGAATTTTTCGTCCAAAGAGTCCGCTTTGGAGTTTGTGAACAACGTAGTGAAACCAAAGGCCGAACACGCTAAACTAATTCAATACAACGAAGGCAATCGCAAGGTGATAAGAGAATGAAAATGGAAATTGGAAATTAGGAAATTGGAAATTTAGCACATATAGGGTGTGCATTCTTCAACGATTCTCATTTCTTTCATGATATCACTTTGTGCCAACATAGTAGTTTTCTTTTTTTGAGACCAATGACGATGAAGCCCGCTCCCGGTACGCCGGGGCGGGATTTTTTTTGATTTATGCGATGTTATGGAATGACTTAACCTGGCAGGGAAAGTATCACTTTTGCTGCTCCTCAGCCCGTTTTTGCGCCTTGGTTTTCACCTCCTCCTTGGGTTTTTCTTTGTCAAAAAAGCGGTACCCAACCGATACACCTCCGAATGTATAGGAATCGTTCTTGTAGGCGTTGCCTGTTGCCTGTGTTCCATCAAGGAAGTCGGAAATGGTAAAGCGGTAGCCCAGTTCCAAGCTGAACACCAATTTCTCGTTGGCGTCAATCCTGAAGCCGCCGCCAATGGGCATACCGATATGCCAATTGATGTATTCTTTGTCCCTATCCCCTTCGTACAGGTCACCATATTTGACATTTGGGTTGAAATAGGCGACCGACCCGCCACCGAAAAGGTAGAATGAGTTCGTTTTCTGGTATCCGTGCTTGGACGAAAAGCGTTTGCGCCCTTTGAAGTCTTTCTCGCCGAGGAAGGCAATTTCGGTCATACTCCCATCAAAACTGTTGTTGCGCTGGTAGTTTCGGTCAAAATTGCGGTCGTTCCCAGAGAGTTTTCCATGCATGATATTGATGCGCAGGGCATGCTCCCGGTCGAAGAAGCGGCGGAGGCTGAGTTGGCCACCAGCGTGGATTTCCTTGATGGTGAAAACAGGCGGCGTCAAATCGCCGTAGTAGTTCATGGCGCCAATGGTGGCACTTGCCTCCCAATACTTTTTTTGAGCAAAGACAAAAATGGGCATGGCCAAAAGGCAGCAGCCAAAAATCAACAGTTTAAAGGATTTCATGCTTGATGCATTTAATGCCGACTGCGTTTTTTGCACCGAAATCAGGTGGTGTTTTGTTTGGTCAAAACCGAAAAGGACATCCAACCAAGGCATAAAACCACTTGTTTTCAGGGTACAAAGGGCAATGCATGGCCCAGCAAGCGGCGGATTTAGAAAAACCAGCTCACGGAGGGATTGGGAAAGGATAGATTTATCGGGTAAGCAACTCGGTAGTTAGGGCATTGCAAATTCTATGCTCAAACATTTCACTTACTTTGACAAGGGTGCTTGGCCATAGAAATTAGGAGCAATTAAACCTACTTATTGTACATTGATAAAGGAGGAATGGTGGTCAAAACTAAAATACCATCCAATCAAGCATTAAAGACATAAGCGCATAATAAATCCAATGCCCCAGCACCCAGGCCAATATGTTTATTGACATTGTCAGCACTTCCAAATTCATTTAATTTCTGAGACCAGCGCCCACAAATCCCCCTCCGTTTTCCCTTTAAAATTCGCAAACCGCAGCGCCTCGCTCTTTGCCCTCAAATGCTCAATCAATTGCCGGCGGGTAGGCTCGTCGGACAGTTTTGCCGGAATATCCTCCATCACGATGATATGAAAGCCCTGCTGTTCGATGCTGTCCAGCACCTCTTGCGTGGGTTCCTCGATATGGCAGAACTGGCACTCCGCCGCTGAGATGGGTTGTCTGCCCTCGTCAAGGCTTTCGAGGTAGGTCTTCCCGAAGGTCAGCACTTCTTCCAAGCTATTTTTCCCTTCGGGAACAAGGATGTCGAAATGGGCGGTGTCGCCATTTGACATGATTACATAGGTGTCGAAAACGGAAACTTTCATAAATTCAATAATGAATGAAGAATATGCCTACTCCATATCGTCCTCAGATTTGGTCAGCACCGATGCCTCCATCGTCTTGCTCGAAGCCGCCACCATCCGCTCAATGGCCGCCATCTCCGAATCGGTCAGGTAGCGCCATTTCCCGACGGGGATATTGTCCAAATTCACGTTCATAATACGGGTGCGCTTGAGCTTAGTGACCTCATAGCCTAGGTACTCGCACATGCGCCGAATCTGACGGTTCAGGCCCTGCGTTAGGATGATTCGGAAGCCGAACTTGTCCGTTTTTTCGATGAAACAACGCTGTGTCACAGTGTCAAGAATAGGCACCCCGGCACCCATTTTTCGGATAAAATCATCGGTGATGGGTTTATCCACCTTCACCCAATACTCCTTTTCATGGTTGTTGCCCGCCCGCAGTATTTTGTTGACGATATCGCCATCGTTAGTAAGGAAAATGAGGCCCTCGGAAGGCTTGTCCAAACGCCCGATGGGGAAAATCCGCTTAGGATGATTGATATAGCTGATGATATTGCCCTTGACGTGCGTCTCCGTCGTGCAGGTGATGCCGACGGGCTTATGGAAGGCAATGTAAATGGGTTTCTCCTTGCTTTTCAGGGGTTTGCGGTCAATAAGCACCTGGTCGCCCGCCCCCACCCGATTGCCGAGAATAGCCACCGTGCCGTTGATGGTCACCCGCCCATCTTGGATGAGCTTGTCGGCTTCCCTGCGGGAACAGTAGCCAGTGTCACTGATGTATTTGTTAAGACTGGTGGTGTCAGTGTGAATTTGAGACATGTCGAATTGTTATTCCAATAGCTTGAACTCCATCGCATTGGGTTCTTCTTTTGCGATTTGGACGCTGATTTTGTAATAATCCGGCTCCAGCCAAGTACCATTGGGTGCCGATGCTGTGCCACAAATACCTTGGCAAGCAGCCCCCGTGAAATGCTTCTTACCATTGATGGTGCCAACTGCCTCGACCAGCGCATACCCAAACTGCTGCCCAAGCTGCTCAAAGTGGTGGTACGCTTCGGAAGTTTTCCCTTTTTTCAAGATACCCACCGCTACCCTACTCACAGTCAAGTCCTCAATATCCGAACCCGTTTGGTTCACGAACTTGACCATGACGGCATCGGGCGTGGGGAGGTCTTCCCCTTTTTTACAGGAAGCAAACAAGAATAAAGTTACAGCGAGAACACAATTTGAAAGTTTCATAAACAATTGTTTCTTCCTTGAACGCTTCAGTTGCAGTTTTGGTCGGTCGCTCCACAACTGTAACACGGACTGGCAGACCGTGTTACAGCAAAGCCGCCAATGCCTTCAAGTCCACATTCCCCCCAGAGAGGATGATGCCGACCCGCTTGCCAGCCACTGTGTCCTTTTCCTTTAAAATGGCGGCCAATGCCACGGCCCCACTTGGCTCCACTACGATTTTCATGCGCTCCATCAAAAGGCGCATGGCGGCAATGATTTCGTCCTCTTCAACAAGCACCACCCGCTCCACATGGTCACGGATGATGGGAAAGGTTTTGTCGCCGAGCGAGGTACGCAGGCCGTCGGCGATGGTCTGCGGGTTGGTCTGGGGGATGAGTTTGCCTGCTTTTTTTGATTCCCAGGCGTCGCTCGCACCAGCAGGTTCACCTGCCCATACTTTGGTATCAGGTGAAAAATCGTGCGCAGCCAAGGCCGTGCCAGCCAGCAGTCCTCCCCCACCCACGGGCGAGATGATAATGTCCAGGTTGTCAATGTCTTGCAATAGTTCAAGCGCCGCCGTTCCTTGCCCTATTATCACGTTACCGTCGTTGAATGGGTGAACGAAAGTTGCACCTGTCCGCTCCACTACCTTCGCCAAGGTCGCTTCCCGTGCCGCCAAATTGGATTCACATTCTATGATTTCGCCACCATAGCCCCGCACCGCAGCCTTCTTTACTTCCGGCGAATTGGCTGGCATGACGATGTATGCCGGGATGCCCAACATTTGCGCAGCCAAAGCCATCGCCTGCGCAAAATTGCCGCTGGAATGTGTGGCAACGCCTCGCCGCCGCTCTTCCTCGGTCAGTTGCAGGATGGCATTGGCAGCGCCCCGCATCTTGAAGGCGCCCATTTTCTGGAAGTTTTCACATTTGAAAAACAAGGTAGCGCCCGACATACGGTCAAGCGTCTGGCAGGTCAGCACCGGGGTACGGTGGATGAAGGGGAAGATGCGTTGTTGTGCAGCGGTCATTTTTCAGGGATGAGGGATAAGGGATGAGGGATGAATAGGACTGCTTCATCCCTCATCCCTCGCTCCTCATCCCTATTTTGTGAGTGCCAAGATCTTATCAAGGTTCGGCGAAAGAATGATTTCCGTGCGACGGTTTTTGGCCTTGTTGGCCTCCGTGCTATTGGGCACAATGGGGTGGTGCATCCCACGGCCAGAGGCAATCATGCGGTGGGGCAAGACGCCGCTTACAGAAAGGATTTTCACGACGCTGGTGGCCCGGTCGGTGCTGAGGTTCCAGTTGTAGTCCACGCCCCCGGCGTTATCGGTATGGCCTTCCACGATGATTTCGATGTCTGGATTGTCGTTCAATGCCTTGGCGAGCTTGCCGAGTGCATCCACGCCTTTTGGCTCCACTTTGTCGCTGCCCGATTTGAAAAGCAGGCTTTGGCTCATGGACACATAAATGCGCCCATTGCGCTCCTCCACGCTGAGGTCGGCGGCGTTGAAGCCCCGCAAGGCGGCATTCAGGCTATTGCGCAGCCCGTCCATTTGCTGC
>JANPLH010000222.1:0-27926 GCA_031426435.1 Saprospiraceae bacterium | reverse complement strand
CGCCCAGAAATTCCATGAGGCCATAAAAACGGCAATATTTGAAATAAACCACCATCACGTTAGAATGGCCGATATGCAGACATTGATTACACCACGTTTTCAAGCGTTTGCACAAAACCTAATGGCGTGAAGTATAAGTGCTGATGAAGCGCTTGTTTGGCTTCTTTGGAAAAGGAACCAAAGGTAATCGGATTTCAATAACCCTCCTATTGGGAAAGCAGTTTTCAACTCCAGCCCTAAGGAGCGTGCCCGAAATAACATACCATTTAAAACTGTTCTATTATCATATTTTGTAGCTTTGACTGAATAATGCTGCTAACCTGATTAAATTTTTTGCCATTGAAAAACATCACTCGTACTGTTTGGATATTGTCATTGATAAGCTTGTTCACCGACGCAGCAAGCGAAATGCTATATCCCATCATGCCTATTTACTTGAAGTCCATCGGGTTCTCAATCATATTGATTGGGGTATTGGAGGGTTTTGTAGAGGCGACGGCAGGGCTGAGCAAAGGGTATTTTGGAAAACTATCCGACAGCTCCGGCAAACGAGTCCCATTTGTGCGCATTGGCTATACGTTGAGCGCCATTTCAAAACCATTGCTGGCTATTTTCGTCTATCCGCTTTGGGTTTTCATGGCCAGAACGATTGATCGGCTTGGTAAAGGAATACGGACCGGGGCACGGGACGCCATCCTCTCCGACGAAGCCACCCCAGCGACAAAAGGAAAAATATTTGGCTTTCACCGCTCGATGGATACGTTGGGTGCGGTGATTGGGCCGGCCCTTGCCTTGTTGTATTTGCACTATCATCCGGGGGAATACAAGGTACTATTTCTCCTTGCTTTCCTGCCGGGACTACTTGCCATTGTCGCCTCTTTTTACTTGAAAGACAAGGGTAGCAAGCCATCGGAAGTAAAAAAAGCAGTGCCATTTTTCTCTTTTCTGGGTTATTGGAAAACTAGCCCGGCAACATATAGGCAATTGGTGATGGGGCTATTGGCTTTTGCCCTTTTCAATAGCTCTGATGTTTTCCTCTTGCTGAAGGCTAAACAAATCGGGTTGGATGATACAGCGGTTATAGGTGTCTATATTTTTTATAACCTTGTTTATGCCCTATTTGCTTTACCGCTGGGTATATTGGCCGATAAGATTGGGCTTAAAAGGATATTTGTTTTTGGGTTGTGCCTATTTTCCATTGCTTATTTCGGCATGAGCTTTAGCACAAATATCTATGCAGTGGCGGGCATTTTTTTCCTGTATGGCATATATGGTGCCGCTACGGAAGGTGTTTCAAAAGCCTGGATTAGCAATATTTCGGATAAACAGGATACTGCCACCGCCATTGGGACTTATACGGGTTTTCAGAGTATATGCGCCATGTTGGCAAGCTCTATGGCGGGGCTGATTTGGTTTAAATATGGTTCGAATGCCATTTTCTTGATATCAGGGTTCGCCACGGTTTTAATCATGCTCTATTTTATGGTTTTTATTAAAGCGGTCAGCCCAAAGGCGGAGGAAGTAACGATTTAGGCTTTTGGCTTTAAATCGGACACCGAACCACAGTTTCAGTGTCCCGCCGCCGGAACAGGGGTTCAGCGGATCCGACCTAGATTACCAATGGCAGCTTAAAAACTGTACGATGAAGACGGACGCCCGGAAACAATTTAACAGTACATTTGATGCCCATTGTTGAACAAAGTAATGGTCGTGGCTTTTGACTCATGGTGAGCTGGAACAAATCTGGCAAGATTCTGAGGCCAATGCCTATCAGACAACCCAAGTGCTTCGCAATGAGTGAAACTGAAAATTCAAATACCAAGCATCGCAAAAAAGCCAGTGCAACACGCAGGCTTTTTCATGTGTTGTGGAAGGCCCTGCTGCTTTCTGTCTTGCTATTTGCAATGTTTCTGGTCGGCATCAATATTTACTTAAAATCCAATAAAACCAAAGTATTCAGCAATGTTCCCCTCCTGAACGACGGCTCGGTTTCGTTCCAATCGGCAGACATCAGCCTTTTCAGGGACTTTCCTGCTGCCACCATTTCCCTAAAAAACGTGTCGGTACGGGATGCCCAGTTCGACAGGCACGGCACGCCGATTTTGCAGCTCAAAGCCTTGAAGCTTGCTGCTTCCCTCAAAGCCTGGCGGTCGCAACAGGTTGAAATCAAGTCGGTTGATTTGAAAGATGGGCGTATCACCCTGTTCAAGGACGAGAACGGGTACAGCAATCTGAAAAGTTTTCTTTCGGAGAAAACGGAGGACGGGGAAACCCGCAAATCCAGCTTTGTAAAAGTGCTGACGGATGACATAAAGGTCAGTTTCACCAATGTAAAATTTGCCTTTACGGACGCTATTAAAACCACCAGCATCCACGCAAATCTGGAAGACCTTGCAGCCAATCTGCACATAAAAGACAAAGGGCTGACTGCCGAAATTGATATGACCTTGTTTGTGGAGGAATTGGCTTTTAAAAAGGCAAATGGGTCTTTTGTTGCCAATAGTAAATTGGCAGGTAAAATAAATATGGGCATAATGGATGGCAATATTTCTTTTGAGCCTTTTCCGCTCTCCATTAATGAGCAAGCATTTGTTTTTGGTGGAAACTATGATACCCGAAAAAAGCAATTAACGAAACTGATATTAGAAAATGCTACGACGATATGGAGCGAATCCATGCCATTGTTGCCTGTGAATTTGCAGGAAAAGTTGGAACCCTTCCATATCGAGAAACCCTTCTATTCCAAGACCACTATTTCAAGTTATTTCAAGCCGGATGAGCCTGTTTTGGTCAATATTGATTTTAGAATGGAGGAAGAAAATACCGTGACCGCAAAACGTTTTTTATTCGAGCAAGTGACCTTAAATGGACGGTTTACCAATCGTTTATATGACGACGAGCGAGCCAACAAAGAAGACGGCAAGCACTTGCGCATTGCCATGAATAACGTAAATACGGTGTACGATGAATTCTTTGTTCAATCGCCATCAGTCCTAATAACGACAAGCCCTAAAACTGGTGCAAGATTGATGACAGCCGTCAATATAACAGGCAAGCCAGCTGGCATCAGCAAATGGTTTAAAAATGACAAATTCTTTTTTAAACGGGGAAAGTTTGATTTGGTGGCCAACGTGGAGGGCTCTATGAACGACTTTCAGGAAATTGTGGTAAATAGCGAGGCCAAATTATCGCTGAAACATTTTTCAGCTGTATATAAACCCTCCAATACGAGCTTCCCTTTTGAGAAGTTGGTACTCTCCAAAAAACAGGGCGACGCCAATTTTTCCATCGTGAGCAGCACCCTCGAAAATGGGAACGAATTCCTGATTGATGGTGGCTTAACAAACATGAAAGCACTGCTTTTCGCACTGACAGGGGGCTCGACAAGTGAGGTCAATTTTGTCGCCAAAAAAATGAACTGGACGGACTTTGTCAACCTGTTTGGAGAGAACGGCTATTTGGATGATGGCAATCCAAAAAATGACCTACAAAAAAAGCGCTCCATGAAAGAAACTATCCGGGGCATCCAATTTCAATTCCAGCCTCGTATCACGGTATCGGTTGACACTCTGGAATATTTTGATTTAATGGAACTTCGCAAGTTTAAAACAGGCGTTCATTTTGAAAACGAACAAACGCTGATACTGGAAAATACCAGTTTTCAATACGAGGAAGGTCAAGTAACCCTCAAAGCAAGGTTAGACGTCAGTAAGGAAGATATTACGCCATTTGATTTTGAATTGCATGCCAAGAATTTAAACCTCGCCAAGCTATTGCCACCATTGGATTATTTCAAGGTTAAATTGCTCGCAAATATGGAGCAATTGCCTGAAAATGTAAGTTTAGATGTAAAGCACAAAGGAATCCTGGACGACCAAAAAGGCTTGATACCCAGCACCTCCACAGGCGAGATTGTTTTTAAAGTAGACAAGGGCAAAACCCTTTTAGGGAAGATTATCTATGAACCTGCTGAACACAGCCAACTGATGAATGCAGCCGATTTAAAGCTCGGGAATTCCATTAAAACCAAAGTATTGCTGGAAGGTGACCCTGCTCTTTTTAATCAATTCTTTAAAACGGATAGGTTCTTTTTCAGCAAAGGACAATTTAACGCAGAATTGCAATATGAAGGCAATGTCCGGGATTTTGAGGAACTCCTGAACAATGGAGATGCAACCTTTGACTTGGTAGATAGCGAGGTCTATTTCAAACAGGCTGATGTTAGTTTTCCCATTACAGAAATCAACCTTTCACTGCATGAGGATGATGCTGTTTTCTATGGGTTTATGAATAAAGATTCCATCCATCAAAAAATCAAATTGGCCGGGAATATCAAAAACCTCAGCGAACTGGTGGTGGGCAATACGGGCAAAGAAGTAAAAGCTGTTGTTGACATTACCTCCACTAAAATAAGAATGACTCAGTTGCTAAAGCTTTTATATTCAGCAAAGAATGACAATCCTGATAAAAAAACCATTGCCTTAAAGAAAACAACAAAAGCAATTTTGAGCGCATTTAACCCGGATATTTCCATGTACCTGGATACGTTAATTTATTCTGATAAATTGATGCTATATGATGTCCAAACTGGCATCACCTTACGGGATTCTGCCACTATGGTCTTGGATAAAACCGGCTTTCGGTTCCACGATGGGAGCGTCAGTTTTCAGGGAAGCTTGGATTTGGGAAAAATAGATGATACGCCTTTTACTGGTCAATTCCAGACGGATAAATTGAATGTTGCATTATTGCTGGAAAGCCTTGATTACCTCAATATTCCTTCCTTCAAAACCATTGAAAAACTGTCCGGCCAGGCCACCCTCGACCTTGTCTTATCTGGCGCTATCGCACAGGGCGGCAAGGGGCTTGTCCCCGATGAAAACAATGGCCAGCTTGATTTTGAATTGAGCGATATAGCCATCATAGGCTTTGCGCCTCTGGATGAATTGGCCGCCAAAATCGGAATGAAAAAACGCTTTAAACTGCTCAGTTTTGCGCCCATTCAAAATAACCTCAGCTTCAAAGGAACGGATATTGATATACCCCTGATGGAAATTCAATCCAATGCCATCAATATGTTCATTGAAGGCACTTATAGTTATGGAACCAACACCAATATTTGGGTCACTATACCACTTGATAATTTAAAAAAGAACAACCGCTCAGTCATCCCACCCAAAAGGGGCTATGCAGCCATTAAAAGGAAAATATACGTTGAAGTTACCACCGATGAAAATGGCAAGAATAAATTCAAATTCCATTTACGGAAAAAGAAGTTCTATGAACAACGGGGTATTCCCAAACAATACAGGACTGATTTGAAAATGAATCGCAAATTGCGGAAGGAGCTCAAAAAAGGGCATTGAGCAATTACCTAACGAGCCACTTCCACCACCCACGCTGCTTTCCCTGCCATGCCTTTCCGCAGTTTATCCGGCACCACCACTTCGATTCCCTTACCAACAGTTTCCCATTTCAAGGCTTCACTGCTGCCCAGCAGCTTCACTTTTTTGATGTTTTTCGTTGAAAAAGTCGAGGTCCAGACCTTCGAGGGAAGTTCCCTTTCATCCGCATCGGGCAGGTAAATCAGGTACTGGCGGCTGCCGTCCTTTTTCTGCGTGAGGCAGACCTTGCCCTCCTTGTAGGGTGCCAAAGGGCGGGTGCCGTAGATGGCCTCGCCGTTGGTATCCATCCATTTGCCGATGTCGGCGAGGCGGGTGTAGGCCGTTTCGTCAATCAAGCCATCGGGGCCGGGGCCAACGTTGAGGAGGAAGTTGCCGCCCTTGGCCACGATGTCCACGAGCGTCTGGATGAGTTGGCGGCTGCTTTTGTAGTTCGGGTTGGCGCTGTAGGACCAGCCGTCGGCCATGGTCATGCAGGTCTCCCACGGGTAGGGCGGCACGATGGCTGGCACTTGTTGTTCCGGGGTGCGGTAGTTCTCGTAGGGGCCATGCACCGAGCGGTCCACGACGAGGAGGCCGGGCTGGTGCTGCCGGGCCATGCGGGCGATGCGCCCCATGTCAATGGCCTGGCCCCATTTGGGCAGGTCGTAACCCCAGGAGCGCACCTCGTCGTTGATGGTGCTGTCCGGGCGCACCCAGCCGCCGTCGAGCCAGAGGATGTCCATCGGGCCGTAGTTGGACATCAGCTCCTCGATTTGGTTGTAGGTGAAATCCTCGTACTTTTTCCAGCGCTCCGGGTACTTGCGGGCATCGTAGTTATTGCAGCGGTTGGGGGTGGCCCATTCGTGCGCCCAGTAGTCGTCGCAGTGCCAGTCGGGTTTGGAGAAATAGGCCCCTGCCTTGAAGCCCTTTTGCCGGAAGGCGTTGAAAATCTCTTTCGCCACGTCGGCCTTGGGGTTGGTGCGGAAGGGACTGTCCGGCCCGGTGATTTTGTAGTCGGTGTACTTGCTGTCGAACATGCAGAAGCCATCGTGGTGCTTGGTGGTGAACACGACGTATTTCATGCCCGCTGCCCATGCTGCAGCCGCCCATTTCTCTGGGTCAAATTTTGACGGATTAAACGTCTTCGGCAGGGCCTCATAGCGCTGCACGTAGTCCACGTAATCGGCACCGCCCCGGTCTATCCAGTCCTCGGAGCAGAGGCTCCAACTCTCCACGATGCCCCACTGGCTGTAGGTGCCCCAGTGCATCATGAAGCCGAACTTGAGGTCTTGCCAGTCGGCGAGGTGCTGGCGGACGAGCGGGTCAGGGTCGGGGGTGTAGGGGTGGGGCTGGGCGATGCTCTTTGAACTGGCGAAGACAAGAAAAAGGTAGATTATGGTGCGGTTCATTTTGTTTTGTTTGATTGGTTAGGATGCGAAGGTAAGGAGTCTTTTGAACCGTTTGTAGGTTCGAGAACCCAGACTTACATTTGCTCAAAATCCGGGGTAATCCATTCATCTTCCATCAAAATTCAACCATGAAAATGTATCTACTGCTTTTCGCCACAATCCTACTCGCTGCCTGCCAAGGCAACAAAAGCCAACCCGAAACCGGAAGCTCGACCGCTGCCGACACTACTGCAAACGAAGTCTATCCAGCTGCTACCGCTGACAGCATTCCTAGCCCGGCGGGTCTGACCAAATTAGGCGAAACCACTGGCGACCTCGACAAGGATGGCAAGGAAGAAAAAGCCATTGTTTACGACACCAAACGAGAAACCGAGATGGGCACGGAGCGTGAGCTGCATATTTTCAAATCCAACAACGGCCAATGGGAGCTTTGGCACAAAGCCATCGGCCCGGTGATGCCCAGCCAGAATGGCGGCATGATGGGCGACCCTTTTCAGGAAATGACCATCGAGAACGGAACCCTCGTGCTCAACCATTTTGGCGGCAGCCGCAGCAAATGGACTTTTACGCACCGTTACCGCTTTCAAGATGCTGCCTGGAAACTCATTGGCGCCACCACTAATACTGGAAGCCCTTGTGATTATTGGGAAAACTACGACTATAACTTGTCCACGGGCAAAATCAACTACAAAAAGGAAGTCGAGGACTGCTCCAAAAGTGAGGACAACCCAACGATTACTAAAACCACCAAGGACTTCACCAACAAACCAAAGTCACTGCCTGCCATGGACGGCTTTCATCCCGGCGAAAATGAGGTGAAATTGGCGAAGATGGAGGAGGCGTTTTATTATTAGGGTGAAAAGTGACCGGCTGGCTTTGGGTTGCCTAGTCACTTTACTTTCGTATTTTACTTAGTCCCAATTTTCTGATTGGAAATGGAAAGGTAAAGCGTACCTACCGAAAACGAATAAGTAAAAGGCGCAATGCGGGTTTACTTACTCGTTTTCGAGAGTGCCCTTGATCGTGGCAACTGAAAATCCCATAAAAATGCAAACTAAATAAATTTCAATCACCTTAAAATTTTAATCAAAATGGCTAACAAATTATCTGACGACAACAATGGTTTGTCATCTGAGTTTTTTTACATCGAAATGAAAGAGGTCAACCCACAATATGGCAAAATTTGGGATGACAGTGGCACCGGAGCGGTTGAGAACGTAGCGTTCTGGAAAGCAGACCCATCGCCGGGTTTTTATACTTTGGGACATTTTGCTACGCGTTTTCATGATATCAACCCGGAAAAAGGGCAACGTGCTCCTGTTGCCATTACACTTAAACCCAAACCGGGTTATGAAGACCTGTTGAAAGAACCCATTGGCTTTGATAAGATGTGGGATGATGCAGGTTCGAGCGGTTCTTACGGCGGTTGCTATATTTGGCGCATGAGATGCCCCGAAGGCTATGTTGCTTTGGGAGATATAGTGACCAGCGAAGAGCCCGCCAGCGCAGGCTCAGTGCGTTGCATAAAAAAGACAGCCGTAAACGCTTTAGGTGCAACGGTGGCGCTCGTAGCAGGAGCGGGTTATTTAAATCTCGCCAAAAAAGAGGATTCCACGCTCAAAGCATTCTGGACTGACTCGGGGTCGGGCGCTGATAAGGATGTAGCTATTTGGCTAATGCGAGCCACTAGTAGTGCAACTGCACGAAATCAAGTTTACTTGGTAGCAGGCACTTTTAAGGCAAGCCGACTCCATGATAATCAACCGGCTGAAACCGCCTATGCTTTGGTGCTGAATTTTCCCGAAAATGATATTATGGAAAAGGTAGAAATGGGCAACAATAAAATCAAGTTAAAAGGTAATTATGCACCTACGGAAGAAGAGATGAAGGCGTCGGAAGTACAGAAGGAGTATTATGTTCCATTTTTTGCCGTACAAGACCCCAATTACGATAATCAATTGGAGCAGTTTAGGGCAAGCCCAATCTATAAAATCAGGAGAATTACGAGGTATGAAGTAATAGACAGTTATGAGCCTATCAATACAGAAACCAAAGAATTCTCTGTAATGATTGGCAAAAACGAGGAAAGCAATTATAACAACGAGATAGGTGTCACACTCGGTTTGTCAGTCACGGCAGGCGGGAAGGCTGGCGTACCATTGGTTGCAGAGGGCGAAGTTAGCGTAACCGCCTCCATCGAGGCTTCTTACAGCCATTCATGGGGCGGCGCCACTTCAAAATACGAGGAGCGAACTTTTACCTATCCCCAAACAGTAACAGGGGGCTGCTTCGGCGTGCTTTTTCAGGCAAAAAGCACATACACCATTTACCGCACAGATAATACTCCGGTAGGTGCGCCGATAGAAATAAATACAAACGAATTTTATACCGATGAGTGGCGACCTGCCAGTATAGTTGCCACACCTGCAGCAGAAGGAAGTGTGGAAAAAACAGCTTCGCCCAACACCATTACCTTTACCATAGAAGCGCCTCCGGGTAAAACCATTATCCTGGAAGGACGGTTAGAAATCCGGGACGGGCAATTGACCAGCGTTCCCAACGTCATCAGTGTTCCAACGGTCATTAGCAGTCCGGTACAAACAGTGGTTCCAGTGGGGAAAACCCTGTTGTTTGATGCTTCGACTCCTCCTGTGATTGTAAACAACAAACTTTCCCGCTCCTATACCAAAGAAGCGTGGGTAAAAATTGCAGCCGGTAGTAATGGACAGTACAACATCGTCTCAGGAGGCTCTATGGGGCATCATGCTTTTTGGATAGATAATCGAAAGGTATGTTCGGGCCATAACGAGGCATGGTCCGCTGTAAAATGTGAAGATTCCATATCGGAGGGTTGGGAGCATTATGCGGTTACCTACGATGCAGATACTAGAGAAATGAAACTATACAAAAACGGAAAAATGGCCAGTACGGCAATTGACGTACCACCTTACGGAGGAGGGAATTTCGTCCAGTTAGGCAGGTGGAGCAATTCAGGTGGCGATACCAATTTTTTTATAGGCGAAATGGCCGAAGTACGGATTTGGAATGATGCCCGCACAGAAGCGCAGATTGCCGCGCAGATGAATGTATCTGTTCAGAAAGCAACGGCTAGCTTGATTGCAAAATATCCGGACGCTTAATCATTCGGGTGGGTGGATATCTGGGGGGTTCGGGTAGTGCATACAGTGCAAAAAACACTGTACGCACTGCCTGACTTTGCAGACGTATTTGAGGAAGGGCTGAAATAATTAGAATTGTTTTTGCCATGCAGCTTCGCCCCACGCAGTTTACCGGAGGCGCTTTGATGGAAATCCGTAGCCTGAAAATCAATGTTTGGGCAGCTTGAAATACAGGAGAGTCCTTCAGTTATTAATTGTGGAATTCCGGTCTTTTCAAACATTTGAGCAAAATAAAACCCACGAACAATCGCTTTCGAGAAATGCTCCTAAACGGCGCATATTCGTAAAGCGGATCGTTCACCCAAGTTGAAAATGGCAACGACGAGCAATAAGCCCAAGCTTGAACCTACCCAGTTAGTGGGAGACAACACAAGTTGCTTGAGACACCAGCAAGCATTGCACTCCTTTACACAACCCCACTCCTCCCCTTCCCATTAATTGATAATTCCGGCAAATCCCAAAACAACATCCCACAAAAACGGCCAATCCTTGTGCAAACTGAACAAAACCGCACTCCATCAACTATTCACCATTAAGCGATGCCATCGTTCCGCACAACCCACACTCGGTTGAAAGAAATGGGTGGCGCAGTTTTCCTCACCAAATACATCTCACGATGAAAACAAAATTCACCAACTGGCTCGTGGCCACGAGCATCCTCTTTTCCTTACAACTCTCCGCACAAGACCTCTACATCGGCGTCTGGCAAGAAGCCACCGACGGCCACTACCTCTGGTCGGGCGTGGAATGGGACAATTTCGAGGCCAAATGGAAGGAACTGGCGAAGCAGAACCTCCGCCTCGAAGACATTGAGACTTACGTGGAAGGCGGCAAGCGCAAGTACACGGGCGTCTGGCGCTCCGGCAACGACGGCCACTACCTATGGGCAGGCGTGGAATGGGACAATTTTGAAGCAAAATGGAAGGAACTCGCCAAGCAAAACCTCCGCCTCATTGACCTCGAAACCTACGTGGATGGCGGCAAGCGCAAGTACACGGGCGTCTGGCGGGAAGGCAATGACGGCCACTACCTCTGGGTCGGGCAGGAATGGGCGAGTTTTGAGGCCAAATGGAAGGAACTGTCGAAGCAGAACCTGCGCCTCATTGACATCGAAACGTATATGGACGGCAACAAACGCAAATACGCTGGGGTCTGGCGGGAGGGCAACGATGGCCACTACCTCTGGGCAGGCGTGGAATGGGCCAATTTTGAGGCGAAATGGAAGGAACTGGCTGCGCAAAACCTGCGCCTCATTGACATCGAAACCTACGAGGAAGGCGGTAAGCGCAAGTACACGGGCGTCTGGCGGGCAGGCACGGGCGGGCACTACCTCTGGTCAGGGGTGGACTGGGAAAACTTCACTTCCAAATGGGCCGAAAACGCTAAAAACAACCTTCGCCTCGTTGACCTTGAAACCTACGAAAGCTCCTGTGACGACAAGTGCTTGAACACGGCGCTCATGCCCGACGACCTCGCCACAGCTTCCAGGGACGGTTACAATTACCATATCCTCGGCTCCAACCTCCACTGCGAGGGGGCGTCCAGCACTTGCGCCAGCAACACTGACGACGTGGTGTACCGCTGGCCAAACGTGAAATATGGCGATACTTACTACCTCCGCCTTTCGGCCATTTATGATGCCAAGGATAAGATTTTCACGCTGCCCTTCAAGGACAAGGTCGGCGACATGAGCAAGAACGGTTGGCGGTACAGCTCTGGCAACTGGCACCATGCGCTCGACTATTCCCGCAAGGATGGCAAAACCTTCCAGGTCTGCGCCGCTGCGCCGGGCAAGGTCGTGTATTTTGGTTGGGACAATTGGTCGGGCGGCACGATGGTCGTCAGCCACGATGTCGGCAACAAAAAAGACGTGTACCGCACCATCTACATGCACCTGCGCAATGGGGCGGACAACGACTGCGAATCTGCCTGGACGAAAACAGTGCCCGGCCTGAGCGCCGAGCAGAAGCCCGTTTACAAGGATTACTTAGCCGACACGGGCTGCCCGGAGAAGAAGGCCGACCGTGCGCCAAAGGCGGCGCAGTGGGGCACCAATTCCTCGAAGATTGACATGAACCTGATTGGCAAAACCGTGAAAGCGGGCGACGTGCTTGGTTGGGCTGGCGACACCGGCCCTGGCGGTTGCGGTTGCATGAGCGGCGGCGATGGGCCAAACACGCACCTGCACCTCTTCTTTGCCCACCGTGACCCCAGCGATAATTTATGGTATTTCTTCGACCCCTACGGCATTTATGGTACGCCGGATTGCTACCCATCAACAGTGGATGGGGCGATAAATACCGCTTGCTCCAGGTATCCGGTTTCGTGGAAAGGGGGGAAGCCGTCGAAGCCATAACTCAGCTATTGCAAATGTGGGCGGCGGATTTTTTCCGCTGCCCACTGCATTTTTTGCTTTTTTTTCTTTGCTTCTCCGCAATCCCTACCGTCCACCGCACCCAACTTCATACAAATAATATTCCTCCGACCCCTCCATCGCTGGCACGAACGCCCGAATCACCCGAATGGAATCGTTCAGTTTTTCGTCAGGAATAAGGTAGCTCGTGAGCAGCAATAGGTTGCCGTGCTGCTGGCAGAAGACAATTGCCACTGGCACGATGTCGTCGTATTTCAGGGCGGCTTGTTCTTTGTTCCAGAGCAGGTAGGTGCCGCTTTTTAGTTGGTTGGGGTAGTAAATCGGTCGGCGTAGGTGGAAGGAGACCGGGGAAGTAGCGTAGTCGTAATCGCCAACGAGGAAGCGGTCTTCGAGGTGGTTTTGCTTTAAAAAATCGGCGACCGATTGGCTTTGGGAGAAGGGGTATTTGAGGTCAAAATAGGCCATTGGCGCAGCCGAAATGAATTGCACCACTAAAACGAATAGGAAAAAAGCATTGGCGAACTTCTCACTAAACGTTGGCTGTGATAGCTTCTCGGAATCTGCCAGCGCTGCTTGTTTCACCCAAAGCGCCATTAACCATGCCAAGTAAAAATGCCCGTGGTGTCGCATATAACCTGGAAATTTCACCGCCAAAAAAACGCTGGTGGTTAGCCAAGCCAGTGCGAAAAACGCCAGTGCGAACGCCGATTTGCGCAGCGACCAAATACAGCAAAACAGCAGCACGAGCGCCCCACTACATTCCACCAGCACCCGCTGGTTCCAGTCCAAGAGTTTGAACAAAATATGGCTGTTCCAGCCGTGCATGTCCCACGGTGGCAAGGGCAGCATGGCCCGAAAGAAGGCACCCAAAGCTGGCTGCCAATCGGGATAGCTCCACTTCCAAGCGGTGGCATAGTTGGTATCGGCGGGCGGGGCCATGTCGGCGGCACTGAGCAGCAGGCCAGCGAGGAAAAGGAGGGTGCCGAGGGCAATTTTCTGCCAGCCAAAGGCTCCTTGCCGATGGACTTGAATGCCCGTGAAAAACAGCGGCACATAAAAAGCACAAGCCACGAGCGCTGCAAAAAGACTGCATTGCAACAAGCAAAACAACAGCAAATGCAAGGCGAGCCAATGCCGTCGCCAATCCTTTATCAAGGTGCAAATGGCCAGTGAAATCAACACACCGAGGGCATAGTTCCTCGTCAGTACCCCGTACTCGAACAGGAAGAAATAGCCAAAGACCAGCAGCATTTTTTGCCAGCGGCCAAACGGTGAGCGCCACAGCACCAGCCCCACCGATGCCAATGCGATGAGCCAGTGCAGCCATTGCACCGCAGCGAAATCACACGAAAAACGGGTGATGGCGAACAGCAGCAGGTACCATGCGCTGGGGTGCCCCTCGTAGCGGGAATTGAAGAAAAGCTCCGGCAGGGAGGCGCTTTGACGGGCGATTTCCCAGCACTGCAGCTCGTCCCGCCAAGGCTCGTGGTGCCAGAGCAGCAGGGCGCTGGCCACGGCGTAAAGCAGCAGGATGGTGAGCGGGAAGCTATGTTCGTTGCGTTGGGGCAAGGCGTTATTTTTCCTTTATTTGCAACTCCTCCCACGGTGTCGTCCCATCTTTTTCCCTCGTAAAAACAAGGTCAGTGGCTTCGCCGAGCACGATTTCGGCGGTGGTATAGACGAAGTTTTCGGGGAGCAGGTGGCCACCCGTGGTCATGCCAAGGCTGTCGCTGAGGCTGAGGTGGAGGTGGCAGCCGTTGGTGCTCACCGTGCCCGTCAGGCTCACGATTTCAAAATGGCCGTTCAGCTTGGTGCCAGCGGGTTGGTTGGCATAGCGGAGGTTAGCTTGGGTAAGGCTGCCCACGCAGGTCATCACCCACCCTGCTTTGATGTTTTCTTGCTTCGCAAAAGCTTCGATTTCCTTGCGGAGGTCTTGCCCCGGCAACAGGCGGAAGGCATGTATTTTCAAGTTCGGCGTTATTTGCATGGCGGGTTGTCGGCTGCAAGTGATGAAGGTAATAGCGATGAAAAGGAGGAAGTATTTCATGGAGCAAAGTTGAACAAAACCCGCCGTTTCCACCAAGCGAGCAAGCCCACCAGCGCCACTAATCCGGCGTTCAGTAAGAAGATTTCACCGATTTTCAGGCCAGTTCCATATAGCCATCCCGTCCAGAAATTGCCGAGGATGGCACCCGCCCCGAAGTAGGCGGCATAGAGCATCGATTGGCCGGTGGCCCGCCATTCTTCCTTCACCTGGGCGTTCACCTGCTCCACGCAGACCACCCAGAACAGCGACCAAGACACCCCGTGCAGCAGCTCGATGGCGATGGCGGCCACTGGGTTTTTTATCAGAAAATACAGCAACATGCGCAGTGCAGTGGCAAAGACCGTGAGCAGGAAGGTGTGCCGAAGGCCGAGGAGGGCGATGATTTTTGCGGAGAAATAAAACAGCGGCAACTCGCAAAGCCCTTGGAACGATAGGCCAAAGCCCACGAGCGAGGCGGAGGCCCCGTTTTCTTTGAGGTAAATGGAGTAGAAGTTCCAGATGGTGGTGGTGCCGATGGACACCAACACCACGGCTACCAAGAACAGCAGCAGCCCCCGGTCGGCGATGACCTCCCCTACCCCCTTGAACATAGAGCCGCTGCCCGTTGAACTGGCTGGCCGCTCGTTGCGCAGCAAGAAAGCAAGCCCAAAAGCAAGGAACATGCTGATGGCTGCCGCCACGAAGATGACGCTCATGTCCAGGGCGTCAATGAACTGCCCCACGATAATGCCCGTGAACGACCACCCCGCCGCCCCGGCGATGCGCAGGGTGCCGTAGCTGAAACTGGGGTCTTCTTCGATGAGGCGCAACGAAAGGCTGTCGAGCAACGGCTGGAGGGTGTTGTAGAAAATGGCCATGAGCACCGTGACCGCCAGCAAATAGCCGAACCCGCCATCGAAGAGGTAGAGCAGATAGCTGAGGCCCGCCAGCGCCGTAGATAAAATGAGGCAGCGCTTGTAGCCCAGCCTATCGGCCAGTGCCCCATAGAAGGGCTGGACGACGAACATCATCACGGGCGTGACGCTCAGGATGGTGCTGATTTGCAGCCCCGTCAGGCCCCGCTCCTTTAGGAAGTCGGCGAGGATGGGCAGCCAGGCCGCCGTGCAGCAAAAAACGGCGAAGTAAATGGCTCGGAGGCGGTTGGCGGGAGACATTTTGGAAATTGGAAATTGGAAATTGGAAATTAGGAAATTGGGTGAAGTGGGTATTGGGAAATTGAGGGCAATTTCCTAATTTCTAATTTCCAATTTCCCGGCTGCTCCTTCATCCAGCAGCACCTCGCTGTTCGGATGGCTGCGGATGATGCTGGCTGGCACAGCGGGGCCGATGGGGCCTTCAAGGGCTTGGCGCATGATCTCGGCCTTTTTTTGGCCGTTGGCCAACATGAGCACCTGCTTGGCTTCCATGAGGTGCCGCAGGCCGAGGGTGATGCCGTATTTCAGCTCGGTGGCCGATTGGAAATACTTCTGCCCGACCGTCAGGGTAATGCCTTCGAGCAGTGGCACATGGGCGTAGTTGTTGAAGTCCACCCCCGGCTCGTTGAAGCCGATATGGCCGTTCATGCCCACACCGACCAGCAGCAGGTCGAGGCCGCCACGCTCCGCAATGAAGGCGTTCATGCTGGCGCATTCGCCCACAAGGTCATCGCTCATGGCATCGAAGACGTGGTAATTCGCCTGCGGCAAATGCAGCGGCGTGAACAGATGCCGATGAAGGAAGGCATGGCAGGAGCCGTCGTTCTCTGGCGGAATGCCCACCCATTCGTCAAAGCCAGCGAAGCACAACTGACTGGTATCCAGGCCCTTGGCTTTTGCTTTTTCGCAAAAAAGGTCGTAGGCCAGCCTTGGCGAGTCGCCGGAGACGATGCCGATGAGGCAGTTGGGCTTGGCTTGCACGGCGGCGAACATGGCGTCGGCGGCGTGGGCGGAGAGGGCTTCGTAGGTTGGGAAGATGGAAAGGTGCATATTGGAAATTGAGAAATTGCTTGCCCCTTTGGGGGAAATTGGAAATTGGGAAATTGCTCGGCACAAAATTTACTTGCGTGAATCTTCGATTTCCAATTTCCTAATTTCCAATTTCTGTCAACGTCGTCGGTTTTTGAGGAACGCAAACATAGCAACAATTGCTGCAATTCCAATCAACACCCAACGTGTCGAATTGCCGCTGCTGCTCGTGCTTGGAGGCGGCCCGCCCTCCTCTTTTATCCTCAACAACAGGTTCGCCGCCTGCCCGGTCAGCACCTGCCGCTTGCCGCCCGACCAGGTGACGATGACGGAGTCCACGGTTGTGGCATCACCCAGGCCGAAATGGACAGTGGTCGAGTTCTGCGAAAGGTGGCTGGAACTGCCGCCGTCCACCTCCCGAATCATGCGCTTTCCGCCAGCTACGACCGTCACCCGTGAGCCGAGGCCGTGCTTTTCGGCATGGACGCCATCGAGGGCCACTTTGAGCCAGTTGCCATGCGTGGAGTCGTTGCGAAAGAGCCTGGTGATGCTGGGCATGGGGTAGTTTTTCACGGCTTTTTGGTTTACCACGAGCAGGTCCATGTCGCCGTCGTTTTCGAGGTCGAAGATGACCGAACCACGCCCAATGCCGTAGTCTTGGATGCCTGCGGCACGGGCTACATCCGTGAATTTACTCCCAGCCCCCACACCTGAGGGAGAGATGGTGGGGTTTTCAAACAGGAAATCGCCCATGGGCTGGCAATTGGGGTTGAGGTCGCCATTGGCCACGAAGAGGTCGAGGTCGCCGTCGTGGTCGAAATCGGCGAAGTTGGCACCCCAGCTGATGGTGAAAAAGCCCATGCCGAGTTCCTCTGCTTTGTCGGTATATGGTTTGTCTTTTCCGGCGCTCACCATGAAGCGGTTAAACTTGATATTGGTGATAAAATAATCGAGGAAGCCGTTGTTGTCATAATCGCCAACGGCGGCGGTCATTGCATTTATCCTTAAATCCAATCCCGCCTCTTTTTCCACATAAGAAAATGATTTATCAGGGTAATTATTGCGGAGCAAATAATTGGGCTTGGCTTTATAGCCGAAATCGTGAAGCACCATTAAATCCTGGTCTCCATCGTTGTCATAATCCGTAAAAAGGCCACCAAAACCGAAGCCCCGGTGATTTAATCCATACTCGGAATATACATCTTTAAAACCCTTTCCATTTTTATTTAAAAGCAAATAACCCTCGGCGGTTTTGCTGGCATTTACGATGGTGGCATCGTTGATTTCGGTGAGAGGCCCGTCATAATCGAGGAAGTAATTTCCGACATATAAATCGGGAAAACCATCGGCATTAAAATCGCCAAAACTGCATCCGGTGCTGAACGAGTAAAGGTCTTCGAGGCTATATTCTTTGGTGGCATCTTTAAACATGTTGTTCCCTTGATTTAAAAACAGGAGGTTCTCCGCCCGTGGCACGGCCTTTCGCTCACCCTTGGTGGTAATGGTGGTGATGAAAAGGTCCACCCAGCCGTCCCGGTTCACGTCGGCCCCGGTCACGCCCTCGGTCACATATTTTTTGGTCAGTTCCAGCCCGCTGCCCTCGAAGATGTTCTTGAACGTGCCGTCCTTTTGGTTCAATAGCAATTGGTCGTCGTTCATGCCGGAGGTGAGGTAGAGGTCGTCGAAGCCGTCATTGTTCACGTCCAGCACGCAGGCTCCGCCACCGAACATGCCGTCATAAACCACGAATTGGTGGTTGATGCCAGCGGAGGAGGTGGCGTCGGTGAAGCGGATTTGGGCTTGTAAGACGTTGGACAGCAATAAAAAAAAAGCAAAGGCTGCATTAAGGTACTTGTTCATTATTTGTCTTTTTTCCATTTCAAATTATTCACTTGCCCCGCAATCCTCTTCCCCTCCCGTAGCCCTGTCTCGTTGTCCTGCGGCGTGTGGATACCGCCGAAGAATCGGGAATTGGCGCACTGCTCGGCCATTTCATAAAACGACTTAAAGCGGCACTTTACGAACTTGGTCGCACGAATCTCATCCGGCCAGCGGCCTTCGTGCGAGCGATCGTCGAAGGAATAGTTTTCTCCATATAAATGCGTGAGCACCGCCGCCGCAGCGCCGCCCTGTATGGCATGGCCAGAGGGGAAGGCCGGGAAGGGCGGGTCGGGCCAAAAGGACTCCCAGCGTTGGTCAATATATTTAGGAATGAAGGTGTTCGGGCGCTCGCTGAAATAGTGGTATTTCCACTTCCAGCAAGCCACGTAGGCATCGGAAAGGGCCATGCCGAGGTGGGCATAAGTGGCGGCGCACTCAATAAGGCTCGGTTTTTTGTCCAAAATCACCTGCGTGGCCAGAAAGTAGGAGTGGCCCGGCGGCGTGAAGGTCGAGTCGGGGTCATCGGCCCACCAAATGGCGGTCTGCTTCTCCTCGGTGGTCAGCGACTTGTTTTTTTCGTAAACAGTCAGCATCTGTTGGTAGTAAGGGGAGCCTTTCACCGTGTCGAATTCAATCATTTTTGGGATTTCCAATTCTGCATTTGCCTTCAAGAACATGCGGTTTTCGCCCCAGTGCGGGTGCAGCGGGTGGTGGCTGAATGACTGCGAGAACAGGGCCGGCGTCCACTTGCCAGGCCCTTCCGGCTGCACGTAGGTTTTGTCGAAGTTCTTCAAATAGCCCCGGTGCCCGCCGTCGGTTTTCGACCACTCGAAAATTTGCTCCGCAACGGCCTTTCCGTAGGCCACCGACCTGTCTATCAGCGCTTTGTCTTTTTGTTGCGCAGCAATATTTTCAAAAACCACCTGCTCCAGCGAATCAATTTTCGCCTTGTTCTCGTCAGAGGTTTGGTTGTAGATGCTGCGCAAAATAGTGGCTTGCCCAGCGTTGAGAGCGAGCCGCCAATTGTAGGTTTTGTCAGCTTCGGTTTTGGGAAGCAAAGGCAATCCATTGAGTTGCCCAGCCAGCGAGTTGTATTCAGGACTGCCGGCCACGATGCTCTCGTACATCGTCAGGCCGACATAGCCGAGGCATCGGGAGGCGTAAGTCGGCGTATTGGCGGAGGTGGTTTTGGTGATGGAGAGGGTCAGGTCGGCCCAGCGAGCGGCGATTTCGTGATCGGGAATGGGAGGCTGTGGCCCCTTTGCACAACCAGCAAGAAACAGGGCGGCAATCAAAAGTACGCCGTTGAGGTGACGCCTCGAAGGTGTGTACCTACCAATGGCCGCCACATGTGCGCTAATTTGCAGAACCAGAAAGGCTTTTTGCATGGATATTCTTCCAATGCGGAGCAGGAAATTCAGCAATGACCATTCGTTTTCAAAATTATCCAACATCGAAAGACCACGCTTCAACCATATTTTCATGCGCTCTTGTTTTGGGCAAAGGTATCAAATGACTTTTGCCAATACAGCCAACTAATTTTTCACCATCAAAAAAAAATGTTCGACAAACACTTCTCGAATTCCGAAACTTGTTCTTCCTTTACGACCTGATTTGATTGTTAGCTCAAACGCCTTTATCAACAAAATTTCTTTCTTTAAACCGCAAGGCATCAAATCTTTATTTTGCACTCTTTCCTCTACATATCCCATTCTTCTAAGTTTCGGCATATCCATTCAAAGGCGTCAATACATTTTTCATAACAAAACTTTGGTAAACCACTTTTACTATGATTAGATTCTCAACCTTGTGCATGGCCCTGTTTTGCGTCTTCCTCTCATTGGACGCCCTGGGACAAATGAACATCAAGGGTGTGGTATCTGACGAGAATTCGCAGCCCCTGATTGGGGCGACGGTGCTCGTCAAGAACACGACCCGGGGAACCGTCACCGACGTTGACGGAAGTTACGAGATTTCGGCGAACAGGGGCGACGTCATCGTCTTCTCTTTCACGGGCTTCACTTCGCAAGAGGTAACCGTTGATGCCAACACGGCTATCAACATTAACCTGCAAGAAGGGGCCGATCTGAGCGAGATCGTCGTAGTGGCCTACGGCCAACAGAAAAAAGTCACTGTGACTGGTGCTGTCGCTTCCTTGAAAGGCAAGGAGGTGGTGCGTTCTCCAGCGGTTGACATGACCAACTCTTTGGCGGGCCGATTGCCTGGCCTCGTGGTCATCCAGACCAGCGGCGAGCCAGGTCAGGACGGTGCTAGGGTCTCCATCCGGGGCACCAACACCCTTGGCAACAGCAGCCCGCTTATCGTCATTGACGGTATCCCTGACAGGGACGGTGGCTTTGGCCGCTTGAACCCGCAGGACATCGAGTCCATCTCGGTGCTGAAGGATGCCTCCGCAGCCATCTACGGCTCACGTGCCGCCAACGGCGCCATCATCGTGACCACCAAGCGGGGCAAGTCGGGCAAGCCAGTCATTGGCTACAGCTTTAACCAAGGCTTTGCCCAACCAACACGAGTGCCCGAAATGTCGAGCGCCGTGGAGTATGCCAATATCAGGAATGAACTGGCCCTCTATTCATTGCCCCAAGAGGAATGGGCGCCAGGGTGGCAAGCGCTGAACTCCGCAGGCTCTTATGTGTCGCCGAGCAGTGGTGCTACTGTGAACGGCGTTTTCACGCCAGCTGCTATTGAAAAATATGGCAATGGTTCCGACCCATGGAGGTTTCCAGACACGGATTGGTTTGGCGATGTCTTCCGCACCTGGGCGCCGCAAAAACGCCACAACTTGGAAATGACTGGTGGCTCTGAGAACCTGACCTACTTCACTTCGTTGGGTTATGTTTTTCAGGATGCTATCTACAAGAACTCTGCTACCAATTATAAGCAGTACAACTTCCGCACTAACCTTGATGCGAAAATCAACGACTACATCAGGGCAAATGTCGGCGCCATGATTCGCAGAGAAGACCGCAACTACCCTACCGAGAGTGCAGGCTCTATCTTCAGGATGTTGATGCGTGGCCGCCCGACTGACCCAGCGGTTTGGCCCAACGGCGAACCCGGCCCAGACATCGAAAACGGCCAGAACCCTTATGTCATTACGACCAATGCAACGGGCTATGTTGACAATCCAAGGGATTTTACACAATTGAACGGTGGTATTGATATCACCAACCCTTGGATAAAGGGCCTGAAGCTCAACCTTTCAGGCGCAGTGGACAAAACTACTGAAAGGTCAAAAACTTGGCAAACGCCATGGGAGCTTTACTATTTGGTGCCAGACAGCTTGGATGCCAACGGAGACCCAGCATTAAGTCCCTCTGTCCGCTCCAACTTTACCGACCCAAGGCTTCGTGAATACTATGGACAGGTGTTGAACACCAACTTAACGGCCATCTTGAGTTATGATACCAAGATTGGGGCTGACAACAACCTGAGTGTCATGGCTGGTGTAACGAAGGAGGAGTTTACGGGTTCCAATTTCTCTTCATTCCGCCGCAATTACATTTCTCCTGCGATTGACCAGATTTTCGCAGGCGGTACCGTGGGGCAAGAGACGAACGGAGGTGCTTATGAGCGTGCTCGGTTGGGCTACTACGGTCGTGTGCAGTACAACTATAAAGAGAAGTACCTCGCTGAGTTCATCTGGCGACGGGATGGTTCTTACATTTTCCCAGAAAGCCAGCGTTTCGGCTTCTTCCCCGGTCTATTGCTGGGCTGGAACATCTCGGAAGAGGACTGGTTCAACATCAACGGCTTGGAATACCTCAAACTCCGTGCTTCCTACGGCGAGATGGGCAACGACCAAGTATTCTTCAATGGAGAATTGCAAGAATATGCCTTTTTGTCCACCTACAACCCGGGCCAGTATCCTATTAACAACCAAGTAGTGACCACCCTATTTGAAACGGGTTTGGCCAACCAAGACTTTACCTGGGAGCGTGCGAGAAACATCAACTTGGGTATGGACGGTAACTTGTTCGGCAGATTGGACTTCACGCTGGAGTACTTCAAGAACAGGCGTGACCAAATCTTGATTCAGGAAACGGGTTCTACGCCTGCTTCTTCTGGTATTAGCTCGCTGCTACCGCCAGTTAACAAAGGAGAAGTGGATAATTCGGGCTTCGAGTACAACTTGGTTTACAACAGTAAGTCTAATTCTGACTTCCGCTGGAGCGCCGGCATCAATGGTGGTTATGCTAGAAACAAGGTGGTATTCTTGGATGAAGTGCCCGGTATTCCTGAATACCAGAAGCAAGAAGGCAAGCCTATCAACGCCTTCCTTGTTTACGAGTCTGATGGTGCATTCAGGGATCAAGCGGAAATCGAGGCCAATTCGATTGACTACTCAGAGGTCATTGGTGCAAGTGGTACACTTCGCCCGGGCGACATGAAGTTCAAGGACTACAATGGTGACGGCAAAATCAATATTGAGGATAAAGTTCGTTTGGACAAAAATGCCACACCAAGATTTTTCTTTGGTGGAACATTAACCGCCAATTTCAAAAACTTTGATTTCTCAATGTTGTTGCAGGGTGCAGTCGGAGCATTGTTTAGGGTGCAGACGGAGTCTGGCGACATCGGAAACTACCTGAAATACAGCCACGACAACCGTTGGAGCATTGACAATCCGAGCAGCGAACACCCACGCCTCGCTAGCCGTGGTGACACCTACTTCACGGGTGGCCCTTATGGCGATAATACCTATTTCTTGTTCAACAAGGACTATATCCGGTTGAAGAACATAGAGATTGGCTATACCTTTGGAAAGGGCTTGAGTGACAGGGTGAAAATCAGGGATTTGAGGGTTTACTTCAATGCGCTGAACCTGTTCACTTGGGACAAATTCAATGTGTTTGACCCAGAATCAGAAAACCAAGCCGGCACCTATTACCCACAATCGAGGGTGCTAAACTTTGGAGCGAGTCTATCATTCTAATCAAAAATGTGTAATTATGAAAAATTTCAAAATCTTCTATTTCATTGCGTTCGGCATGGTGGCCCTGCTACCGATGTCATGTAACGACGATTTCTTGAACACAAAGCCGCTGGACAGGATTTCCAGTGAAGCCACTTGGGCTGATGGCCCTTTGTCGGAAGCCTTTGTGTTCAACGTTTATTCCTTCCTCGGTTATGGCGGCTTCGAGGAGCAAGCCTTGGCTGCCTACACCGACGAGGCCATGTTCACCCACGCTGGCCGGAACATCAACACCTTTACCGAAGGTGCTGAAAGCCCCGGTGGCCTAGCATGGAAAAGCTCGACTTACGAGTGGGGCACCATGTACTTAGCCATCCGCCAAGCGAACATCGCCATCGAGAACCTTCCCAAGGCCACCTTCACGGACCTTGAACTACGTGATAGGCTTCTTGGTGAGGCATACTTCCTCCGTGCCTACTACTATCACCAACTTGTGCGCTACTACGGAGGCGTGCCACTCATAGCCCGCCCTTATGGCCTCAATGAGGACTATACTGTTGCCCGCAACACTTACGAGGAGTGCGTGAACTTCATTGTAGCCGACCTTGACCAGGCCGCTACCTTGTTGGACGGAAAATCTGAGACGCCTGGCCGTGCTTCCAAGTTGAGCGCCATGGCCCTCAAGGCCCGCCAGTTGGTATACGCAGCCAGCGATCTCCACGATGCTTCTACAGCCCAGTCAAAATCACCGACGCTTAGTGGCTATAGCGACATCGCATTGGTGGCTTATACTGGTGGCGACCGTGCCGCCCGTTGGAGGGCAGCCCAAGCGGCAGCCAAAGCAGTATTGGACGCTGGCGCTGGTTACAAACTTGACCTCTCTGGCCCTGTTTCTGCTGCGGAAGGCCAGAGCAACTACAACTCCATCGCCATGGGTGGCAGGAGCAAAGTGGGCGATCCCGGCGCTGCTACGGAGCTTATCTTCCAGCGTACCCATACACCTCAGTTCACCCAAGAAGACAACTGGCCATTGGGTGGCATCCACTACGGCATCAACAACGGCCCGAACGGCTACCACAACTGGGCGGGCAACACCCCCATTCAGCAGTTGGTGGACGACTACGAAATGATGGACGGCTCCAAGTTCGACTGGAACAACCCAGCGCACAAAGCCGACCCTTACACTGGCCGTGACCCACGTTTCTATGCAACTGTGCTTTATGATGGTGCAACTTGGAAACCACGTCCATCTGACGTAGCAGGACTGGACCCAGTCAACCAAATCCAGACTGGCTACTACGACGATGGCAATGGCAACCTTATCAATGGCATTGACACCCGTAAGTCTTCCATAGAGGACTGGAACGGAACCCGCACCCACTACTACACCCGCAAGTTTATTGATGCCGACCCTGCGCTGCCAGACAACCAGTCCAATGCACAGGTGATACCTTGGCCTTTCATCCGCTACACAGAGATGGCGCTGATTTACGCAGAGGCTTCACAGGCGCTGGGCGAAGAGGACAAAGCCCGTGAGTGGGTCAATAAAATCCGTTTCAGGGGCGGTATGCCTGCTATCAACGATGCTGGCGATGCCCTCCGTGACCGCATCCGCAACGAGCGCCGGGTAGAACTAGCTTATGAGGAGCACCGCTATCATGATGGCCGCCGCTGGATGATTGGCGACCAACTGGGCCGCATCATCCAAGCCATCAACGTGACCGCCACTTTGAAGCCGGGCCAAACGCCGCACGTACCTTACCGTCATGACAAGTCGAGGTATGACTATACCTACACCGTGTACGATAACAACGACAACGAGACCCGTACATGGAACGACAAAATGTACTATCGTGCCATCAACCGTGACGAGGTGAACCGGAACAGCAAATTGGTACAGAATCCGGGGTATTAAAGATGAAATTGGAACAACTCGGAATTGCTTAGATTCCCCGTCTCCAAGTTCAACGTATTCGGCAACTCCCCCAATCCCTCAAGTAGGGGTTGGGGGAGTGTCGTTTTGGAAATGCCCGAAATCCCTATCTTGCCCTTGAATTCCATTTTTTGAAAAACTATGAAGAAATACTTCAAAACAGCCGCCTTGGCCGCCGCCTTTTCCCTTCTTTTTTTTGCTTGTAAAAAAGAAGAACAAGCCGATTCGCAAGGTTCCAGTCAAACCAGTGGCTCCGTGCTTTTCAACCTTTTGCCCCCCGAAAAAACAGGCGTCACCTTCGTCAACCAGCTCGCAGAAGGCCCCAACACCAACATCCTGATGTACGAGTATTTCTACAACGGCGGCGGCGTGGCCACGGGCGACTTCAACAACGACGGCTGGCTCGACCTCTATTTCACCTCCAATATGGGCGACTGCAAGCTCTATATGAACGAGGGCAAAGGAGGCCTCACCTTCCGTGACGCAACTGGCACCTCCGGCGCTGGCGGCAGGCCCGGCCCTTGGAAAACAGGCGTCAACGTCGTGGACATCAACGGCGACGGCAAGCTCGACATCTACCTTTGCTATTCTGGTGCTTTGCCCGATGAAAAACGGAAGAATCAGCTTTTTATAAACTCCACTCCTGATGGCAGCCTTGGGGCCACTTTTCAGGAGCGGGCCGCCGAGTACGGCCTCGATAGCCCCGGCTACAGCAACCAGTCCTACTTCTTCGACTATGACCGGGACGGCGACCTCGATATGCTCCTGCTGAACCACAACCCCAAGAACCTGCCCATGCTCAACGAAGCACAAACAGCCGCACAATTAAAGACCAGCAGCCCCACGATGGGCCTCCGTCTCTTTCGGCAGGATAATGGAAAGTTCGCAGACGTGACCGAAAAATCGGGCATTAGCTGTTCCGAACTCAGCTACGGCCTCGGCCTCGCAATCAGCGACCTGAACGCCGACGGCTGGCCGGATTTTTATGTCTCCAATGACTACAATGTGCCGGATTACCTCTACATCAACAACCAGAACCCCAATGGGGCGGGGGTAACTTTTACCAATAAACTCTCGGAAGCCATAGGCCATACCAGCCAGTTCAGCATGGGCAACGACGTGGCCGACCTCAACCACGACGGCCTGCCCGACCTCATCACCCTCGACATGCTGCCGGAGGACAATGCCCGCCAAAAACTCCTGCTCGCCCCAGACAACTACGGCAAATTCGACCTCAATTTGCGCAGCGGCTTCTACTATCAGTACATGCGCAACATGCTGCAACTGAACAACGGCGACCCCACGGGGGCAGGTGGCGTGACCTTCAGTGAGGTAGGCCAATTGGCGGGCATCTCCAACACCGACTGGAGCTGGTCGGCCTTGGCCGCCGACTACGATAATGACGGCCAACGTGACCTCTACGTCACCAATGGCTACAACCGGGACTATACCAACCTCGACTTCATCAATTACATGGACGATGTGGTGAAAAAGAAAGGCCGGCTTCAAAAGGAAGACGTGCTCGAAATCATCAAAAATATGCCTGCCTCCGATGTGATGAATTATATGTTTCGGGGCAATGGCGAACTGCATTTTGACAATATAACGCAGTCATGCGGCATGGGCCAACCGTCCAATAGCAACGGCGCTGCTTATGCCGATTTGGACAAAGACGGCGACCTTGATTTAATCGTAAACAATATCAATAAGCCCGCTTTTATTTATGAAAACATTGTGGATAAAAAAACGGGCAATTACCTGCAAATATCGCTCACGGGCGAGGGTATGAACACACAGGGCATTGGAGCGAAAGTAGCAGTATTTGCTGGTGGCAAGCATTTTTTTTCGGAGCAATTTCCGGCACGGGGCTACCTCTCTGCTGTCTCGCCCATCTTGCACATTGGGTTAGGAAACGCAGCGAATATTGACTCTTTAATTATCACTTGGCAAAGCGGAAAACAGGAAAATCGGACGGATATAGCCGTTAATTCTTCCATTAATTTAGCAGAAAAAAACGCCAAATTGGCGAAGCCAATAAAAGCCAAATATACCCAAATATTTACCGCAATTAAATCCCCGATTAATTATGAAAATCCGCCCGTCGTAGCCCGTGACTTCGACCGCCAGAAGCTGCTCATCGGCGAGCTATCCACCCACGGCCCGTGCATGGCCAAGGGCGACCTGAACGGCGATGGCACCGAAGACCTTTTCATCGGCGGGGCAGCAGGGCAGGCGGCCAGCGTGTATTTGCAGGGCAAAAACGGACAGTTCAGCAAGGCCAGCATCCCCGACTTCGAGCAGGACAAGGCCAGTGAGGACGCCGACGCCGCCCTATTCGATGCGGACGGTGACGGCGACCTCGACCTCTACGTGGCCAGCGGTGGCTACCACCAATTCCAGCCGGATGATGCGGCGCTGCAAGACCGACTTTACCTGAACGATGGAAAAAGCGCTTTTACGAAGAACACTAATGCCTTGCCCAAAATGACCGCCAGCAAAGGCTGCGTGGCCGTGGGCGACTTGAACGGCGATGGCCACCCCGACCTTTTCGTGGGAGGCCGGGTAGTACCGGGCCGCTACCCAGAGGCCACCGCCAGCTACTTGCTCGTGAACGATGGCCAAGGCAATTTTTCAGACCAAACCAAAACCCTCGCCCCCGATTTGGCGCAGCCCGGCATGGTCTGCGACGCTGCCTGGACGGATTTGAACCAAGACAAAAAACCGGACTTGGTGGTGGTGGGCGAGTGGATGCCCGTCATGGCATTTATCAACGAGGGCGGCAAGCTTAAAAACGCCACCGAACTGTACTTCGGCAAGCAATACCGCGAGAAGGTCGAAAA
>JANPLH010000221.1:0-16554 GCA_031426435.1 Saprospiraceae bacterium | reverse complement strand
GATAACAAAAAAGGCCACGGGATGCATCCAGTGGCCTTTTTTGTTGGAAAACAACGGTTTTTTAGTTGTTCTCTTTGTCGCTTACGAGCTTCACTTTGCCTTCGTTTTCAGTACTGGTAGAGGAAGCTTTCTCGCCCTTCTTTGCGCAGCAAGCTTTTTGGCCATCAGCACAACCAGCCTTCTTATCGGTAGAAGAAACTTTGGTGGCGGAGGCGCTCTTCGTGCAAGATGCCTTCTCGGAAGGTGACATATTGATAAACTTGCCAGACTTGGTGCAGTACTCTACACTAGTTAAAGACACTTTACCAGTCGTTGGGCAAACTTCTTTGCGGCTGAAGCTGACATCACCTGTGTTTGACACTTGCTTTACGATGCTGGCATCTTCAGAAGCAGCCTTGTCGGCGTCTGTCATAGAAGCGGAAGAGCATGAAGTCTTCTCACCGGCAGTTTTGGCGGCGCAGCAAGCTTTTTTCTGGGCATCGGCAGTGAAGGCCAATAAACCCATGAAGGAAAACAGGAAAAATAATTTTTTCATTGTAACTGTATTTTAATGGATGAAATGAATGATTGCTAAAAGTTTCGATTCTCGCAATGCATCAAAACAGTGCCAAAAATAGTGGCAGAAATATGGTTCAACAATACGGGACCAAGCCTTTATGAGAATTTTAACCTTTTCTTAAAGACTATATTCTGCCGATTGGCCACTTCTTTCCTGCACTATTTTTTCTTTACCTTTGACTCGAAAATCGGATAAAACTACACCATTCTTCCAAATCGCTGCAAAATTTTCACTGCATGAAAAAAATATTACCCATCGCTGCTTTGCTGGCCCTGTTTTTCGCCGCTTGCAAAACCACCAAGTACAGCCCGGACAAGTTTCCCATTCGTCATATCGTCTTTGGCGACGGTGGCGGCTTCGCTGGCATCGAAACCTCCTATACCTTGCTCGAAAATGGGCAGCTCTTCAAGCAAGTAAGCGTGGAGGGTGCTTACACCGAACTTAAGGCCATAAAGGGGAAAGAAGCCAAAGACTTGTTTGACAAGGTCAACTCTCTTCAGCTTTTCAAATTGGACATTGACAAGCCAGGCAACATGTACTACTTCCTGCGGCAAGTGACCGACCACCTTGACAGCCGGGTAACATGGGGAGCTGGCGATTATATGCCGCCACCAGGTCTCATCAGTGTTTACAGGGAACTGAAAGGAATCGCTAAAGCGCAACAAGAAGCCGCCGAGGGCAAGCCGGCAAAGGGCAAAAAGGCCAAGCCCGAAGCAGAAAAGAAACCAGTGCCAACACCAAAGCCCAAGGAAGACAACACGGGTTGGTAAGCCAATCGGCGCAATAGGCAACCTTTTTTCAATTGCACAACACCTGATTTCCTTCGCAAAAGACATCCACTTTGAGCAGGCAAGGTCAAATCTTTGAGCATACCAACCGTATGTTTTTCAAGGAGTACCGATCTGCTACCAAATATCCTTCATGTCCGCCGCTGCGAGGCAAAAACCATTTACCATCATATTTACAATCCTACCATCATGAAAAAGCATCACTTGATTTTGTTGGCATTTTTCATCGCCACACAAGCCTTTGGGCAAATGAAGCCCAAGCACCCTATCAAAACTACCGCCAAGCCCATCATGGTGGAAGACATCGCTGCTCCCCTGCCGATTAGGACAAATGTGCCAACAGTGGAGCCAAGCCTTTTCGACCAACCCTTCAAGATTAAGCCGATAAAATCGCTGCCCAAGCCCGTGAGCGGCCAACCTTCGCTCATGGCGCAGGTATCATCGGAGACAGGTACACCCTATTTGATAAAAGGAGAACTGCCCGCCGATCCATCCAAGTCGCTCGACCAGCAGGTTCAGGATTACCTTTTGGCCACCAAGTCGGTGCTAAAACTTAACGACCCGGTACAGGAATTTCAAATAAAGCGAACAGAAACCGACGAACTCGGCATACGGCATACCCGGTTGCAACAGCTTTGGCAGGGCGTTCCTGTGCATGGCGCCGAGGCTATTCTGCATGAAAAAGGCGGGAAGTTCTACCTGTTCAATGGCCGTTTTTTCCCCTCGCCCAAAATGGCAGATGTGACGCCTACCATTCAGGCGGAGGCGGCCAGCCAAATTGCGCTGGCGCATGTGAGCGAAAAAGAAGTTATTAATACTTTGACAACCAACGAATTACAGTTGCTGACTATGCCAGCTCAAACCACAGCCGAGCTTGTTATTTTTCATCAAAACAACATGCCGTACCTCGCTTGGCACCTGACGGTGGTACCCAACTTGGCCGCCCGTTACAGTTATTTCGTGGATACAAAAACTGGCGAAATACTGAACCAACACTCCGAGCTGTGCAAGATTGCAGGACACTTTCACCCAGTAAGCAGTTTGACAGTTAGCAGTTCACAGTCAATGAATGCTTCCCCAACTCCTGACTGCCAACTGCCAACTGCCAACTGTGCACTCGACCCCGACGGCCCCGCCACGGCCAATGCCAATGACCTTTTCGGCCAGTCAAGGCTCATCAACACCTACCAAGTGGGCAATACTTTTTTCTTTGTTGACGCTTCGCAAACCATGTTCAACAACGCCCAATCAGTATTGCCCAACGAGCCAGTGGGCGTCATCTGGACAATTGACGCCGAAGGCACCTCGCCGGAAAACGACAATTTCGGCGCAGTGCATATCACCTCTGGCAACAACGCCTGGAACAACCCCAAAGCAGTGAGTGCCCATTTTCATGCTGAAAAGGCTTTTGACTATTTCAAAAACACTTTTGGCAGGAACAGCATCAATGGGCAGGGCGGAAACATCGTCTCCCTCATCAACGTGGTGGAGGGCGATGGTTCGCAGATGGACAACGCTTTTTGGAACGGGCAGGCCATGTTTTATGGAAACGGAAGCCAAGCTTTCACCGCCCCGCTGCAAAAAGCACTCGATGTGTCGGGCCACGAGATGTCACACGGTGTGATTCAAGCCACTGCCAACCTTGAGTACCTCGGCGAGAGCGGTGCCCTCAATGAGAGCTTCGCAGATATTTTTGGGGCAATGATTGACCGGGACGATTGGCAGATGGGCGAGGATTTGACCAATACACAGTTCTTCCCCACCGGGGCACTACGAGACCTGAGCAATCCGCACAACGGCGGCAACAGCCTCAACGACAACGGCTGGCAACCTGCCCACTACAACGAACGCTATTTGGGCAGTGAAGACGAAGGCGGCGTTCATATCAACTCCGGCATCGTAAACAAGGCATTTTTCCTTTTTGCCAGCAATGGCAGCGTGGGCAAGGCCAAGGCTGAAAAGGTCTGGTACAAGGCGCTGACCGACTACCTCACCCATTCGAGCAACTTCGTGGACTGCCGCCTGGCCGTGGTGCAGGCTGCCACCGATTTTCATGGTGCCAATTCTGCCGAGGTGAACGCTGCTAAATCAGCCTTCGATGCTGTGGGCATCGGCTCCAGTGGTGGCTCTGGCAACCAAGAAGATATAGAGACCAACCCCGGCGAAGAATTTATCTTGATGACCGACCTCGATTTTAACAAATTGTACATCTACTCACCAGATGGTACTATCATTTCAGACCCACTGACTGATATTTCACCGTACAGCAGGCCGAGCGTCACGGACGATGGCGCTACTGTCGTTTATATTGATTCGGACAACAAAATGCGGGCTATCAATATAGACTGGGGGGCAGGCTCGGCGAGCACCCAAGTAATACAGGCAGACCCCATCTGGCATAATGTCGCCATCTCGAAAGATGGGGCACGCTTGGCAGCTATATTGCTTGATGACGATAGCAACCCTGACAATGACAATTACCTGTATGTATATGACTTTGACCAAGGAGGTAGTTTCTTTGAGTTTGAACTCACCAACCCAACCACCGCACAAGATGGCCCTTCAAGCGACAACGTAAAATATGCCGACGTGCTTGAATGGGACCATACTGGCCAATGGGTCATGTATGACGCATTGAGTGCCATCAGCACGGGCACACAGGATATTGAATTCTGGGACATCGGCTTCCTCTATGCATGGGATGGCGGGTTTTATGGCAATGGCTATATCGAAAAACTGTTCAGTAGCTTGCCAGAAAACACGAGCGTAGCCAACCCAACTTTTTCCAAGAATTCGGATTATATCATCGCATTTGACTATTACGATGAGGCCACCAACGAATACAGTATCCTTGGCTCTAACACCGAAACAGGAGATGTAGGGAATATTTTCCCTAGCAATAGCGATTGGAATTGGCCGAACTATTCCATTGACGACAGTCAAATTGTCTTCAATGCATTTACTACGAGTGGCACGCAGGTGCTGGCCTTTGTTCCTTTAGAGAATGACAAAATTACAGCAAGCGGAAATGCCACTATTTTTCTCGAAGACAAACAGTTGGGGGTTTGGTTTGCCAATGGCGAACGGGCGCTTGCTGCCAACGACCTCGTTGCCAAAAACAATATCCGTCTTTACCCCAACCCAGTCGGTGGGCAGTTGAACCTCGATTTTTCAACAAAAAAAGCAAGCGACGTGCAGGTGCAGGTCTTCGACCTAATGGGCAGGCTGGTTTTGGTTGAAAAAATCAGTTCCATAGTTGGCGAGAACCGTCACCGCATCAATACGGAAGGTCTGGTCAATGGGCAATACCTCGTCCGGTTGAGCATGGAGGAAGGACAAGCGACCATGAAATTCATGAAGGATTGATAAGAGGAAAGCAGGTTTGAATTGAAGGCGCTTATTTTTTAAGTGCCTTCAATTCAACGTTTTAAGACCAATGTCAAACAACCCGAGGCATTATCTCAGTGCCTAAAATGCCTCGTTCCCGTCATCACCATCCGCATTCCATTCGCTTCGCAATAATCTACACTGTCCTGGTCTTTGATGGAGCCGCCGGGGTGTATCACAGCGTCAATGCCCTCTCCGTGGGCGATTTCCACGCAGTCGGGGAAGGGGAAGAAAGCATCGCTGGCCATGACGGCACCCCGTAGGTCAAAACCAAATGACTTGGCTTTGTGGATGGCTTGCCGTAAGGCGTCCACCCGGTTCGGTTGGCCGCAGCCCATGCCGATGAGCTGGCGGTCTTTCACGAGGGCGATACCATTGGATTTCAAGTGCTTCACGCAAGTGCTGGCGAAGAGCAGGTCGCCGATTTCAGCTTCCGTCGGGGCGATTTTCGTGACCTGTTTCAGGTCAGATGGTGTCTCGCCTTTCAGGTCGGTGTCCTGCTCCACCACGCCATTCAGCAAGCTGCGGAAGGAACGTGGTTGCACATGGAAGTCCTTGATTTTCAATAAAATACGGTTCTTTTTGCTCGCCAAATGCGCCAATGCATCCGAATCAAAACCGGGCGCTATCAGCACTTCATAAAACAGTTGGTCAATCTCTTGAGCCGTCGCCAAATCTACCATTCGGTTGCAAACAAATATGCCTCCGAAGGCGCTCACATTATCGCAAGCGAGGGCAGCTTTCCATGCCTCTACGAGCATCGGGCGGGTGGCCACTCCGCAGGCGTTGGTGTGTTTCAGAATGGCAAAAGTCGGGTCGCTGTTCAGGAACTCCCGCATGAGCTGCACAGCGGCGTCCACGTCCACGAGGTTGTTGTAGCTGAGGGCCTTGCCGTTCAGCACGTCGAATATTTCACTCAAATCGCCATAGAAAACGCCCGACTGATGAGGGTTTTCGCCATAGCGCAGCACCTCCGATTGGTGGATGCTGTGCTTGAACGAGAGCTCGCCGCTGCCCCGGTTGAAGTAGTTAAAAATGGCCGTGTCATAATGGCTCGACACTTTGAAGCCCCGGCGGGCGAGTTCCTGGCGGTCTTCGAGGTCGGTGCAGCCGTCTTTTTGCTGCAAGCAATCCAAAATAAAAGCGTACTCGTCCTTACTCGGCACGATGGCCACATCACCGAAGTTCTTGGAGGCCGCCCGAATGAGCGAGATGCCGCCGATATCTATTTTTTCGATGATTTCGATTTCGTCCTGGGTCTTGGCCACGGTTTCTTCAAAGGGGTACAAATCCACAATCACGAGGTCAATCTCAGGTATGCCGTACTGCGCCAACTGCGCTTGGTGCGCCTCCTCCCGTATGGCGAGGATGCCGCCAAACACCATTGGGTGCAACGTTTTCACCCGTCCGTCGAGGATGGAGGGGTAGCCCGTCAAGCCTTCCACTGACTTTACCGGTACGCCAAGGCTTTCGATAAACGACTGTGTGCCGCCTGTGGAATAGATGGTGACGTTGTGCTTGTGCAGCTCATGGATGATGGGTTCGAGGCCGTCTTTGTAAAATACGGAAATGAGGGCGGAAGTGATTTTTTTTGTTTTCAAAGTATGAATCCAGTTTACGGATTAGGTTCCCTTCCCAAAGGGGTAAATAGGGAATTACAAATGTTTTATAACGTTTGCGAAAGCCTAAAGCCTGATTTTTATGAATTTGTGGTTGTGAATTTTAGGGCGCAAAGGTAGCCCCTTCCATTGCATCGCCAAACGAAAGCTGCTTTGTTTGTTTCAAGGAAACATAGCTTGCCATAGAGTTGGAAACCTGACTTTAGCGATAGTTTGGTTGGTCAATACCTTTTCCAGCCTGTTACTTTGTACCCATGATAAGTAGCTATGAAAGCTGACAATTGAGTTAGCATTTAAGACAAAAACGAAGACACGCTCAAACTTTTTTCCTTCTTTATTTAACTCCAGATACCGAGCTGTGAAAACTTTGGGACTATTTCATACAGGATTTCGACGGCCCACTGGCACGCTGCCAGTGGGCTGTTTTTATTAGTCGCCATATTCATTTGGCGACCTCATCCCTTACAGCACGCCCAAGCCCACTAGTTCTTCCCTCAACTTCTCCGGCGACGTAAAATGGATGGACGCTATGCCCATCGCCCTGCCAGCCAGCACGTTGCGGTGGTTGTCGTCAATAAATACAGCCTTTTCGGGAGCCACATCATAGCGGTCGAGCAGTATTTGGTAGAATTCCGGGAAGGGCTTGCGGGTCATTTCCACCCCGCTCACCACGATTCCATCGAACCAGTGCAGGAAGTCGAATTTCTCCAATGCCACGGGGAAGGTCTCCGCCGACCAGTTGGTAAGGGCGTAGATGCGGTGCTTGTTGGCGGCCTTCAGTTCCCTGAAAATATCTACCGTACCCTCTATGGAACCGCCGAGCATCTCCACCCAGCGGCCATAATAGGCCTTGATTTCATCCTGCCATTCGGGGTGCTCATCCAACAGCAGGTCGGTAGCGGCTTGCAGGGAGCGACCTGCGTCCTGCTCCTCATTCCAATGCGAAGTGCAGATGTTTTCGTAGAAATGTTTTTTGCGGTCAGGGTTGTTGGCAAAGATGGCATCGAAAACGTAGTCGGGGTTCCAATCAATGAGAACTCCGCCGAGGTCGAAAATGATAGTATTCATTAAACAGGGATGAGGATTGATGTATAAGGGATTGGTGTTTCGGTGACGCAAAATTAGCACAAAAAAGGGCCGTGCCATCGTCGGCACGACCCAAAGTATCGGGAAATTTCTTAGCGAGTAATTTGCCTTAATTCGTTTCCACGTAATTTTTGAAATTGTCCAAAATCGCCTGCCAGCCCGTTTTCTGCAATTCATGGCTATTTGAGCTTTCCGCCTCGAAGCTTTCGAGTACGTGCGTTTTACCACCTTCCACTTGGGTGAAATACACTTGCACCTTGCGGTCATCCTCCATCGTGTATGCAATCAGCTGATTTTCAACCACTTCGTCGTAAACACCGCCAAAATCAAAGCCGAAGCTGCCGTCCTTAGCCTCCATGCGGGAGGAGAACGAACCACCCGTGCGCAGGTCGTTTTCGGCACGGGGCGTATGCCAATCAGGCGAGGCGTTGTTCCATTGCATGATGTCCGCTGGCGTCGTCCAAGCTTTCCAGACCTTGCCCATGGGAGCATCCACGATGGCCTCCACCACGATGACGGCCTTGGCGTCCTCGCTGTCGGCTGCTTGTCGCATGGCCTCGATATCAATTTTTTTCATTTGCATCATGGCCCCCATCGCTTTTTGGGCTCGTGCGGGGTCGGGGTCGCCAAATAGCTGGAACATCTCCACGGGCACGATCTGCCAAGAGACGCCGAACTTGTCCTTTAGCCAACCGCACTGGCTCTCCATGCCGCCATCGGCAATGAGTTTTTCCCAAAAAGCATCCACCTCGGCCTGGCCCTCGCAGTTCACCAACAACGAGACGGCCTCATTGAAGCTGTAGTCAGCACCCTCTGGGTCGTCCATGGCCACGAAGTTTTGGCCACAAAGGTTGAAATTGGCGTACATCACCGTGCCCTCTGGACCAGGACCTTCAGGGCCATAAGGGATGTTCATGTTGATGGCCGAGTCGGGGAATATTTTCACGTAAAAATCAATTGCCTCGTTGGCCTTGTACTGCTGCGGCCCCGTGAACAGGAACGAAGGCGTGAACATCGGCCCGATATCGTCCGCATTGCGGATGGAGACCTGCCAAGTAAGGCCGTATTTGTCCTGACACCATCCATAGTAGGCGCTCCAGTCTTGTTTGTCGAGCGGTATGAGCGCCGTGCCGCCTTCCGAAAGCTGCTGCCAGACGGCATCCACCTCGGCCTCCGTTTCCAGTAGCACAAAGATGGAAATAGAGGGGTTTATTTTAAAGACTGGCCCACCGTTCAGGGCGGTGAATTTTTGCCCATTGAGCGAAAAACCGACGGTCAACGCCTTTTCGCCTTGGCGAAAAACGCCGTCCACTTTGGAATTAGGAAAAATGGACGTGTAGAAATTGGCAGCGGCTTCGGCTTGGTCGTCGTACCAGAAGAAGGGAGTTATTTTTTGCATGATTGTTTTCTTATTTAATGTGATTTTATTTGATTTTTGGAGAAATGTTAAACTCAATATATTCATGAATCATGTGCTTTTATTGTCTTTAACGCCTTTTAAAAGCGCATATATTGCCATTGAATGACCATGACCGAGGTCGAAATCTTCTTTCAGCCATTTAACGACTTCACCAGCTTTTACAGTAGGTTTTAGGTTTCCATTTTCAATAAAACCTTTATCTTCTGCCAATTTTTTAAAATCGTCGGAACCCTTACCCGTCTTGGTTTTAATATTGGCGATATATGCTTGAAACGACATGCTATATGAGTTTTAAAATTAAAAATAATGGCTCATGCCTTTTCCGCACAATTGAACATCCATTGCACCCCATATTGGTCGGCACAAGAGCCATAGTAATCGCCCCAGAACATGTCCTGTAGCTCCATTTCTACCTTGCCACCTGCCGACAGTGCATCGAAAAGGCGTTTGGTCTCTGCCCTAGTATCCGGTGCCAACATGATATAAGAATTGTTGCCAAAAACCACTTTGAAGCCCATGCTCTCCGGTGCATCAGTGCCCATGAGTGTATGTGCCCCACCGAGGATGGGCAGCATGATGTGCATCACGAGGTCCTTGTCGGCCTCGGCCATTGGCGGATGGTCTGGCGTGGGCGGCACGCTGCCGAACCGGCTGATATCACCAACGAACTCGCTTTGGAAAACGGTTCTGTAGAAATTAAAGGCTTCCTCCGTATTGCGGGGAAAGTTGAGGTAAGTGCTTACGCTTGCCATGTTTTTAATGATTTATGGTGAATGTTTGTCTGCCGAAGACAGGATAAATAGCCTGTCCTGATTTGTCGGGAATGAATTAAGCTTCCGCTAGTTCTTTCACTTTGGCCAACGCCGCAGGGAAAGTTTTGTGGAAATATTCGGCGAAGTCGGTACCCGTTTCCAGTTCAACGAACAGGTCAGTGCCGCCATCGGATGCAGGTCGAAGGAAGTATTTTTCCTGCGCCCCAGCCCAGTCCTTCATGAAGTCTTCCACGCCTTTGCTCACCTCGCCGAGGTGTTCGAATATCATGGTGTCATTCGGTACAAGCTTCGCAATGCGGCTCGTCATGCCGCTGCTGCCGTCGGGTCCAAGGAACAAGATTTTGCTGCCCTCCTGCCAGTCGCTCACGGCATGGGAGCCTTCGTGGAAGACCGTTGTCCAAGCCCGGTAGCTGGCGTCGTCCCAGAGCACTTGCCAGACGTGCTCCCGTGGGGCGCTGATGTGGGTGGTGAAGGTGAGTTTTTCCATTCGGGTGATTTTATTTAGTGAAAAAATGGTGATTATTTCTTTTTCGGCTTCTCCATGGTCTCCGTCACCCGGAATTTCACAATCCGGGCAATCAAATCCAACGGCATTGGCTGGCTCAAGGGGAACTGTACAGAACCCTTGCCTTGCTTGAACTTGGAAAGCTCCTCGGCAAACTCAGAATGGCCCGTCGGTGTGGCGTAAAACCCTAAATGACCAGCATATCCTGCAAAATAGACCAACGGGTGCCCGTTCAATTTGTAAGCGGGCATGGCGTAGGCGATGCACTCAACGGCCTCTGGTGCGGCAGCCTTGATGGTTGAGCGCACCTGTTGCAAGATAGCTTGTGTCTCTGCCGGAAAACCAGCGATATATTCTTCAACGTTGTTGGTCTTTTCCATTGTTCAGTCCTTTATTTTCACAAAGCACCGCACATCATTGCCCTCATAAATTTCGAGGCAATAACCCTGCGGGTCAATGCGTGGGTCGGTGAGCATTCTTTGGAAACATTCGCCGATGGCCGGAATGTGCTTCATGAAATCGTGCACCGTTTCGCAAATGTAATTGCCCTTTTTTATTGTAAATTTTTCTAACCCGTGTTTTTCTGCCTCGGCGTCGTGCAACTCACCGGCTGCAGCTAAATAGCGGATACCCCCCTGCTCCATCCATGAAATGCCATAGTACCCCCGATGCTCAGAAAACGGCACATTGCTATGCAGTATTTCATGGGCAGTACTGACCCCATCTGGGAATGAGGCCGCCTCTACAAACATGACCGTCTTGTCGTTTTCGATACTTGTTGATTCCATTTTTGTTTTAAAAATTTGATGCTGCAAAATTGATTTATTTTAAAATATTATCAAAAGGGCAATTGCGACAAAGCGAGGGGGAATTATGACAAAACTTTTTGTTTATAAATAATTGCCAATTTCAAAACCAATTTTACCTTTGTCTGTGAAGCTTATTTACCTCGCAATTATAAAAATCGAAACGATGACCGCTGCTGAATTTAAAGAATTGGCCCTTGCCTTTCCCGGCACCGAGGCCGCCCCGCATTTCGACCGCACAGCCTTCAAGGTGGTGAAACGGCGCATCTTCGCCTCGCTGCACGAGCCGAGCCAATCCGCCAATATCTGCCTCTCGCCCGTCGAGCAAGCGGAGTTCTGCGAGGTGGGCGGCCCTGGCGTCTTCCCCATCCCCAACAAATGGGGGCAGCAAGGTTGGACGACTTTTGAACTGAAAGACGTAGTCGAAGAAGTGGTGCAAGCAGCGCTGGAGGTGGCGTATGGGGCGGTGATGGCGGGGAAGGGGAGGAAATAATCAGGTGTTATTATTTGACATTCAAAAACTTGCGCCAATGGCGCAAGTTTTTGAATGAAAGTTCTTCCACCAGCAGTGGGAGAATTCAAGACAACGGCTAATTTTCGAACATGAAAAACATCTCCATCCTCGTCCCCGAGTCTTCCGTCATGCAGGCCATTTGCGACCCGCAGTACCTTTTTTCGGCGGTGAACAACTTCCTGCAAGCGGCGGGGAAGCCTGCCCTTTTCGACGTGAAACTGGTAGGTACAACCAGTGAGGTCAAGCTCGCCAACGGCCATTATTCCGTTCATATTGACCAACTGCTCGGCGAGGTGGAGCGCACCGACCTCATCTTCATCCCCGCCCTGTTCGGCGACATGGGAGAGGCGTTGCAGCGCAACAAAAACCTGGTGCCGTGGATTGTGGAGCAATACAATAAAGGTGCGGAGGTCGCCTCGCTCTGCGTTGGGGCCTTCCTGCTGGCCGACACGGGGCTGTTGAATGGTAAAAAATGCAGCACACACTGGTTGTTCGGCAATGAGTTCCGCCGCATGTTCCCCCAAGTGGAACTGGTGGATGGGCGCATCGTGACCGAAGATGGCCGCATTTACTCCAGCGGCGGGGCGAACTCGTACTGGAACCTGCTTTTGCACCTCGTCGAAAAATACACCGACCGGGCCACGGCCATCCTGGCGGCCAAGTTCTTTGCCATTGACATTGGGCGGAGCAGCCAGTCAGCGTTCGCCATTTTTCAAGGGCAAAAAACCCATGCCGACGCCGAAATCAAGCAGGTACAGCAACATATCGAGGAGAATTTTGCAGAAAAATTCACGATTGACGAACTGGCCGAGATGGTGGCGATGGGCCGGCGCAGCTTCGAGCGGCGGTTCAAGGCGGCCACCAACAACACGGTCATCGAGTACATCCAGCGGGTGAAGGTGGAGGCAGCCAAGCGCAGCTTCGAAATCAGCCGGAAGAACATCACGGAGGTTATGTACGACGTGGGCTATTCCGACACGAAGGCGTTTAGGGATGTGTTCAGAAAGGTGACGGGACTGACGCCGGGGGAGTATCGTGGGCGATATTCCACGCAAGCAACAATGCCTAATTTACATTAAAGCCTTTCCCTAAAACGCTGGTACATATAAGATGCCCCCAGCAGCAATAGCCCCAAAGCAAGGAACAAACCCGTCCGGCTTAGGATGGGCAGGTTCACCAAGTCAAAGAAGAAAATCTTCACCAATGTCACAGCGAACAGCACCATTCCCGCAATCCGCAACGTCTGCGTTTTTTGCTTAAAGCCAAGACCGATGAGCAGAAACGAGTACAATCCCCAGAGTATGCTGAACCCCTCCCGGTACGGCAGCGGGCTATTGGGTTTGCCCATTATCAAAAGCATGGCCGTGACCAACTCGCTGCTCAATATTATCAGCAAAAGCAAGTGGAACAGCAACGGCACCTGAGGGCGATAAGGCTTGATGTCCTCCATGTTCTGAAGGATTTTGTGGATGTGGAAGTACAAATAACCGAACACCCCGAAACACAGGTACCTTATCAAGATGAACCAGGCTGTTGAATTTGTATTGTCTGTTATAAAAATGCGGCGCAGTTCGTCCATCAACGACAAGTGTGTGGCAAGGAAAAGTAGGATGCCCAACAGTCCGACCCACACCACAAAACCATTCAGTAGTTCGGACTTCCAGCGCCGGGAATTGAGCTCAGCAGCCAGCGCCAGTGCTCCGAAAGTATAGACGAACAGGCTCAGGTTCCTGAAAATCTGCACCGAAACTTCTTGCCCGAGCCAACCAGAAGGGTGGGAAACCTCCAATTCAAAAGCATGGTAAATTTCATGGAAGAAGATAAGGTAGAGCATTGCCAAAGGCAAACATTTAAGCACCTTGTCCAGCAGCGGAGTCTCATTGGCCAGCGGAAATTTTTGATGCAGGAAATGCAGGCCAAACATGCCTCCCAGCAGCAATAGATTGGTCAAGAACGCAAAGTTCAAAAGCGGTTCGAAGGGTTTCGGCTGGCTATAATAATAGATGTTTGCCCAATAAATCGCCAGCACCAAACTAAATATGAACAAGAGCAGATAGGCCATTACCTCGAACACGCTGTGTTGAATTTTCCTAGCAGCAAAAACCAGCACCAATACTTCTGCCATCCAAAGCAACAAAATGGCCACGTACTCAAATTCAATCGGGATGGAAATGGTGATGAAGAACACCCCGATGGCTGCAAAAATGACAAAAGGCTGTTTGTCTTCAAATCTTTGCTGCACGGCATAGGCAGCCAAGAAGTGGGGCAGGGCACAGAGCAGCGTGGCCAATCCAGCATAGCCGCCATTAAAACTCCCCTCGGTGAGCGTTATAATTATCCCATAAAAGATAAGCGCTTGGATAATCAATATGATATAAGCGCCTGCCTGGGGAAGTGTCTCCCGCCGCCAATGCCAAGCGAGAATAGCACCATAAAACAAAGCAATATTTACCAACGCAAATATCCATGTAGTGAGCGAATTGGTCAGCTTGCTATATTGGGAAAATAGCGACACAATAAATATAAACCAAGTGAGCATGCAGGCTGTATAAATCATGGTACGCCAGTCCCTGCGGGCTGACAGGGCCAGTATACCCACGTTAATAAAGGTGACATAACTAAAGAACAGGGTAAAATTCTCTGACCCAGTATTGACCAAAAACGGCACGGCATAAGCGCCCGCCAAGCCCAATAAACCAATGATTTGGTGCTCATATTTACTGGCCACAATAATGGTAGCTGCCGTCAAAAAGCCCATCAACCAAAAAGCAACATATAGCCCAATAACAGGCGGTTGGAAAAACGTGCAGCCAATATAAGAAGTGAAATATAGCGTCGCCATGCCCCCACTGAAAAGCACGGCGCTATATGCCTCAAATTTTTTCCGAAGGTAAAAAGCAATGCCGACCAATGCCAAACCCGCCAAATATCCTGAGATTACCCGAACCGCAGGTGGGAACAACCCACGGTCAATTGCATATTTCACAAACAAGCCCAAGCCCAACAACAGCACGGCGATGCCGATTTTGTTGACAAGGTTGCCGCCGACATACTGCTCCCAGTCGAAGCGCGTTTCGGGCTTTTCTGATGAAACTGGAGCTACCGATTCGACAAGTGGGGCTGGTGGGGTTATTGGCAATTTTTGAACGGGTGGCTGAACGGGCACATTGGCCAGTTCTTCCCCGCCCATCGTGCGTTGGAAACTGGAAAGCTCCGCTTTCAATCGAAGGATTTCCCCGTGAAGCAAGCCCTGTTTTTGCAAAAGGGCATCCATTTGTCCCTGAAGGCGGCCTAGTTGTTCCTTGTCAGTCATCGAGCGGCGGGTTTTGTGTAGAGCGAATGTAAGCAAGGATTTTTATTTGCTGACGAATACCCGTTTAATCAAGGAAGCTGCTGGCTTTAAGAAACGCATTGTCCTACCCCAAAAACCTCGCCTTCAAGTCCGGCGTCGGCAGCCAGCAAGCCTCTTTTTTCCCAAACCAGCGGTAGCGGTTGCCGGCAATCCAATCATAAACAGCATTGCGGAGCGGCCTCGGAATGATGCGGAACACGGTTAGCAGCGGCCATGCACCGCCCAATTTCCCAACAATTTGCAGCGGCACATCGGAGCGGGTATAGGCCCGGCCTGCATCCACCAGCACGACGGTGTTGAGTTCGTCGGTAGGCATTTGGTGCTGCCGCAACAGCGCTTGCCCAGCCTCCGATTGCAGCGAGGCAAACTGGAACTTCGCACCAGGGTCGTGCTCGATGACCCACTGCACGGAGCTGTTGCAGAGGTTGCAGACACCGTCGAAAAGTAGGACGGGTTTGTCGGCTTGCCCCTTTGGGGTGGACGGTGGACGGTGGACGGTGGACGGTGTTGCAGATGACATTGATTGTTGATTATCAGGTTTTTAGAAATTCATTTACAGCCATGATGGCATTGGTCAAACGTTCTTCACCAACGCCCCAGACTTGGCTAAAAGGCAGGTTTAGCTTCCGTAATTCCCTTCGGTAAAACTCTAGTAGCACGTCCCGGTCGTTGGGATTTTCACGCTGGAGGTCGGGCGTCCAAGGGAGGTCAGGGAAGCAGAGCAGGTAGTGGTCGGGGAGGCGCTGCGAGTGCCATTGTTCGATTTTTTCATCGAAAAAACCGAAGCGCACCTGCGACCAAATTTTTATCACTTCCAAACTCGTATCCAAGAAAATCAGGCCATTTTCGGCTTTTATGGCCATTTCATCTTCCAAGGCCATTTGGCCTTTGGCAATAGTCAGCAGGTCATCGGCGGTATAAGGCCCTCCGAGGTCGGCAAGGTATTGCCTTGCAAACTCAGGCACCCAAACCGTGCCGAAATGCGCCGCCAATTGCGCAGCGAGCGTCGTCTTGCCAGAGGATTCCGGGCCTGTTAGCACTATTTTCTTCATGGTTTGTATGCCGATGTTTGCAGCGTTTGTGAAACAGTAGAAACCAAAGAAGGGTTGCGCCTAAAGGGCCAACGTTTGCTCAACTTTTGTAAGATTAATAAACGTTGCTGGGATAAATTGCAAAAAAATGATGTGCTTTGCCCTTGTGTGCAAATTGAACCATCGTTAAACCTCAGCTGCCCACCTGCCATGCACTTTTTCACGGGAACATTGACCGCCTTGTCCTTCTGGCTGCTCTGTGCCGCCATAGCGCTCAATGGGCTGGTGGCCGCCGTTTTCCTGTTCCGAAAAAATGATAACAAACGGGCCGACATCGCCTTTGCTGCCCTGCTTTTAGCATACGCACTTACGGCGCTTCACCATGCCTTCATCCTGCGTGGCGTTTTTCAGGCCAACCCATCGCTCACGGCGCTGCCGCTGTATTTTACCCTTTCACTTGGACCCCTTTTGTTCCTGTCGGTAAAACTGAGGCTGTTCCCCGGCTATAAATTCGAGGGTTCCGACCTGAAACATGCGGTGCTTCCTTTCGGGCAATTCGCCTACTTCCTCGGTGCTTTCCTGCTGACGGATGGGCTGTTGATACGTCGGTTTTACTCCCCTTTTTACGGTGGGCTGGAGATGGCCTTGTACATCTTCACCTTTTATACCTATCAATTTGCTGCCTACCGCTACCTCCGATTCAAGGTTTCGGCG
>JANPLH010000220.1:0-5167 GCA_031426435.1 Saprospiraceae bacterium | reverse complement strand
AAACGCTATGTGAGCAAGGACGAGAACGGACTTATCTATGCCCGAACCAGCGACCAAGAGTTTATTTATCGGCTGAAAAAAGGCGAGGTGGAAATGGTGATAGGCGACCAATTAGTGGGTTTTGTCAACCAGCAGGGCGTGGTGTTGAGCCAAAAAGGCAACAAGCAATTGGCGCAAGTAAGCCAGAATTACGAGAACTTGGTGCTACCAATGAAAGTAAACGACAAGTTGGTAGGGAGTCTTTCCAACCCATCACGGAACCAAAAAGGCAACACAAGGGTGTTCCAGCATTTGGCAAAATTGGAAAAAGAAGAGGAGGAACTGGTACTTTCACTGTCTATTTTGGAGATGGTAAAGCGGGAAGTCAGTGTCCGTTGATGGTAGTTTTTTCCTAATCCGTTGAATAACAAAGCACAGCGACAAAAAAAATGAAAAAAATTGTAGCAAGTAATTCAAATTAAATACTTTTGGCCGCTAAACACCTGTACCCTTTATCAAATGTCAAAACGAATTAGGCCAACTTACTGCTCTGAAAAAGGCTTTTCAAAATGCCTGCAAATTAAAAAAGCAGGAAAACTTTCCAATGGAATCCATTCCACATACTTGCTGAAAGCGGTTCAAACTACACAAAAGGTCGTATTAACAAAAAGGGAGGCGTAAAGGTGAAGACAATGTTAAAGAAGGCAACTTCTTTGGCTACGCACGTATTTTGAATTTTCGATAAAGGTGGACGCCGTTAGGCGTTGCCCTTTATTACGGCTAATACTCAAGTTCTTCTCATCAAACTTCTGAAACATGAAAGTTTCGTTACTTAACCAAACACCTTTTCAAATTCCGGGCTTGTTCCGAAAAGCTTCAACCCAAGCCTTGATGGTGTTGGGGCTGTTTTTTATGGCCACAAACCTGACTTGGGCGGAAGGCTCAAAGGATTTCAAAGATTATCCGGGTACCCGGATGTTCCTCGACACGAGGGACCCTCAACAGTTGAAAGTATTTGCCAAGGCTGGCGAATTCATCAACGTTGGAGCAAGTCACCTTGGGTTTCCTGCTGGCCTTGGATTTATCCGAGTCTATGGCCCCGATGGCGTATTGGTAAAGGAATTTACCAACCCATTCGCTATCCCTGGAGAGGGTATCATTCAAAACAGTACCCAAGAACAAGCTGGCCCAACAGGTGGTGGAACCCTCGGTGGAAATGGCTATGTGCCTGGTATTGTTCCGGTGGGCAGCAAAGTGGGCATCTGGACGGTGGTGTTTGATTATACCTCCAACTATAAGCCCAATGCCATTTTTGCCAACATCCCGAACGCAGCCCCGTGGACTCGTACAGGCAATCAAACAGGAGCCTACGAGCGTGCGATTTTGGCATGGGACATTACCATGACATCAGGAGGGGCTGGCAACCAAACAGGTAGTGTCGTTCATGAGGGGCGGGTTTACTCCAATGAGTATATTTCACTCATTAATGAAAATGGCAACCTTACTTCACCTAAGTTTTATGTTCAAACGAATGACGGGTACTTGTACTTTTTGGACATAAAAGATGCCGACCCGTTTCGTTTTCCAATTTCTTCAAATTCTTTAGGCTTGGTGATGGGCAACGGTGAGCCTATTTATGAATCAAGGGCAGAAAACACTTATACTCGAAGCCATCTGCCATCTACGTGGAACCCCGCATCCACCTACCTCTATGAACCCCAGGCAAAGGATGATTCTACCCTAAATTTAGTCAACAACAAAATATTTTTCAACATCCCGGACCCCACAATGCCCGCAACGGCTCAAGTGGCCGATGTATTCTACAACCATCCAACGCCCCCCGGTCCTACCGGGCCTTGGCCGCTTGTTCCGGTTTCAAGCCCACCAATGTCCCATATAACTTGGTTGATTAAACCGAAAGAACCTTTATCGCTCACCCCTCCAATTTTTCTGGAAGGAAGTGACCTTAATGGGGTGCCTTGTTTGGAGGGTTCGTTGCAGTTTGGCAAAGGAGGATATTTCATTTTCAACACAAATATCGGAGGCAGTATTACACTGTATCTTGATTTGAACAACAACAATGAATATGACGATCCGGAGGATACTCAAATAGTAGGTGTACTAAACCCCGGCATTGATTCCATTTTTTGGGATGCCCATGATGGGTTGGGAGTTCCGATCCCTGCCCAAGATTCCTTCGAGTTCAACTATTACGCTAATATCCGTTTTGGTGAAGTGCATATTGCGCTCACTGATGTAGAAGGAAACACTGGTGGTGTCACTTTCACAAGGATTGAGCCTATCCCAGGTCCCGATGACGATAAGTTCTATTATAACCACACTCCAATTTTTACGGGTCCGAATGTGGTGAGCGGTGGCGGTACGGCCGCTAATCCGTTGCCCACCAATATTCCCTATACCTATCCTGTGAACCAAGGAAACGACAAATACATTGACGAATGGTCTTACCTTGTTTTTCCAGTGGACAGCACAAATTTGTCCATCAATATTCGCATCCCTTGTTCTTGTGATTCCCTTACCACGCCCAATTTGGCAGGGACAGGTGCCGGTGCTATTTGTGCTGGCCAGGACTTGGTGCTAACCGCAAGCAATTCGACTCCAGGACTCGATAGCATCACATATACCTGGACTGGCCCTTTGGGCTTTAGTTTTACAGAAACAATAGCGGCGGGTGCCACCAGCACAGTAACTATCCCTAACGTTTCATTGACAAATGCGGGCACCTACCAAGTTAATGCAACAACACCAGACAGTTGTGATGCTAATCTTTCTTACGTCGTAACCGTCAACCCCAACCCTGTTGCATTAGCCATTACCATTACAGGCGGGGGCAATATTTGTGTAGGAAATGAGGTGACCCTTTCGTCTCAAACCCTTTCGGGCATTTCGCCTTTGAATTATACTTGGACAGGGCCAGGTGTTCCACCAGGCATGGCTACTGGCACTGTCAATGGGGGCGACGTGGTGACCCTGACAATTCCCAACGTTCAAGAGGCTGCTGAAGGGACATATAGTTTGGTATTAGCTTCGACTGCAGGATGTACCTCTGCTCCGGTTAGTGCCAGCATCACCGTCAACTCAACGCCAATCCTGACGGCAGTGTCAGGTAGTGGGAGCTACTGCTTTGACGAAAATGTTACTTTGATTGCCACCAACTCAGTGGCAGGTGTAGGCACCATGTCCTGTACCTGGAGCGGCCCAAATGGCCTAAATACAACACAATCGGTGAATGCAGGCAGTCAGGTAACACTGTCATTGACGAATGTCAACAACTCCTTTGAAGGCACTTATACCTTGATTTGTGTCTCGGCAGCTTGTACTTCCAATGCCGTAACCTTCGATGTGGTTGTCAACGCCAATCCTGAAATTGATGGCATTGGCCCTGCCGGACCTTTCTGCGTAGGTGACCCGGTGACACTAACTGCTATCAACGTTAACACTGACACTGGCCCCATCAATTATACTTGGACTGGGCCAAATCCGAACAACCCGCTTTTCCCATTCACGGGCACAGGCCCTCAAGCTGGACCTTTTAATGCTACCATCCCAAGCATTGCACTATCCGATGCTGGCACCTACACCCTGGTGCTTTCAACGGCAGGTGGATGCCAGTCGGTGCCACAGTCAATTACTATCGCCGTTCAACCTTCGCCAATTATTACTACAAGCGGCGGCGGCGATGCCTGCATTGGACAGGATGTGACCTTGTCAGCGACGAACAGCGCAGCCAGTTCCAGCACAATTTCTTTCACTTGGACGAATGCAGGCGGCACAGTACTTTCTTCAGGAACTGTAGCCGCAAATGCTGCCTGTAACCTTGTCCTTAACGATGTAACACTTGCCAATTCTGGCACATATACGATAACCAAAACCTTCGATGCCACAGGTTGCTCTGCAAGCGCAACAGTTTCGTTGAACGTGCTTCCAGGTTTGAACCTTGTGGACTTGACACCTGACAGCACTTTCTGTGAATTCGAAAGCATCACGCTTACCGCCGCTAATACAGTTAGTTCGGGAACCCTTACCTACACTTGGACAGGGCCTGGCGGTACAGTACTTGGGCCATTTACCACAACCAGTGATGGAGATTTGAATGCCATCATCGTTGAAGCCACACCTGCGAATTCTGGCGTTTGGACGGTGAGTGTTATTTCCTCGACGGGCTGCAATGCCACGGCATCTGTCAATATCACCGTAGAACCGGGTGTAAGGTTAGTCAACGTAACAGGTGGAGGCGAATACTGCAACAATGCACCGCTCAACCTCAACGGTACTGGTGAAGGTTCAGCTGACTCTGTCACATATACTTGGACTGACCCTGCTGGCACCATTATCGGAAGCGGCACGACAACACCTGCTGGGCCATTCCCCGCTGCCAGCAATGCCAACCTCGATGGAACTTATGTACTTGAGGTAATTGCCGTTGGAAGTGATTGCTCTGACAGTGAAACCGTCAATGTGAATTACAAAGACCTACCAGTAGCGATAGTTTTGAACAATGACACAACGCTTTGCAACCTTGATACACTTGAAATCTGTGGTCAGGCAGTGGCGGCTAACCTTGGTAATTTTAGCTATACCTGGACAACGCCAACCGGTCAGATTATTTCTGGCAATGCAACAGGCCCTGCTCCTTTCTGCAGGACTATACTGCCCATGCAGACTTACGGAGAAGGAACTTATTCTTTGGTGGTGACCGTGGATGGTTGTACCTCGCTGCCAGATTCCTTCAACGTGAACCTGAACCCGAACCCAGTTATTTCTCCACTGACCGGTGGTGGAACCTACTGTGAGGGTGAAACGGCGCAGATTTGCTTTACCAATACCAACCCAGCAGTTGTTGGTTTCTTCTACACCTGCATTTTGCCGGATGGCACACCAATCAGTGGCCAAACCAATACAAATGAGACGATTTGCTTGCCAATCAGTGTTTCAGGAACAGTTTGCTGTTCCATTGAATCATTGGATGGCTGTGTTTCCAGTATCGCTTGTACCAACGTGACATTTGAACCCAGTGCAGAGCTTACGGTATCTTCCAACTCACCTGTTTGTGCCAATGAAACATTGATGCTTACTGGTACCAACTCCTTGGCTTGCACGGGTTCCATTACTTATGCTTGGAATGGCCCCAACAACTTCACTTTTGTTGGAGTCGCACCTTGCGGCG
>JANPLH010000219.1:0-3234 GCA_031426435.1 Saprospiraceae bacterium | reverse complement strand
CAAGGAAGGCAAAATCAAACAGGTGACGGGCAGTGTTGCGTTATTGAAGTAGCAGTTAATTATTCAACTTATGGCGAGTAGCTATGCTTCATGAAGATTGCTGAGGGTTGATAATCAACTTCATTAACCAATTATCAACCCTTATCAACCATATATTCATTTATCCCAGTGCTTCCTGTGCTTCCATCCATTCGGACATTGCCGCATCTAACTCATTTTTCAATTTGGCATATTCGTCCAAAACCTTTTGGCTATTGGGTTTTGTATAAAAATCGGTCAAAGCCATCTGGCTCTCGATGTCCGAGATTTTTGCCTCCAATTGCTCTACTTTTTTCTCGGAATTGGAAAGGTTGCGCTGCATGGTTTTACGCTCCTCGTTGTTCATAACCTTGCCGTTGCTTTGGTGGGTGGACGCCGTTTTGGTCGCCAACTCCACGTCTCGCATATTGTCCAATTTGCGTTTTTCGAGGAAGTAGTTGATGTCGCCGAGGTAGGTATAGAGTTTTTTATCCCGAAATTCGACGGTAGTATCCGCCAGGCCCGCCAAGAAATCCCGGTCGTGCGAGACGACGAGCATCGTGCCGGTGTACTCCAACAGCGAGGCTTTTAGCACCTCCTTTGAGAGCATGTCCAAGTGGTTGGTAGGCTCATCCAATACCAGCAAGTTGATGGGGCGCAGCAGCAGGCAAGCCATTGCCAACCTCGCCCGTTCGCCACCCGATAGGACGGACACTTTTTTATCTTGGTCTTCTCCGCTGAAAAGGAAAGAGCCCAGGATGTTGCGCAACTTCGTCCGCATCTCTGGCGGCGAGTGATTTTCCATCGTTTCCAGCAGCGTGATTTTCGGGTCGAGCGCCTCGGCCTGGTTCTGGGCATAGTAGCCGATGAGCACGTTGTGGCCTATTTTCACCTCGCCCGATGTGGGTGCCAAGTGGTTCACAATCATCTTGGCGAGCGTCGTTTTGCCCATGCCGTTTTGCCCGACAAAGGCAATCCGCTGGCCACGCTCGATGGTCAGTTCCACGTTGTTCAGCACGTTGAGGCTGCCATAGCTCTTGCTCAAATTTTTCACCTCGGCTGCAATGACGCCGCTGCGTGGCGGCTCCGGCCACCGGATATTCATGGTTGATGTGTCCACGTCCTCCACCTCGATGCGGTCTATTTTGTCCAATTTCTTCTGCATGGACTGCGCCAACGTGGTCTTGGTGGCCTTGGCCATGAAACGGTTGATGGTCTTTTCCATCTGGTCAATCACCTTCTGCTGGTTGTTGGCGGCAGCGCTCATTTTCTCCCGGCGCTCGGTTCGGAGTTCCACGTAGCGGGTGTAGTTGGCCTTGTAATCATACATTTTGCCCAACTCGATTTCGACGGTGCGCTTCGTCACGTTGTCGAGGAAGGTCTTGTCGTGCGAAATGACGATGACCGAGCCTTCGTAGCCCTGTAAAAACTCCTCCAGCCAGAGGATGGACTCGATGTCCAAGTGGTTGGTAGGCTCATCCAAAAGCAGGTAGTCGGGGCGCTGGAGCAGCATTTTCGCCAATTCGATACGCATCTGCCAGCCGCCACTGAACTCGTCGGTGAGGCGGGTGAAGTCATTCTGTTTGAACCCGAGGCCCTTCAAAATCTTCTCTGCCTCGCCCTGCGTGTTCACCCCATCGAGCATGTGGTAATGGTGGTCGAGGTCGCTCATTTCCGTCAGCAAATCCATGTAGGCATCGCTCTCGTAATCGGTGCGGGTCTCCAGTTCCTTGTGGATTTCGGCCAAACGGTTCTCGATGCGCTTGGTCTCGTCGAAGGCCGTCATCGTCTCGTCCATGACGGTTTTGCCCTTGGGAATGCTCATTTCCTGGTGCAAAAAGCCGAGCGTTGAAGCCGTTGGGCGTTGGATGTTCCCCTCGTCAGGGCGCACGTTCCCGGCGATGACCTTCAGTAGTGTGGACTTTCCAGCGCCGTTGCGGCCCACGAGGCCAATGCGCTCTTTGTCGCCAATGGTGAAACTGATATGGTCGAGGAGGGTACGGTCTCCGTATTTAATGAAAATATTTGCGGCGGTCAGCATGGATTATTCTGAATCGTGAATTTTTTAAGGGCGCAAAGGTAGGGAAAATATGGGAGGTTAGGACACAGATTTAACTGATTCGATTGATTAAAACTGATTTTTTATTGATCTGATTCAACCACGAAGTTTCAACGAAGTTGAAATCCTTAAAATCAGTGCGAATCAATCGAATCTATTAAATCAGTGTCCAATCCTGCTAAGGCTTTGGTCAAAAATCAAATTCCAACTGCATCCCCTCCCCTGCCCCTTCCCGCTCCAGATTGGAGACCGAAATGCCCAACAGCCGCACCGCCTCAAATTCGTGCCGACTGGCCTCCAGCAATTCAAAAGTCGCCTGCTGCAAGGCATCCAGCGTCCGAATTTCCCCGCCAAACGACCTGCTGCGGCTGATGATTTTGAATTCCGGCGTCTTAATTTTCAGCGTCACCGTCCGCCCGAAATTGTCGTGCTTGGCCATGTAGTTGAACACCGTTTCGATGATGGGCACGAGGCGTTCCCGCATCTCGGCAGTGTCACGCACGTCCTCGAAAAACGTGCGCTCCGCCCCGATGGACTTGCGGATTCGGTTTGGGTTCACAGGTCGGTGGTCTTCCGCTCGCACGATGCGGTAGTAGTAGCGCCCCGACTTCCCGAAGCGCTTCGACAGTTCGATTTCGGTCAGGTTTTTCAAATCCAAACCCGTGCGGATGCCCATTTTCTTCATGCGCTCTGCCGTCACTTTGCCGATGCCGTGGAACCGTTCAACGGGCAGTTTTTCCAAAAACTCAAGCGCTTCCTCTGGCAAAATGGTCTTCATGCCATTCGGCTTGTTGATGTCGGAAGCCACTTTTGCCAAAAACTTGTTGAAAGAAACGCCCGCCGAAGCAGTCAGTCCCGTTTCCGCTTCGATGCGGCGGCGGATGTCCATGGCGATTTGCATGGCGGAGTGAATGCCCTTGTGGTTCTCGGTGACATCGAGGAAAGCTTCGTCGAGCGAAAGCGGCTCCACGAGGTCAGTATAGTCAAGGAAGATTTCCCGGATTTGACGTGAGGCTTCTTGGTAAGCAGGGAACCGCCCTTTCACGAAAATGATATTCGGGCAAAGCCGCTGCGCCGTCATGCCGGGCATTGCGGAGCGCACCCCGTAGCGCCGGGCCTCGTAACTTGCCGAAGCGACCACGCCCCTTGTGCCGCCG
>JANPLH010000218.1:0-6889 GCA_031426435.1 Saprospiraceae bacterium | reverse complement strand
CGCTGAAAGCTGCGCTGCGTGCTTATGGCGTTGCAGTATAATGAATTCCAAAAAGAGCAACATTAGTTTAATCGCTGATTACCAGTCAATTAGGCAAAAATAATAAGCCCCGGCCAGCATTGCTGACCGGGGCTTCGTGTTAGTTTCCCGTTGAAAAAAAATACCCCGACTCCCTGGGGGATTAGTGTATCGGGGTAGCAGAACATACTAAGAGCAATCTGTAATATCATCAAAGGTGAACCAAAAGAAGAAAGAAAACTACCCCTACGCCCGAAGGTTTCAGGGTAGTCCCACACACTATTAGAACACCCACTATTTAGACTTAACTTTCATGGCTACATGGTTTCATGGTTTCATTGGTTTCCCGCATAACGACCGCTGAGACATGTAACAATGAAACCATGTAGCAATGAAACCATGAAAAAACCAGCCCTACACCCCAAAGGGTTTCGGGCTGGTTCCACACACTATGAGAACACCCAATATAAAATCTTTGATTTTCAAGCCATTTGACGAGTACTTTTACCTGCCTTTTTAAGACCTGAAACTTGTAGCTTCAAGTGAAAAGGGTGTAAAAAATTGCCCCAACCACCACGTAGGTAGCGGGGCAGCCCACACACTATGAGAACACCCAATTATATCTTTTGGTAAAATTTTGCTGTGTAGAAACGGAATTTGTCCTGATGATGGTAGGAGGAAATTCGATTTTAAGCCTTCTCATTCGTATTTGTTTTTCGCTTTTCGATATGCGATGTTTCACTGTTTGTTCATCGTTGAATACGCCTTAAAGACGCACAAACCGAAAAAAATTCACACACCGAAAGCATAACTTTCGTAAATTTTTTTTTCACCCAATTTGTAAATGGTTGATTCTCAGCTGGTAAGTTCTCTTTCGTGTGGTCGGCTTTTTGTTTGATTATAGTTGGACACTTCGTTTCACAATTGGGGGCTCACACGTCCTGCCGTCCAATTTTCAAAAAAAAACTACTTTTGTTGATGCCGGATGTTGTTCTAAAAATCTATTAAAAGAACGTTTGGCAGTGCCGGGAAGTTGCTTAGCGCATCTTTCCGTAGATAAATTCTTAATAGAACAAACAAGTTTCCCATTTGATTCCACAAAAAACAGTGCAGGAAATCCTCGAAACTGCAAAAATCGAGGACGTCATTCAGGACTTCGTCAACCTGCGCCGACGGGGAGTGAACATGATTGGCCTATGCCCATTTCACAACGAGAAGACCCCTTCCTTCACCGTTTCGCCCGCCAAGAACATCTTCAAGTGCTTTGGTTGCGGCAAGGCAGGCGACCCCGCCAAGTTTATCATGGAGCACGAGAACCTCTCGTACCCCGATGCACTGCGCTACCTCGCCCGCAAGTATCGAATTGAAGTAGAGGAAGTGCAACTGACGCCCGAAGCCATTGCGCAGCAGCAAGCTGAGGAGAGCCTTTATATCCTCAACGATTATGCCCGCCAATTTTACCAAGACCAACTTTTCGAGACGGACATGGGCAAAAGCGTTGGCCTGAGCTACTTCAAGGGTCGGGGCTTCCGGGAAGATACCATCCGAAAATATGGGCTTGGATATGCACCGAACGAGTACGAGGCTTTTGTGAAAAAAGCGACCCAGGCAGGCTACAAGCTCGATTTTTTGAAGCGGCTCGGACTTGCTTCGCAATATGACAAGGATTTTTTCCGCAACCGGGTGATGTTCACTATTCACAACCTGAGCGGAAAACCCATTGCCTTTGCTGGGCGCATCATGGAAAAGGATGCAAAAGCGCCTAAGTACATCAACTCGCCGGAGACCGAGATTTACGTCAAAAACAAGAACCTCTACGGTGCTTTCTTCGCAAAAACGGCAATCCGAAAGGCCGACGAGTGCATCCTCGTGGAGGGCTATACTGACGTGATTTCGCTGCATCAAGCGGGCATCGAGAACGTGGTGGCAAGCTCCGGCACCTCGCTCACCGATGGGCAGATTGCGCTCATCAAGCGCTTCACCCAGAACATAAAAATCTTGTACGACGGTGACCCGGCGGGCGTTAAGGCCGCCTTGCGTGGCCTCGACATGGTGCTGGAGCAGGACATGAACGTGCGGGTGGTGCTCATCCCCAATGGCCACGACCCCGATAGCTACCTGCAATTGGTGGGTGCGGCAGCGTTTCAGGAGTTCATAGACAAGGAAGCCAAGGACTTCATCCTGTTCAAAACCAACCTGCTGCTGGCCGAGACCAAGGGCGACCCTGTGAAAAAAGCGGGCCTCGTCAGGGACATCGTGGACAGCATCAGCCGGGTACCCGACCCTTTCAAGCGCTCGTTTTACGTCAAAGAATGCGCAAGGGTGATGGAACTGGAGGAGGAGGTGCTGATTTCGGAGACGAACAAGGCCGTGCGCCAAATCCTGCAAAAAAGGGACGACGCACGGCGTAAAAAGCCAGAAGTCAAAGTCAATATCGTTCCAGAAGGCGACGGCGAATTTCCAACTGAAGCACCGCCAGACATGGAGACGCATTATATGCCAACTGCTCCGCAACGCACTGCTGGGCATGAATTCCAAGAGCGGGACATTGCAAGGATTTTAGTGGAGGCAGGTCACCAAGTTTACGACGAAAAGGAAAATATGACGGTGGCGGAGTTCGTGCTGGGCAATATCGAAGAGGTATTGGACGATTTTGACAACCAAAGCTACCTGCGTATCGCCAGGGAGGCCATGCAGTTGGTCTTGGAGAAAAAGCCCCTTTCCACGCAATATTTCATTGGTCACAACGACCAGGCAATCAGCGAGTTAGCAGTGGATTTATTGCATTCGCCCTGGGAGTACAGCCCCGGTTGGGCAGAGCGGGAGCTTTACCTCCATTCCCAGAAAATGCCCGAAGACAATTTCAACAAGGACAGCCTGAGCGCTTTGTTACAGTTCAAGCTGCGCAAAGTCATACGGCTGTGCGAGAAGAACCAGCAGCAGCTAAAAACCTTAGCTTCTGACGATAGCAGTCAAATGATGCGCTTAATAAAAGTGCAGATGAAGCTCAATGAGATGCGGAACGAACTGATGAAACAGTTGGGGATGGTTGTGTTGAAATAGGGATGAGGGATGAGGGATGGGAGGCAAGGTTTATTTCTGGCTTTTCTTGGGGTTGCTGTTACCTACCTGCGTCGGAAGTGCAGCCGGGTTATCAATCAATTCAAACAAATCTTTTGTGGGGACAGGCTTCTCTGAGCGGTACTGCTCGGTGCCGTCTTTGCGCAGCAACACGAGCGTGAACTCGTCCCGGTCAACATCATGGTAGTCGTACATGCGGCGGAAAGTGCGTGCATCAGCAAAGACGGCTATCCAAATCTCACGCTGCACTACCCCTGCCGAATCGGCACGGAGCCATTGGCGTTGCAGCTTCAGGTCGGTATTGGTGGTATCGCCGACAAAGAGCAGCAGGCGGCGGACGCCTTGGGCATTGGCGTGAACAACTGCCAAAACCAACACAAAGAATATGACCGAAAACAACTTTTTCATTGCTGCGCAAATATCGCACATAACGGAAAGGCGGGGGCTATATTTTTTCAAATGACGCCAAATGGCAATTGCAATTGGTAGCTGGGCATCATTTTTTGAAAACAATATTATCAGAATCCAAGCCAATTGCGGCCATTGCAGCTTCAACATCGGGGCAGGGTTCGATTTCCCCGTTATTTTTTATCCTAAATGCCTGATAGCCAAGCTGCTGCAAGTAACGCAAAGCTTCACGATGAGCAGCGTTTTGGCCATCGCTCAAAAGGTATTCCATTGCCAGTATAGGCGAATTTTCTAGTAAATACTGCTCCATTCCCCGCAGCACTTGCGGCTCTGCACCCTCCACGTCTATCTTGATGATGTTCGGTGAAATCTTGCCTTCGGCAAAAAAGCCGTCGAGGCGCACACCGACCACTTCGATGGCTTGGGCGGGGTTGTTTTTCATCCAGGCGGCATTTTGCCCTTCGGGCAAAACCAGCGAATTGTATTCTGAGTACAAGGCAGGAAACTCGTTGAAAATCAAGGTTTTATCCATGTCTGAAGCGGCTCGGTGGAGTGGGGTGGTGTTGTTGCAGGGCAACAGGTTTTTCTGCAAAATGCTGAAAGTGGATTTCGAGGCTTCAAAGGCGAAGACTTGCCCTTTTTTCCCCACCAATTGCGAAGCAAGCAAAGTGAAATAGCCGAAATGTGCCCCCACATCACAGAAGACATCGCCCGGTTGCAGGTTTTTCATCAGAAAACGGGCGAGGCGGATTTCGGAGTCGTGGGTCTTTGCGCCGAAAAGAAAAATTTCGGTAGCAGAGGGTAGCACCACCAGCATTTCAGCGCCAAAAAAGGTTAGGGCCTTGGCGAACCTTCCCCGCTTGGTCAAAGGGTAAATCAGCCGCCAAAAGCCAATGGCAGCCGCATATCGCAACGGGTTGTGCAAGAATCGGGCGAGGACGGTGCCCCTTGCAAGCCGTTCTATATTTACCAACTTTTTTTCGAGGGTATTTGCCATCAGGCTTGTTCGGAGGATTTGATGCTGCGCATGCGTTTTGGATTGAGCCACATCCAAAAACCGCTAAAAGCCAACAGCATCAGCGCAGTGGAAGTGAGGGTGGTGTAGCTGATTTTGGCTTGCTCATGTTTGGTGCCGAGCAATCGGTCAATGATGGTGCCGTCGTGAAGGTGCTCAACAAAATCGTGCAGGCGTTTTTCGTTGGACAACAGCTTGCCCGTGGCGCAGTCCAATTGCAGCTCATTGTAGTGGTTTATAAAAATGACCTTGGCAGTACCCTTGTCGGGCCGGATGTCTATGCGGTCAATCTGAGTGTCCAATTGAAGTCGGGATGCCGCGGCAATGGCAATTTTTTGCAAGCTGTCAATGGAAATCCAATTGGAAGGAGTGGTGCTTATACCAGTTTGGGTATTCGGGGCAAGCCCAGCTTGCCGTTTCCAGCCCAACAATACACCTGATAGCCCAATTAGGAACATGAATGCAAACAAGGGGACAGCCACAAACCGATGAAGTCGGCGGTAAGTCCTGGTTCTGCTGGCCAAATTTTCAGTCTGTTGGTGCATGTATTCCTGCAAGCATTATTGCAGAACAAAGGTAAGAAAAGGGATGAGGTATGGAGGGATGAGGTTTGGAGGTATGAGGTTCGCATACCTCATACCTCCAAACCTCATACCTCACTACTTTTTCCCGTTAAGTCCTTGGAAGCCCCGCATGATGCCACGGTCGGCTTTGCGGAGGAATTCAAGGATGTAGTCACGCTCGGCGGTGGCGTCAATTTCTGTTTCGATGAGTTCGATGGCTTGTGTGGTATTATAGCCTTTGACGAAAAGGATGCGATAAACATCTTGGATGACGTGGATTTGCTCGGGGGTGAAGCCCCGGCGGCGTAGGCCGACGGAGTTGATGCCAGCATATGAAAGCGGCTCACGGGCGGCTTTTACGAAGGGTGGAATGTCCTTGCGTATCAGCGGGCCGCCGCCAACGAAGGCATGTGCGCCTATTTTCACGAACTGATGAACGGCAGACAGGCCGCCCAAAGTGACAAAATCCTCTACTTCAATATGCCCGGCCATCGTTACGCCGTTGGCCACCACACAGTTTTTGCCAATATGGCAATCGTGCGCAACATGGACGTAGGCCATGAGCAGGGTACCTGCACCGATGGTCGTCTTGTGGCTGGCCTTGGTGCCCCGGTTTAGGGTAACGTATTCCCGCACGATGACGTTGTTGCCAAGTTCTACCAAACTGTATTCGCCTTTGAACTTGAGGTCTTGCGGGACGGCACCTACCACGGCACCAGGGAAAATCTTGCAATCATTGCCAATGCGGGAGCCATCCATGATGGTCACATTGGGGCCTACCCATGTATCATCGCCAATGACCACGTCCCGGCCGATGGTCGTGAATGGCTCGATGGTAACGTTTTGACCGATTTTTGCTTCTGGGTGGATGTACCGCATGATGTGGCTGCTGCCGTTGAGGTGTGGGAATACGGTGTGCTGCTCGGTAGTTATTTTCATCAGAAAAATTGAAAAGAACGGCTAAAAATTGGTTCGCCCTGTTGGTCAGGGGATAAGTTTAGTCGTTGCAAATTTTGAAATTGGTGTTCTCGAAACTGATTCTTGCAAGCTGAATTGTAAACAGGCGGAACCAAAAACCACGCTAACAGGAACAATTATAGTATTGTTCAGTGAGCGGCACCATTGCGGAGCAAAAGGATGTATTGAGAATGAAGGATGTAAAATCGTCTTGTAGGCGAATATTTGTTTTAAAAAAGCCTTCAAAAACCTGATGGTCAGGGTTCATAGTGCTTTTTTAGTTAGTCCTTACAATTTGGTCAAGTACTTCCAGGTCAATGTTGGCGTCTGTTCTTAACGTCTCTTTAACTAAATACGCTTCTTTTTATTGTGGCTAAAATTCATGTTTTTGAAAAAACGCTGGCAAAGGTCTTTTACCCAACACTTTCTGTCACTTCCTCTTGCTTGTCGGCCCGGCGCACGATTTGTGCAGTCAGCTCGCCCTCCGAGACGACCTTGTTGCCGACGTAAGCAGTGCCGTGCATCTGCACCAGTCCCCTGCGAATAGGGGCCGTTAGTTCCATCTTCAATATCAAGGTGTCGCCCGGTGAAACTTTATGCTTGAACTTAACGCCATCAATCTTCACGAAATAAGTGTCCCAGTTGCCGGGGTCGCCCACTTTCGAGAGCGCCAAGATGCCGCCCGCCTGGGCCAGTGCCTCTATTTGAAGCACACCAGGGAACACGGGGTTGCCAGGGAAATGCCCTTGAAAAAACGCCTCGTTAAAGGTCACGTTTTTTACCCCAACTACATGATTTTCAGAGATTTCGATGATTTTGTCCACCAACAGAAAGGGGTAGCGGTGTG
>JANPLH010000217.1:0-8591 GCA_031426435.1 Saprospiraceae bacterium | reverse complement strand
GCATAATCTTGCGACCTTTGTCAATTCAAAAAACAACCATCCAATGATAGAGCATTCCCTCAGCCGCATCGAAATCGTGTCGGCGCACTATACTGGCAACAAGGCCAACGGACAGGAGCCGCAGTTCTCCGAACACCCGCTGGACCTCAGCAACGACGACCTGCGGGGGCTGCTCCAAAAATATTTCCTCGACTCCTTCGAGGGAAACGAGTTCTTCCATTTCGACTTCTCCAACGGCGACCTCTCGCTGAACCCGGTCTGCCATTTTGCGAAGCAAATCTTCGAAGACCGTGCGGCCTTCCACCAGCACAGCGGGGATATCGCCCGGCACCTGCATGAGCAGACGAACCACCCAAAGATAAAGCCTGGCGACCTCTACGTGGCCTACCTCACGGGCATCGTGCTCGACGACGAGGTGTTCGACGCTATCGGGCTGTTCAAGTCAGAGAACAAGCAGCCGTTTTTGAAGCTGCTGGCGCAAAACGGTGATTTCCAGCTCGTTAGCGAAGACGGCACGGCGGTGGACAAGCTCGACAAGGGCTGCCTCATCTTCAATTCCAATGCCGAGGCGGGCTACCGGGTCTGCATCGTGGACAAGTCGAACCGCAGCTTCGAGGCGCAGTACTGGCGGGATTTCTTCCTGAACGTGCAGCCGCTCGCCGATGATTATTTCCACACCACGCACTACATCAAAATGGCGAAAGACTTCGTGGTGAACAAGCTCGACGACGACTTCGTGGTGAGCAAAGCAGAGAAGATTGACTACCTGAACAAATCCATCAATTATTTCAAGGACAATGAATCGCTGGTAGAGGAGGAATTTACCAAAATTGTGTTCGAGGACGAGGAGAAGCAGGCTGCCTTTGCGCAGCACAAAAACGCCTACCAGGAACAGCACAACCTTCCCGAATTCGAGGACAGTTTCAATATCTCAACCGCCTCCGTGAAGAAGCAGGAGCGGGTCATGCGCTCGGTGCTTAAGCTGGACAAGAACTTCCATATTTATATCCACGGCAATCAGGAATTGATTGAGCGGGGGTATGATGAGGGGAAGGGGAAGAAGTTTTATAAGGTGTATTTTGAGGAGGAATCTTGAGTTCGACAGTTCGACAGGGTGCAGTTGGCAGTCAGTTCGACAGGTCTTGTCCCCTGCCGAACTTTCACGATGGCAACCAACTCCGATAATACTCCCTATCCTCAATCCCCGCCGCATGTTCCGTCATCTTCAGTGGCCTGAACGTGTCCACCATTACCGCCAATTCCAGCGTTTCCTTTTTGCCAATGCTCTTCTCTACGGTGCCGAGGTGCGGCCCATGCGGGATGCCGCCGGGGTGCAGCGTGATTTGGCCCCGCTCCACGCTCTTGCGGCTCATGAAGTCGCCGTCCACGTAGTAGAGCACCTCGTCGCTGTCAATGTTCGAGTGGTTGTAGGGGGCAGGGATGGCCAGCGGGTGGTAGTCGTAGAGCCGTGGCACGAAGCTGCAAATGACGAAGCCCTTGGTGTCAAAGGTCTGGTGGATGGGCGGTGGCATGTGTAGGCGGCCCGTTATGGGCTCGAAGTTGTGGATGCTGAAAGCGTAGGGGTACAGGTAACCATCCCAGCCCACCACATCGAAGGGGTGGTTGAGGTAGTGGTAGGGGTAAATCTGGTCTTGTTTTTTGATGTAAAACAGGAAGTCGCCCTGTTCGTCGTGCGTCTCCAAATGCATAGGCTTGCGGATGTCCCGCTCGCAGTAGGGCGAGTGTTCCAGCAACTGGCCGTAATTGTTGCGGTAGCGCTTTGGCGTGGTGATGGGGCTGGTGCTTTCGACGATGAAAAGGCGATTGTTTTCGTCATTGAACCTGAGCTGGTAGGTCGTGCCCCGTGGTACCACGAGGTAATCTCCGTAGGCAAAATCTAGGTTGCCGTACATCGTGCGCAGTGTGCCAGTGCCCTCATGGATGAAGATGACCTCGTCGGCGTCGGCATTTTTGTAAAAATAGTCCGACATGCTCTTGCGGGGGGCAGCTAGGATGATGCGGCAGTCATCATTGACCAACACGGGCTTGCGGCTGCGCAGGTAGTCGTCCTCTGGCTCTATGCGGAAGCCCTTCAAGCTCCTGTGTTTCAATTGTTTATCCGAAACCAATTTCGGCGCCACGCTGTACGGATCACCCACCTGCACGATTTGGGTCGGTGGGTGAGTATGATAAATCAAAGAATAGACATCACTGAAACCCTCGGTGGAGAAGAGTTCTTCGCTGTACAGCGAGCCGTCCGGCTTGCGGAATTGGGTGTGGCGCTTGGGCGGGAATTTGCCGAGTTGGTGGTAATGCATGGTTGGGCATTTTTTAAAATGAAAAAGGGTTCAGGAGGTTTTTTCAGCAATGCAAACTTAGGCGTTTTTTACTGCTTATTTAAAACCTCGTGAACCCTTAGCTGCTTATTACAACCAACTTACCCTTTCAAAATCGCATCGTACTTTGCTTTGTCCCCAAACAGCTTGATAGCCTCCTTGATTTCCAAATCATTGCGAAGCCCCATCTGGATACGGCCTTTTTCATAAAAAAAACGGCTCACGATTTCCTTCTCAATCATGTCCGTGATGCGCTCCTTGTGCTTTTCGATGTCAGCCTTCTTGGCAGCAACGACCTTGGCTTCCAACGCCTGAATATCGGTAGCGGCGAGGTAGCCGCCTGTCTTTGATTTCTCTTTCAAATCCTTCAACAACTTCTCCGTTTCGGTATCAAATTCATAGTTCTGCTTGTTGAGGAACTGAACGAAATCATCCCACGCAGTGAAGTGGAAATCCTCCAGTGATTTTACCTCAGGATTTTTCAGCATCCACTCCGTCACGTACTTAAACACCACGTTTTTCTCATCCAAAGTCTGCAAAATATTGCTGCCAGCATCGTGGTCGAGCACCTCATCTGGCTTTACACCGCCGCCATCAAGTACAGGGCGGCCATTTCGGGTCTTGAACTTGGCCCGCTTGTCATCTGGCACGTCAACAGGCTTGCCGTCTTTGTATTCAACGGCCTGTATGCAGCGGCCGCTGGGGATATAGTATTTGGCAGTGGTCATTTTCACCTTAGCGTTGTAGCCAATGTCACGGGTATTTTGCACGAGGCCCTTGCCATAGCTTCGCTGGCCAAGTAGCACGCCCCGGTCGAGGTCTTGGATGGTACCGGACACAATTTCGGAAGCCGAGGCCGAGCCTTTGTTTATCAAAACAATAAGTGGCACTTCCATGTCTACAGGAGGGTTGAGGGTGCGGAAGCTTCGGTCCCATTCCTGCACCTTTCCCTTGGTGGTCACCACAAGCTCGTCTTTTGGCAAAAAAACATTGCAAAGGTTCACGGCTTCGGCCAATAGTCCACCACCGTTGTCCCGCAGGTCGAGGATAACGCCCTTGAGGTTGGGCTGTTCGGTTTTCAGGTCTCTCAAGGCCTTGGCAATGTTTTGCCCGGCATCACGGGTAAAAGTGGTGAGCGCTACATAGCCCACGTTGCCGGAGACCATACCGGAATAGGGTATATTGGAAACGGAAACTTCGTCACGTACCAACATGATGTTAAGCGGCTTGTTCTGCCCTGGGCGGCTGATGGTCAGCTCCACTTCGGTACCGGGGTAGCCTTTCAGGAATGCGCTCACCTCGTCAGTGGTTTTCCCCTTAGTGTCCTTTCCGTCAATGGCGATGATTTTGTCGCCCGCCTTGAGGCCCGCCTTTTGTGCAGGTGCATCCAAGTACGGTGCCACGACGGTAGGTACCTCGTCTATCAACCGGATATCCGCCCCGATGCCATTGTATTTGCCCTCGGTAATAAAGCGGTAGCCTTCGATTTGCGTCTCGGAGATGTAGTTGGTGTACGGGTCGAGGCTCTCCATCATTGCGTCAATACCTGTTTTCATTAGGGTTGACGGGTTGATTTCGTCCACGTAGTAAGTGTTCACCTCCTTGTAAAGGTTGGCGAAGATTTCGATGTTTTTGGCAATTTCAAAGTAATTGCCGTTCTCGATGACCGTGGTGGCCACGCCGCCAAAGGCAAGGATACCGATGGCAAGGAACTTGGAAGTACGGGATTTTAAAAGCTTCATTTTCTATTTTTTGTAGTTCAATAACACCTGACGCTTTTCAAGGTTGCATGGTATAAAACGTAGTTTGCGACAAAGGATTGCTAACGGGCCTACATTCCAATATTCAAACCAGAAAATGGCGATGTTAAATAAACCTACCTCCAAATAAACGCAGTTTTGGCAATCTTTAAGGATGCCACTCAAAAAATGGGGCCGGCCTTGCTACCTTTGCGGATCTTTGTTTTGTCTGACATGCAATATTTCTGTGGGGCAAAACATTCGTAAGCAAATACAACAGAACGGAGCATAATGTCATTTGAGCGGTTTCGAAGAAGGGAGACAACCATCATGCTGGGCCTTGCCGTGGCCTACCTGCTCTGGACATCGCTCGTGGTGGGCCTCCGCACCGACCATTTTATTTTTATTGGACTTTGCCTTTTTCTGTTCTTTTCCAGCGGCACTACCCGCAAAGTCTTCCTTTCCCTCGCATTTTTCGCCATTTATTGGGTGCTGTACGACTCCATGCGGGTGCTGCCCAACTACGAGGTGAACCCCGTGCACGTCCGTGAGCCATACGATATTGAAAAGGCACTCTTCGGCTTTGAGTACCTGGGCCAGCGGGTGACGCCCAACGAGTATTTCGCCGTGAACACCGATCCCGTGGCCGATGTAATGTCCGGCCTGTTCTACCTCTGCTGGGTGCCCGTGCCGATGGCCTTTGCACTTTGGCTTTTTTTCAAGGACAAACGAACCCTGCTCGATTTTTCGCTTTCCTTCCTATTGGTAAACCTTTTTGGTTTTGCGCTGTACTATGCCTACCCGGCGGCAGCGCCGTGGTACGTTGAACTGCATGGTTTTGAGGAAAATTTCAAAATCCCCGGCAACGAGGCGGGGCTGGCGAACTTTGACCGCATCTTGGGGGTAAAACTGTTCAACAGCATGTACGCCAAGAACGCCAACGTGTTCGCAGCCATACCCTCACTGCATTCGGCTTACCCTTTAATCACCCTGTATTTTGGGGTAAAAATGAGGTTGCGCCTTGCCAGTCTGGTGTTTTTGGTAATTTTACTCGGAATTTGGTGGGCAGCGGTCTATTCCCGGCACCATTATATAATTGATGTGCTGTTGGGAGCGGCCTGTGCCGTGGCAACGATATTGGTTTTTGAGAAAGTAATTTTGAGGTCGAGGGTAAATGGGTGGATGGAAAAATACGCCACTATCATCAGTTGAATTCATTCGCATAACACACAATACAGAAATTTAATGAACCTGCTTCAAACGAAAATGAAACGGTACACTGCCCCGCAGGAGGCGAAAGCGGCGGGCGTGTACCCCTATTTCAGGGTCATCGAAAGCGACCAGGACACTGTGGTGACCATGAACGGCAAGAAGGTGCTCATGTTCGGCTCGAACAGCTACCTCGGCCTCACCAACCACCCAAAGCTGAAGGAAGCTGCCAAGGCAGCCGTGGACAAGTACGGCTCCGGCTGCGCTGGCTCCCGCTTCCTCAACGGCACCCTCGACCTCCACATCGAACTGGAAGACAAGCTCGCTAAGTTCGTGGGCAAGGACGAGGCCATCGTGTTCAGCACGGGCATGCAGGTGAACCTCGGTGTACTGTCTTCGCTTTTGGGACGCAAAGACTTCATCATTTCCGACGATGCCAACCATGCCTCCATCGTGGATGGGACGCGCCTCAGTTTCGCAACCACCCGCAAGTACAAGCACAACAACATGGAGTCGCTGGAAACGGTGCTCCAACGGGCTGGCAAGGAACGTGGACCAGAGGACATGGCGCTCATCGTCACCGACGGTGTGTTCAGCATGGAAGGCGACGTGTGCAACCTACCGGAAATCGTGCGCATTGCGAAGCAAAACAACGCCAATATCATGGTGGACTGTGCACACGGCCTCGGCGTCATGGGCGAGTTCGGAAAGGGTACTTGCGACCATTTCGGCCTCACCGACGAGGTGGACCTCATCATGGGCACCTTTTCAAAATCTTTAGCCACCATCGGCGGCTTCATCGCCTGCAGCCATGAAGTTGCCAACTGGCTCAAGCACAACGCCCGGTCGCTCATCTTCAGCGCCAGCATTGCGCCAGCAAACGCAGCTGCCGTCATTGCTGCATTGGAGTTGATTCAACAAGAGCCAGAGCGCATCGAAAAACTTTGGGCCAACACCCACTATGCAAAGCAGCAGTTGGACGACCTCGGCTTCGATACGGGACATTCGACCACGCCCATCATCCCTATTTACGTACGGGACGTAAACAAAACCTTCCTGCTCACCCGGCAGTTACAGGATTTGGGCGTGTTTGTCAATCCAGTCATCACGCCCGCCGTGGCACCAGAGAATACCCTCATCCGGTTCTCGCTCATGGCCACGCACACGTTTGCGCAGATTGACGAGGCCATTGGTAAAATGGCGGAGGTGGCAAGGGAACTCGAAATATTAAAAGGCCAAGAAGTTTAAGACAACTGATTCGTGCACGATATAGCGCCATATCACCGCTGGCAGGACGACTACGACGCTGCCCACGACAAGCACTCTCCTTTTTATGGTAGGGTGTATGATGAGTTTTATTATACCAAAAAGGTCTATAACCACTTCATACACCCGCAGTGGGACGATTTCGGTTCGCAGACGCTTTATATGAAAATCCTCTTTGCCGATTACGAGGAGGGCTTTGCCATCTTCGAGTTGATTGGTGAATGGAACGACTGCCTTTACAACGACATCATGTTCCTAAAGCGGGATGTGGCCGATGAATTGATGAAACAGGGCATCCATAAATTCATCATCATCGCCGAAAACGTGCTGAACTACCACGCTTCCGATGACTGCTACTACGAGGAGTGGTATGAGGACGTGAAGGACGAAGACGGCTGGGTTTGCTTGCTAAACCTGTTACCCCACGTGGAAGAAGAAATGAACGATGCCCGATTGGGGTACTACATCAGCTTTGGCAATCGTTTGAACGAGGTCAATTGGCGCTCGCTCACCCCAAAGGGCCTCGTGCAGAAAGTGGAGGATTTGATGATGGTGAAAAGGCGGCTGCACTGACCGAAAACAATCAAGCAATTCAACAATCAAGCAATCATTCTCTCTTACATTTGTAGCTATGAAATCGAAAAACTATCCGTTCCTGATGGCAGCCCTGCTGCTACTTGCCCTCTCGGCCTGCAACAACGAGCCGAAGCCAAGCACTGAGGCCAACGTGCCAACTGCCACGAGTGGCACACTGCAAATTCAGGATATTTCACAAAAAATCAATGAAACGCCGACCAATGCGAGCCTTTACGCTACCCGTGGGGCGCTTTGGTATGAAAACGAAAACTTTGATGAGGGCATCGCTGACTTGGAAAAGGCTATCCAGTTGGACTCTACCAAGCCTGAGTTTTACCATATACTGGCTGATATGTACATGGATTATTACAAATCCCGAAAGGGGCTTGAAGTAATGGAAAAAGCTGGGCTTCGCTTCCCCGACCGGGTTCCCACTTTACTGAAACTCGCTGAATTTCAATTGATTGTGAAACAACATGTGCCAGCGTTGACCACTCTGGAACGTATCAAAATCAGGGAGCCGCTCAACCCGGAGATGTTTTTTATGTTCGGCAACGTGTTCTCCGACATGGGAAAAAAAGACCAAGCCATGACCGCCTACCAGAGCGCCGTGGAAAACGACCCCGATCTGGTGGATGCATGGATAAAACTCGCCAACCTGCTTGCCGACAAAGGCTCACCGCAGGCCGCCAAGTACTACGAAAACGCCATCAAAGCAGATAGCGCAAGCGTGGAGGCCCTTCACGCAAAGGCTTACTACCTCTCCAACAAGAAGAACGACCTGAAGGGAGCCATTGCCATTTATAAGAAAATAAATACCATTAACCCGCAATATTCCGAGGGCTATTACAACCTTGGCCTCATCTACTTGGACATGGATTCTGTGCAACAGGCCTACAATAGCTTCGACCTCGCCGTAAAATTTGCCCCTGAATTTGCCGAAGGCTATTACCACCGTGGCCTCGCTGCCGAGATGAAGGGCGATAAAACACAAGCAAAGGCTGATTATGAAAACGTGCTGCGTATCAGCCCAGATTTTCAGGGGGCAAAGGCGGGCATGGAAAGGGTCAAGTGAGAAAAGAAAAGGTGAAAGAACTACGCACTGGCTTCTTTCTTCTTACCAATTATTCCTTGCAGCAATGCAGCGGCAGCCATCACCGTCAAGCAACCAATTGGGTTCAGCCAAATGAAGCCTAGGTCATCTTTCCCATCCATTTTGTCCATGAAATAAGTGGATAGTACCACCAACTCGCCGATGATGGCGGCGATAAAGACCGCTGTGCCACGTATCCATTTCATCGCAAAAGCAACCACGAAAATGCCGAGGATGGTGCCGTACAGCAGCGACCCAATGATGTTCACAGCCTGTATCAGGTTTTCAAACAGCAGAATGAAAGATGCAAAAGCGATGACCACGGCACCCCAAGCAATCGTCAGCCATTTTGAAACGCCCAGATAATGCTTG
>JANPLH010000216.1:0-26252 GCA_031426435.1 Saprospiraceae bacterium | reverse complement strand
CATCCGACGGCGAGCGCACTTCCACGGCCGCGGACTGCAGCGCGAAGTGCAGCCGCAGATAGGTGGAAACGCCGGTCAAGCCGATGTACTGGAACACCAACTGGTAGCTCCCCTTTTCCAGCGGCAAGCTGAACGCCCCATCCATGTTGGAGGTGGTGCCATTGGTGGTGCCTTGTACGTAGATGGACACGAAGGGCAACGGGTCGCCTTTGGCGTCCTTCACCGTGCCTCGCACTTGCGCCAGCAGTAAAAGCGGTAGAAATAGGATTATGGAAAGGGTACAGGATTTATTCAGCATGGGCGATGTTTTTGGCAAAGGTCGTAACGGATGGGGGTTGGGTGGTATTGTGGGGGTTAGGAATGGTTTTGGCTGAGACTCTTTTTGGGGATTGGTTTGGAAATTTGGAGGCTGTAGTTAATTTTGAGGCGATAGAAACAGACTGCGGGAGAACTCAAAAAACTTGGGGCGTGCTGGCGAAGGCTGGGATGGTCTAAGGGTTGAAAACAGGATGGGGATTGACGCATTGCATGTTTTGGATTGTCGACAATCCAAAACATGCAATGCGTCAATCCTTAGTTAGCGGCAATCAAAAAAATAAAAATAAAAAATAAAAAAGGTGCTGCGTTCGGATAGGATTCAGGCAAGTACCGGCGGAAAAAGTTTCGCCCTCCCTCGCCAGAAATCGTTGAAAATTTTGGAGAAGATAGCAGTAACCTTTAGAGAAATGAGGAGAGAGCTAAACTCCCACAACAGCCTGACTTCGTAGCGGTAATAAAAATAAAACGGGGCTGGCCCTCACGACGTGGATATAAAAAATAGAACTGCCCTGCGAGGAAGTCCGGAGCGGGCTAACAGACACGAGAGTCACCCAAGCTTAACTTTGAAAGTTTTTGACAGTCTTCGGACTGATATAAACAAAACATTGGAGACCAGCACCCACTTGAAAAAACGGGGCGACACCGAAAAGCCTTACGAGTAGGAATACAAAATAATAAAAAAATGACAACGAAATCTTCTTTCGCATCTTTCTTCCTTGTTACAATCTTTGCAATAATTTTGACAATTTTCGTGGCGTGCTCTGGCTCAAAACGTGCCACAGAAACAGAAGTTTCCAAAATTCAGCCGAAACAGGATACTACCGAAGTAGTAACTGCTTGGTTGAAGTAAAATTCAATTCCCATCAAATACATAGAAGCAGGAAATAGCTTTTCGGGCTTGAAGCCCCTGAAAAAAATACTTCAGGATGTACAAGTAATCGGACTTGGTGAAGCCACACACGGTACACATGAGTTTTTTGAAATTAAGCGCCACTTAGTAGAGTTCTTGGTAACACAAATGGGCTTTACCGCCTTTGCTCTAGAGTCCAGTTACTCCAACTGTCAGCCTATCAACGATTATATTCTCACAGGTAAGGGAGACCGAGCTGTGGCACTCACAGGTCAGGGATATATGGCTTGGGATACAGAAGAATTTTCGACCATGCTGGATTGGATGAAGGCTTATAATCAAAAAGTCCCGGAAGAAAAGAAAGTACGATTTTATGGAATAGATGTATTGAGTTCTCATGGAGTAGGAAGAGAAAAGGTGCTATCGTATCTACAACTTTATGCTTCCGAAAAACTTCCTGCTACCGACTCGCTTTTTAGTGTGCTTGCCGGTGAAGATGAAAAGTGGCCAAGTCGGCTTGACCAAGGTGTTTTACAGTCCACTTTTATGCCACTGCAAGAGTTAGTAAGTTATTTTACCGCCAATAAAAACAAACTAGTTGCAGTTTCCTCGCTAAAAGAATGGGAACAGACCTTTAAACATCTTGAAGTCATGGAGCAAGGCCTATATGTCAACGTAAAAGATGTACCTCCAACATTTTCTTCTAATAAGTTAGTGAGAGATGAGTACATGGCACAAAATCTATTATATGTCGTGGAAAAGGAAAAGCCAGGCACCAAATTTATGGTTTGGCAGCACAATGAGCATATTTCAAAACGTTCTGAACCCAAATTGCTAGGCTATTATCTACATCGAGAGTTCGGTGATAAATATTTCAGCATTGGCTTTGAATGTTATGAGGGTACATTCCAAACAAGGGTATTGCTGCCTGATGGCTATTGGGGAGAGCTCAAAGTTGACACTATCCTACCGGTGCAGAAATCCATGGGTTGGTATTTAAGACGGACAGGCAAAAAGAACTTGTTCCTCGATTTACGTAACGCTGTTTCCAATGCTGCCATTGACAAATGGCTGGAAACACCTATTCGCTTTAGTAGAGGCAACTGGGGACACAGAAACGCAAGTGAAAACTTTGAAACACAAAAGATAAAAGGTTTATACGACGGAATTTTATTCGTTCAACGCTCAACACCCGTAAATCCGACAAAAAACGCATTGGAAAGAAGCAAAGGCAGAATAGGATTTTAATGCTGTGATGTGAAAGCATATCGCCTTACTTAGGTTTGGCAATAGGCTGGCCGATGGAACAACAATGAGCTATAAATCGTTATCATCTGTAGTTCCGGCAGAAGAATATGAATTAGCTTTTAGTACCTGTATTTTCTGCACTCCGAAAAATTTGCTCCTGAATATTTAAACAAATCCATTTTGAAAAGATTAAATGTAATGCCTCTAACAACGCATTTTCACCTATGCCGCTTAACCCCCAACCCGCAAAAGCCAACGCTCAAGCGGCACAGCGTAGATGCAGCCGTCAGATTGTGAAAAAAGTCACCAGTTGTATCAAGTATTCCCCTTTATCGACCCAAGCAGTTCCCCAATATTTGTGAAAAACCACCAGTTCAAGCCAGTGTTGAGCGAAGCGGCACTGGCGGCGAGTCTGCTTCTGCACCGTCAGTGCCGCTTCGTTCAACACTGGCTTGAATACTTTTATATTGCATAAAAACCAAGGCTGAGATGTACTCTCCATAAAAAAAGGCAGCCCGCTCCAAGCAGGCTGCCCTCAGTATAGTATAGTTTTAATATCACTTAATAAACAAACACCGGCACCGGTTCGCACCAAACGCTCCGACGGTTTTGGGAGCCAAGCGACCGGGCACGGATGCGCACCGTCTTGCGGGACGGCAGGTCCTTGATGAGCAATTTCGAACCGTTGGCGTAGTTGCCGTTGTGCCATTCGCCCGGCTGGTCCTCCGCCTCCCATTCGAAGGCCGTTTTTTCGCAGTGCACGCCCTTCACCCACTTGCAAACCACTTCGCCCCCCACCATTGTGGCCTCTGCCACCAAGCCAGACACCACGCCGGGGTCGCCCTCGTAGCGGCTGCGGGGCTTCTGCACCTCGAAGCCCGCCGCCAGGATGACGGTCTCGTCGCCATTGGCCACGATGTCCACGTTCTTGGCGATGAGTGACAGCCAGTCCAACACTTTGTCCTTTGTGCTGTTCTTGATAGCGGTGCTTTCCGTGCCATTCTTCACGGCGTTGGATAGGGCAGCATCGTAGGCATCGAGGGCTTTGCCGAGGTCCCTGTTGGCAAGTTCGGCGAAGCTTTCAAATAGCGGGTTGGTGCCCACCCGGTTCTTTACGTTGTGGCCGAATGGGGAAATCTCGCCCTCGCTCATCCTGAACTTGTTGAATTTAATTTTGGAATTAGGCATAAAATAAAAATTGAAAAATTGCTGGCTTGCCAATTGTCTTGCTATTTACCTTTACGATGTAGGAACTGCACACATGCCAATTGGCATTGGCCAAAGAAGAGAAATTGTTATCTGGTATCCAATGAAAACGGGTACGTAGGAAGCATGAGGGGTGCGCCAAAAATGTGTAACATGGGGGAGTATCAATTATGACCTTGTAAGTGAGGGGATTTGCTGATTATTCCACTTGACATCAAATCCAATACCAAAATCGCTGCGAAAACAAATTTAAACTGGCTAAACTGCATTTTTTTCACAGAAAAGGGAAATTGCTCGCAATGGTTGGGTCAATGTTCACCATCATCGTTGCATCTACTGTAGTATTTGCGTCATTGACTGCAATCAATGGCGCAAATACTGCAAGCAATGCCCCATATCCTGTGGCCATTGTGGCATCTGCTATGAACAATAAGATAAATGCTACGGTAGATGCGCCATTGACCGGAGCAAATGGCCCATCTGATGCAGTGGATGCCCCATTTACTGCGAGCAATGCCTCATTGCTGGTGAAGAATGTCCCATTTGATGCGGGGAATATCAAAGGAATTGGATGGTGCTCAAAGCTGAAGCTGACGATTGGATGAAGTTTGAGACAATACCCTCTACTCCCATAAACGACAAGTAAATGCCGTGGGGCGATGGTGCTTACTCAATCGGCTCCCGGTTTCATCCCTTTTTCGTGAAAATGGATACTGGAAAAAAAATAGTGGGCTGGGCTTGGATTCTTGGGAGCTGTGCTTACTTTTGAGGCGAAAGAAACAGGCTGTGGGAGAACTCGAAAAACTTGGGGCGTGCTGGCGATGATGGCTGGGATGGTATGAGGGTTGAAAACATGCAATGCGTCAATCAGTAGTTCGCTGAAACTAAAAAGAAACAAAAGATAAATAAAAATAAATATATAATGTCGTTTTTTAAAAAACTCTTTGGGTTGGCTTCAAATACTTCAAACAGTAAACCAACAAGCAGTGAGCCACTAAAAGGCAATCCACTAAAAGGACAGGAAAATGAAATTCACGTAAAACGGATTGAAAAATACACGGAGGGCGATACAATTATTTATTTTCATTTTCCCGGCTTTGAAAGAGATATTTTCAGTATCAAGTTAATTGAGGATGAATTTACTAAGAACAAAGTTGTCAAGCCTCACGGTATCCACAGTTATATGGCAGATAAGGTGGAAATGTATTCGCAATACGATACGATTTTTCAGATTGGTTTGTTGAGTGATAAGAAAGCAAATTACATTACCTTCGGAGCATATCAAAAAGCAATCAAATTCAACATAAATGATAAGGTCTCAATACTCTTTGATGATGAAGAAATTTGGGAGTTTTCGATTTTAGAAAAAGGTTACAGAGTTGATAAAGATACGGAGGGAGTGATTTTTGAAACAAAGACACAAATCACTCAAAAACAGTTGGAAAAAATGTCAAAAGTTGAAATAAAAAAATGGAGATATTCCGACGAAAAAAATGGCAAAACATATACAAATCATATTGAATCTTCAAGGAAGCAACGAATCATAGAAATGAGTATAATGCAACTTTTAGCAGTTATGGAATTTCTAAATGAAACAGAATAAATAATAATGAAAAGCATCAGCGAACAACGGCTTGCTGTCCATGCCGCCGAACATCCAGCCAGCAAACCCAACGCACGGCGGCACGTCAGCAAGCCAACCGTTGTGTCGAATAAGAAAATAGTAACTTAATGCTTAACCTAATAAAAAAATGGCTAACAAAGAGAAGTCCTTCTACAATTAGATGGATGGTATTTCTGTTTTCATTTGGAATAGTGGTTTTAAGAATGCTGAATCAAGCTGCAAGAGAAAGAATTGACATATTAAATGTTACTCTTTTCTCTGTTGCACTTTTAGCTATTTTGAGGGAAGATATAAGAACCCTCATTTCTAAGATGAAAGGAGTTGGCTTTTCAGGTCTGCAAATTCCGATTGAAGAATTAAAAGAAGATACAAATCAAGTTGAAAATAAATACAAAGAATTAATTAAAAAACATATAGACAAAACTGATTTTCGAGAAAAAAACATCTCCAAACCTCAAGATATAGTCCAAACGTATTTAGAAACTGAATTTAAAATTGAAGAAGAATTAGAGAAAATTGCAATTGAATATAAAAATCAATCAAGGAGTCAAGATGAAATTCCTATTCAGGCTGAAGAATTGACTGATTATCTAATTGAGCACGAAGTAATCGGCGAAGATGTTTACCAATTGGTAAAAAGATATTGGAAAGTTAAAGACAACTCTGAAAGTCGAAAAGAAATAAAAGAATTGACACAAATTGCAATAAGATTATTAAGAATTTTGAAGTCAATATTAGAATCTATTCAAGATTTGAAAATTAGCAAAAGCAAAAATAATAAGGTATTTAAGGGAGCGCCTTATGGAATACAACTTGGAGGAATGTTGTTTGAACAGATAGAAGAAGAAGTTGTAGCATTATATACAACAGTAAATTTATTAGATAGCGATGTAAATGCATTTCCAATAATTCAATTAGATGAATCCAATTTTGAGATAAAAGAAAAGAAAGAAGGTGGTCGTCTAAAAAAAGCTGAATTAGTTAAAGTGGCACCAATCGGAAAAAGTATTGATTTAACCATAATATTAGCGATTGATACAAGTCTCTCAATGAATGCAGATAATAAGGTGTACTATGCTAAAGAAGCGGCAATTTCTTTGGCATACCAATTACTGCTTCTCAATAATGAAACAAAGCTGCATATAGCAATTTATCCATTTAATAGTGTGAATAAGAATGGATTTATTGATTTTGGAGATAAGAGAGTTTGGTCTAATGACTTTGAAGAAATTAGAAGTGCAATAAATAATCTTGTTGCACAAGGAGAAACTCCCTTGTATGATTGTCTTAAATTTTCAATTCAGCATATCCAGCGGTTTAAAGGATACAAAGCTATAATTTGCTTATCTGATGGAGAAGAAAATAAGTCATTAGAAACTAATTACCAAGATATAATTAGTTTAGGCTCAAATTCAAGAATTCCTGTTTATTCAGTTGGATATGGTAAAGACGAGTATCTTGAATTTTTAGTAGAATTTTCAGAATTGACTAACGCAGGTAAAGAAGGTATTGGTTCATTCATGAAAGTGCATCCTGAATCTTTGCCCAATATTTTTGGTTATTTAGCTGGTGCAGTTACGAATACTTACGGAATTTATTGGAAGCCAAATGAGAAAACAAAAGGAAGTTCGACGATTTACAATGTGACCGTTAAATACGAAACAAAATCATTTGGTAAAATTATAGTAGAGTTTAAGAATTTTGAATACAAATTGAAATAAAAACTGGACACAACAAAGGCTTGCTGTCCATGCCGCCGAACAGCCAGCCCGCAAAACCCAACGCACAGCGGCACGGCAGCAAGCCACACGTTAACTTACACACCATTGCAAAATAACGCACCCACCCCCTTCTCCCAGACGTTTTTCCATGGCACTAAGGCCGACCTAAAGCTGGGCGACCTCAAAGAACCAGGCCTGAACACCAACTACGGTCAAAACAACCAGGCGAAAAAAAACTACCTGAATTCCACCTTGGATGCTGCCATTTGGGGAGCGGAATTGGCCTTGGGCGAAGGTCGGGAAAGGATATATTTGGTAGAGCCAACCGGCCCGATTGAGGATGACCCTAACCTGACGGATAAGAAATTTCCGGGCAATCCGACGATGTCGTACCGCTCGAAGCATCCGTTCAGGGTGGTTGGGGAGGTGGCCATTTGGCAGGGCCATGCACCGCAACAGGTCAAGGCGATGAAGGAGGGGCTGGCAAGGCTCAAGGAGCAGGGAATAGAGGCGATAGCCGATTGAGTTCTTATGAATATAATTCAATTGAACCTGTCAGTATTTGCCGTATTTTTGTGTCTAAAATCCAAGCCATGCAGTTCGTAGATGTAAAAAACGACGTTGCCTTCCGGAAGATTTTTGGCAACAAGAAAAAGACACTGATACTCATTTCCTTCCTGAACGCAGTGCTGCAACTGGAAGGCAAGCGGCGCATTGTGGCGGTCAAAATCGAAAACCCCTACCAGTTTCCCCGGATTGCGGGGGAGAAAGCCAGCATCATTGATGTCCGTGCAACGGAGGACAGCGGCAGGCAGTTTGTCGTGGAGATGCAGGTCGCAGAGCCAGACGGCTTCGACAAGCGGGTGCAGTACTACACCTGCCGTGACTACTCTATGCAAATCACCAGAGGTGAAGACTACCCAAAACTTAAACCGACCGTCTTTATCGGCATCTTGGATTTCTCCTATTTTGAAGGGACAGCATACCTTTCTTACCATTCCCTGCTGGATGAGAAAACCTATGAGAACAAGTTGAAGGACATTCGCTTTGCATTTATCGAGCTCCCGAAGTTTAAGAAAAAAGAGGGCGAATTGAAGACCTTGGTTGACAAATGGGCTTATTTCATCAAGAATGCCTCCAAATTGGAAGTTATCCCTTCCAACGTTGACGATGAAGGCTTAAAAGAGGCATATCTTGACGCTGACCGGCACAATTGGAAAAAAGATGAATTAATTGCTTACGATAATGCTTCGATTGCAGAACAAGATGAAAGAGGAAAATTGGTTCATGCTGAAAAGAAAGGAAAAAAAGAGCGTGAATTTGAAATAGCAAGTGATATGAAAAAGGAAAACGAACCTATAGAAAAAATAATAAAATATACAGGGCTGACGGAGGATGAAATAAATGAAATATAAAATCGCCGAGCAAAGCACTCCCGGCCATACCGCCCAAGCACAACCCGCAAGCCAACACACGGCGGCACAGCGCACATCCAACCGTAACTCACAACCAATGCAAAATAACAATCCCACCCCCTTCTCCCAGACGTTTTTCCACGGCACCAAGGCCCACCTGAAATTGGGCGACTTGATAGAAACAGGCCTGAACTCCAACTACGGTCAAAACAACCAGGCGAAATATAGCTACCTGACTGCCACCTTGGATGCTGCCATTTGGGGAGCGGAACTGGCCTTGGGCGAAGGACGAGAAAGGATATATTTGGTAGAGCCAACCGGCCCGATTGAGGATGACCCGAACCTGACGGATAAGAAATTTCCGGGCAATCCCTCCATGTCTTACCGCTCGAAGCATCCGTTCAGGGTGGTTGGGGAGCTTGCGATTTGGCAGGGCCATACACCGGAACAGGTCAAGGCAATGAGAGAGGGGCTGGCGAGGCTCAAAGAATTGGGCATTGAGGCGATTGAGGATTGAACTTGTGGGCGCTTACTTCATTGTATCGGGCAGCACTTAGCCAAAAAGCAACGGTACATTTTTACATGACAATGCTGGCTTTTGCCGTATTTTGGTGCATAAAACTTAGATAATGCAATTCGTTGACATAAAAAATGACATCGCTTTTCGGAAGATTTTCGGCAACGAGCATAAGAAAATCATTTTAATCTCCTTCCTCAACGCCGTGATGAAGTTGAAGGGCAAGGATGTCATCGAAGACGTGGAAATCCTCAATCCGTACCAATTGACCATCATCAAAAACCTGAAAGCGTCCATCATTGACGTGAAGGCAAGGGACAAGAAGGGCAAGACCTACATCATCGAGATGCAGGTAGCCGAGCCAGACGGCTTGGACAAGCGGTTGCTTTACTATGCCAGCAAGGACTATTCGCAGCAGATTGAAAGTGGCGAATACTACACCGAACTCAAGCCTGTGATTTTCATTGGGATTTTTGATTTTAAATTTACCGAAGGCGTAAAGTACCTTTCTCACCATGCTGTTTGCGATGTAGAAAGTGGAGAGCGAACCATCAAAGACATGGATTTCTATTTCATTGAGCTGCCAAAGTTTACGAAGCCATTGGAAGAACTCATAGAGATTACAGAAAAGTGGATATTCTTTATCAAAGAAGCAGAAAATTTAAACCTTATCCCTGAGAATTTGGATGATGAAGGATTGACGGAAGCGTACCACGATGCCAATAAACATTCATGGGAAAAAGAAGAATTGGAAGCTTATGATTATGCCGCAATGAGAGAGCAAGATGAAAGAGGTAAGGTAGAATTGGCGGAAAAGCGGGCAGATAAAAAAGCAAAAAATGAAGTCGCAAGCAAAATGAAGCAAAAAGGTCTGCCTAACACGGACATCTCGGATTTTACAGGGTTAACTACTGAAGAAATAGATGACCTATGAAAATACGATAAACAACGCACTCCCAACCATACCGAAGCCCAACCTACTAATAACAAACCCCGCCAGCACAGCTGACGGGGTTTGTTATTACTCAAGAAAAAACTTCCTATCCACCCCCTCCTTCCTTCTTATCCTTCTTCCCCGGAATCTTAATCTTGTCCAAAGCCTCTTTGGCCTTGTCCTTGGCATCTTTTCCTGCTTTGTCTAATGCTTTGTCGGCAGCTTTTTTGGCCTCGTCGTCCAAGCGTTTTTTGGCTTCTGCTTCCAATTTCTTCTTGGCTTCGGCGCTTGCTTTATCAAGCTGCCTTTGAGCTTCTGCCTCTAAGCGTTTCTTTTCTTCATCGAGTTTGGCCTGGGCTTCAGCCTTGGCCTTGTCCAATTCTTTTTGAGCCTCTTCTTTCACCTTGCTCACCACGGCGTCTTTCACGGCAGCGGCAGTGCCTTCAGCACCCAGTACTTTGAACGATACTTTTGGGTCGGACATCGTGCCGCCGAGGTTGATTTGCACGTTCACGAACTCACCAGCGTTGATGTTCAGGCCCAGTTTCGATGCCTCGCCGCTGAGGAAGTCAAGGCCAGTATTTGCGGCAGCACCGACGGTGGTCTTGCCGATTTTGGAGCGGGGAATTTTCGCTACAATCTTGTAGTCCATGTCTCCGACTAACTTGTGGGAACCGCTGAAATCCATTTTGATGCCGTCCACCGTCTGCGAGAAGGGGTCCACCAGAACGGCCCCATCTTTCACCGTGAACCAGTTCTTGGAGTTCTTGAGTTCCAATTTCTTGAAAGCGTCCACCCTTAGCTTGTTGCCGATTTCTTGCAAGGGCTTGGCTAGTGCGATTTTGCCGTTCAATGTCTCCAAAAGACCCTTGGCGGTAATTGTGGCAATATCGGGCATGAGGTCATTCTTCAAGTCGCTGCTCATGGTCAGGTCGGTATTGAAACTGCCTGTCAGGTATTTGCCGATAGGTGCCAAGAGTTGGAAGGTGTTGAATTTGGCGAACGCCTGCTGAAAGTCAATGTTCTTGAGCTTCATCAAGAAGTCGAACTTCGGCTTTTCGTGGTTTTTGGTATTGTAGCCGCCGCCGATGTTCATCGAGCCACCGAGCGATTGCGCCGTCATATTGTCAAAGCGCACCTCCTCGTTTTTCACCACCAAAATTCCCTTCATGTTCTTCAATTCCAGGTCGTCGTAAATGACCGTGGCAATGTCCGCTGATACCTTCATGTCTAAGTTTTCGGGCACGAGGATGGGTTCGGCAGCCTCGGCTGGCGGGGTGGACGTTTGCGCAGCACCCTCCTCGGTCATGAACTGGTTGAGGTTCATGTAAGTGGAGCGAATGGCGAGGTTGCCGCCAAGGGTTTCGTTCTCGAAGAGGTAGTTCCAGATATTGGTCATCGTGCCGCTGGCGTTGAAGTCACTCTTGCCCAGCTTCCCGCTCAACTGGCTGACCGTCAGGGCACTGGGCGTGAAATTGCCCTTCGCTACGAGGTCGTCTATTTTGTAAACATCGTAGTCCATCTTGCCCACTGTGGCATCAATGGTAAAGTCGAAACGGTTGAATACCGCTTCTTGTGCCACTGGAGCAGGTGCTTTACTGCCCATTGTTGACTGCCCACTATCAACTGCTTCCTCCGTCATCCATTCATCCGCATTGAAATAGTTGCTGCGCAAATTGAAACTGCCCTTCATCGTCTTGTCTGGCGAGAAATAGGCGAGGATATTGTCAATTTTGCCACTGCCACTAAGGTCGCTTTTGCCTAATTTCATGCTAAAACTCGGCACGTTCACCTGCTGCGGCGTAAAGTCCATTTGCATGGAACTGATGTTCATGGCTGGTATCCCATCGGCGGCATAGTTCATGTTTTTGACGGATGCCGTACCGCTCATGTCCACATTGGCATAGTCGCCTTTGTCAATGGTGGACATGCTGGTTTTTATCGCAACATCCGTATTTATGACACCACTCAGCGATTTCACACCCTCCATCGGGAATGCCTTGCTCAGTTCTTCAAGGTTCAACACGCCCTTTATTTTGGTATCCACGTCGGGGTCGCTTATGGGGGTGCGCAGCTTGAAATAGCCCTCCAGCGGGTTGCTCCCTATTTTCAGGTTGAACTTTGACACATCCACCAGCATTTGGTCGAGGTCGCTGCCGGGGCTGTTCACCTTCACGTTGGTGTTGATGTTCGAGATGCCGAGCGGCAAATCGGGGTATTTCATGCTGCCTTCGGCAATGTCGAGGTTGAGGTTGAAGGCCGGATAGGCTTCCGGCGAAACAGTGTATTTGCCTTTCACCGTGCCTTCGAGCTTGAAAGTACCGTCGGCTTTCACGTTTTCGTAGCCCGCCGTATAAGCATTGGGAATCATGGACAGCAAAGACTTGAACTCACTTTGCGGAGCGCTGAATTTCAAGTCCATGTCAATGGCCTCATCGGGCATGGCCACCCAGCCGTCGGTTTTGAGTTTCAGGTCGTTGATGCTCAGGTCATTTTCCCGAAGGGTATATTTCGAGTTCGGCACATCAATATTGAAGCCAGCGTCAAGCTTCACCTTAGCCTTTTTCAGGTAACTGATACCGCCAGATTCAGCGGTCATTTCAGCAATGGAAGTCTTGGTGTCAAGGTCGAAAATATCCTGCGTGAAATCGCCCTCGCCGCTGTGGTCGAGGCCCGTGAGCTGCACGTAGGTACCACCCAAGCGATCGTCGAAAATGATGTTGCCGCCATTAATGGCGTACTCTTGGAGCATGATTTCAAACTTGATATCCGTGCTGCTGGTGTCGGCGGTTGGCTTCGCAATATCGTAGTTGGCTCTGCCATCAGCCAAAACGATGACATTGATTACGGGCTTGTCGAGCGTGATGGAATGGATGTTGAGCGGCACCTTGCCGAAGTTCCAGGCGGACCAGAAGTCCACTGTGACGAGGGCAGATTCGCCAGCCGCCAATTTCACGCCATCAAAGGGTTCTATGCCCGTGATGGAATAGTCGTTCAGCCCAATGCTCACGCTGGGGAAGCTGCGAAGGAGCGAGATGTCCAAGCTGGCGAAGTCCACTTTAGCGTTGAGGTTTTCGTTGGCGGCTTTTTTCACGCCCTCCAATATTTCATCCTTGAAAAGAAAGGGAATGGCGACCAGCGCCGCTATGAAAAGCAGCAGGAACACGCCCACTCCGATGAAAAGCCTTTTTATCAGTTTACTCTTTGTCATTTTTTGAAATTTATCTGTAGATGCTATCGAGCGGCGAATTTGCACAAGCCGCATGGTTTTAATCGTTGCATTGTGGTTTTTGTTTTATTAAACAGGTAAAATGTTGGTATAGTTGGATTGGGGTGAGGAATCTAACAGAATCCAGCTTGAATTGATTGGAATGAATAGCCTGATTTTACCTGTGTAAATCTGTTTTATCAGTTCAATCAGTGTCCTATCCTCTACTCACATGGAGAGTACAAAAATAGGATTGACTAATTTCATTGTCAAACCTTAAAAGCAGTTGTAACTTTCCCCAAAACTCCCTACCATGAAATCAGCAATTCACCTTCGCACCCTTTGCCTGCTCGCCGGATTGTTTGCCTCGCTGGCCGCTTACCCTCAGGACAGCCTTGCGCAGCAGAAAAAGCAGCGCAAGCTCGACGTATTTCCGGCCATCAGCTATTCACCGGAAACCAAATTGACGCTCGGCGTCATCGGCATCAAATACTTTGATTTCAGCAAGGGCGACCCCAAAACGCCTTTGTCGCAGTTGGAGTTTTTCACGGTTTACACCACCGCCAAGCAATTGCTGATAGAGGGTCGCTGGGAGTTCTTCACTTCGCAAAACTGCTGGCGCACCCGTGGCGAGGCCATTTACAACCATTACACCGACCGCAATTATGGCATCGGCAACGATGCAGGGATGCTCATTGCGACGCAAGATGACGAGGCAAACGACACCTTGAACTACCTCCTCTTTAAAGCCGACCGCATCAAGTTTTCGCCCGTTGTGCTGCGCAAAATAGGGGAGGGGCTGTACCTCGGTTTGCAGTACGACATGGAGAGCATGTTCAATTACGAGCCTGTGCCGGATGCCTACCATTTCCTGAATGCCGATTCCAGCCGATTAACCGACTTGCCCGTGACGGGCTGGCGCTCTGGGGCGGGCATCCAATTGCTTTACGATACCCGTGATTTCGTGGCCAATCCGCTGCATGGCTCCCTTGTGGAATTCAATGCGCTGCACTACCACAAATGGTTCGGCGCCGACTACCAGTACGCCCGTTTAATGCTGGATGCCCGGCATTATATCAACACATTTTCCAACCAAACGCTGGCGCTGCGGGGCTTCCTGAGCATACTGACCAGCGATGGGGACATTCCTTTTCGGGCGCTTTCCCGCACCAATGGGCATAAGTTCATTCGGGGCTATTTCCGGGGCACTTACCAGGACTTCGACCTTGCAGGTTTTGAGGCGGAATATCGGTTGCCGTTTTGGAAGGAAGGCGAACCCACCAAGCTAAAGCAGGTCTGGAAGCGGTTAGGCCTGGTCGCCTTTATCAGCGGCGCACAGGCTTTCCATAATGGCGACGAGTTTGCTTTCGACCGTTTCAACTTAGCGGCTGGCGGCGGTCTGCGCATCCTTTTCAACCAAAGTTCCCGGGTGAATATCCGGGTGGATTATGCTTTTGGATTGCAGAAAAACTCGGATGGGCCGGGGAAACGGCAGCGGGGCTTGTACTTCTTTTTGGCGGAGGCGTTTTGAGGTTTAGAAGGGTTAGTTTAGAAGGTTTAGAAGGTTTAGATGGTTTAGCGTGTGACGGATAAACCTTCTAAACTTTTCTAAACCTTCTCAACCCTCTGACCCTCTAAACCAATAAATCCGATATCTTCGCCGCATAAATCCAATCTTATGTCAACCACCATCCGCAACCTCGAACCCAAAGAACTTTGGAACCACTTCGCCGACCTGAACGCCGTGCCACGCCCCTCGAAGAAGGAGGAGCGGGTCATCGAGTTCATCAAACGCTTTGGGCAAAAGCTCGGCCTGCCCGTGAAGGTGGACAAAGTGGGCAACGTCATCATCACCAAGCCCGCCACCAAGGGCATGGAGAAAAAGCCGACCTTGCTGCTCCAGAGCCACTTGGACATGGTGCATCAAAAGAACGCCGACACCAAATTCGACTTCGACAAAGAGGGCATCAAAATGCTCGTGGAAGGCGACTGGGTGCGGGCCGATGGTACCACCCTCGGCGCTGACAACGGCATCGGCGTGGCCAGTATCATGACCATCCTGGAGTCCAAAACCATCCCACATCCGTCCATTGAGGCGCTGTTCACCATTGACGAAGAGACGGGCTTGACGGGCGCCAAGGGCCTGAAAGGCGGCCTGCTCACTGCCAAGTACATGCTCAACCTTGACACCGAGGACGACCGGGAACTGACCATCGGCTGCGCTGGCGGGGTGGACGTAACGGGCGAGGGCAAGTACCGCCAAGAACCGGTGCCTGCGTCCATGTCCGCTTTTAAAATTGGCGTAAAGGGGCTTACGGGTGGCCACTCCGGCGTTGATATTCACCTCGGAAGAGGCAACGCCAACAAGCTTTGCAACCGCATCTTATACTCCGCTGCTGCGCAATATGGGCTCCGGGTTTCCAGCATGGACGGTGGCAGCTTGCGCAATGCCATTCCTCGTGAGTGCTTCGCCGTGGCAGTGGTGCCTGCGGCAAAACTTGCTGGTTTTCAAGCGTTTATCCAAAAAGAAACGGCGGCGCTCAAAGCCGAGCATGATACAACTGACCCAGATTTAACTGTTGTTTGCGAAGCGACCGACATGCCCGCCACCGTGTTGGCGAAGCCATTTCAAAACAAATTGCTCGGCGTCATTTATGCTTGCGCAAACGGCATCTACCGCATGAGCCCCGATGTGGAAGACCTCGTACAGACGAGCAACAACCTCAGCCGGGTATTGGTCAAAGACGGCCAGTTCAGCATCCAATGCCTGACCCGTGGCTCGGTTGATTCCGAGAAAAAGGACCTCGCAAATGCCCTGAAAGCGACCCTGCAATTGGCAGGTGCCAAGGTAAGGTTCGGCAACGAATACCCTGGTTGGACGCCCAACCCATCTTCCCATATCGTGAAGGTGATGAGCGGCATTTTCGAGGAAATGTTCAACGACAAGCCCCATGTATATGCTTGTCATGCTGGCCTCGAATGCGGCATCGTTGGGCAGAACTACCCCGGCATGCAAATGATTTCCTTCGGTCCCAATATCCGTGGGGCACACTCCCCCGATGAAAAAGTGCAAATCAGTTCCGTGCAGAAATACTGGGGATTTTTGCTGCGGGCTTTGCAGGAGATATAAAGGATTGAAGGATTGAGGGATTGAAGGATTGAATTTGATTAGAGCCTGGTTCAATCCTTCCTTTATTCAATCCTTCAACCCTGCAATCCTTCAGTCCTTCAATCACTCAATCACTCAATCCTTCAATCCTTCCTCATGAAAGTTTTCCTCGGCGGCACCGCCGGACATACCACTTGGAGAAAAGACACTGCAATTCCCGTTTTGGACGAGATGGGCATGAGTTATTACAACCCACAATTGGGGGTTGGGGAATGGACGCCAGCGCACCAACAGATAGAGTCAGAGGCAAAGGAAAAAGCGGAGGTCTGGCTCTTTGTCGTTTCAGCGGACACGAGGGGCGTGGCGAGCTTGGTGGAGGCCGCCTACCGCATTGGGCAGGGTGGCAAGATAGCCTTGGTGGTCAATGATTTGGACCCAGAAGCTGAAATGGACGGGTTGCAATTGACTAAGCAGGAGATAAAAGATTTGAACCGGGGCCGGTCTTACTTAAGGGAGGTTGCGACGCAAAATGGCGTACCTGTTTTCGAAAATATAGCAGATGCGACGAGGTATGCGGCAGGCTTAGTGAACGTTGAACGGTGAACTGTGAACTGTGAACGGTGAACAACTAAACAAGGGCAATTCACCGTTCACCGTTCACCGTTCACAGTTTTTACTTGTCAAACTGGTGCAAATCCAGTTCTTCGATTATCTGAACCAATTTCTTGTCATAGTTCTTGTCCGTTGCATAGCCCGCCTTTTTGAGTCCCTTTGCCCATCCTTTGTAATCGGTCGTTCCCAATTTTTTCAAATGCTGGTAGCGGTCAATCTGGAGCAGTTTTGAATGCTCCCGAAAGCTCTCCCACGAGGTGCCGAACACCCGGAACATGTCATAGACATCGTCGTCGGAGTAATTGCGGCAGGTGCAATGGCGGCATTTGCTGCGGCATTTGATGCCGAAGTGGTTGTTCGATTCGGTAGCGAGGCGGCTGTCCCCTGCATCGGTTTCAATCAGCCCCTGCGCCAAGGTGATGCTGGCAGGGATGCCAAATTGTTTCATCTCCGCCATTGCGGTAGCAGCAAAACGCTCCACGTATTTGCGGCAGGCGGTCATTTTCTCCTTGACTATGGCTTCCTCCACGCCTTTTGATTCCGCCATGTCGGGCGACAAAACAAAACTGAGGTTTTTGAAATCGGCAGACTTCCAGCGCTTGGTGGCTGCCTTGGTCGGGCGCTCCTCTTTTAGCACAACGGGTATGGCCAGTTCCTCCACGAAGGCGGCGTTCAGCTTCTCCGATTTCAAGCTGGCGGGCATGGCCATTGGCTCCAGCATGGCCACCGAGGTGTTAACTTCCCGGTTGGTGTACAATTGCCATAGAAAGCAGGCGATGACCATTTGGAACCAGTATTTGCCCACCCATTGGAGCAGTTCTTTGACGGTGCTGGTTGGTTGGGGCTCTTGGGAAAGGTGATATGCTGCCATGATTGAAACATTTTTTGTTTGACCTAAGTGATTAACAGCAGCAAAGTAAACGTATTTGTTTCAAATTAAAAAATTTTTTCAAAACTTTTTGTTTATATTTTTCACCGCCAGTTTCGCCATTCAAAAAGAACCAATTGCTAATGCATTTTTCGACATTTAACAATAGCCTAACTGCCTAAATCCTCTAATGTCAAAATCATTTCAAGGGCAGTGTAAGGCCGCTGACAATAAACACATGAATGTAAAAAATCATGTTCCTTTTGGTTTCAATTACGTTTCAGCAAAAGTTCAAACCAAATGCTTCCGAAAATCACACACAAATGAGTAACATCCAATCAAACAAAACCCCGAGAACCATCCTTAGAAGGAGGAATATTGCCCTGTTTTCCTTTGCTGTAGGTATTTTAGCCACTGCGCTTTTTTTCAAATTGAGCGGCACTACCACTGCAGACACAATGAGTAGCGTCCCCGTCAAAAAAATGCCTTATGAAATAAAGCGGCTCCATGGTTACAAGCATATCAGACCCATTATTTCCGTGGAGATAATGGAGGAATCGCCTCAACTCCAAGACACGAAATTGGCCATCACCGCTTTGATTGACAGCCTGAAAAAAGTAGGCGCTATTGAGGAAACTTCTGTGTTTTTCAGGAAAACCGCTACTGGCGATTGGATGAGCATCAATGACCAATCAAAGTATCACCTTGCCTCCCTTATGAAGGTGCCGCTTATGCTCGCTTGGCTCAAAATGGCGGAGGCCAACCCCGGTATTTTGAAACAACAACTTGACTTTCAACTTGACGATTCAAAACTGCCTAAAAGTCAACATTTTAAAGCTCCCTCTATCGAAGACGGGAAAACCTATACCGTGCACGACCTGATTTTTTACATGATGGCTTATTCGGACAACAGGGCGACGTATGCGCTTCAACAATTTGCTGATGCAAAATTTGCGAACCAGCTTTTCAGCGATTTGGGCCTCCCACCGCTCCGGCTCGATGACCCTGATTACCAGCTTTCCGCCAGCGAATACTCCATGTTCATCAAAGTCATTTACAACTCCACCTACAACAGCCCCGAATTCTCAGAGTACGGCGCCGAGATGATGGCCAATTCAACCTTCCAGGAGGGCTTCGTAAAGGGTTTTCCCGCCGGCACCAAGATGTGGCACAAGTTCGGAGAATGGACGAGCCATGGAAAGCCAGAGGAACTGCACCAATCCGGCGTCGTTTTTATCGGAAACGAGCCCTATATTCTCACGATAATGACACGTGGCAAAGACTTAGACAACCTTGCCAAAATCATTGAATTAGTTTCAAAAAGGGTTTATTCTTTAACCATGAGGTTCAGTTGAATTAGAAGGAGGTAAGCCATTTTCAACCTTGGTCACCAATTTCCCAATTTATGCAATCTTCTTTCCTGCAACTTGCACATGTTCCAGATTGTCTATCTTGCTGCGCAATTTTGCGCATTGTTTTTCCATCAAAACATTTGACAAATCATGAAAAAATATTGGCTCTTCGCCCTGTCCGCCGCAGCCTTGGTTGGCTGCAACAAAGCGGGCGAACAATCTTCAACTGCAAACATGGACTACCCAAACATTCCCGTCACCTATCCAAAGACGGCAACCGAAGACCTAAAAGACGATTATTTCGGCACCTCAGTAGCCGACCCCTATCGTTGGCTCGAATACGACACCGCCGCCAACACGGAGGCATGGGTCAAGGAGCAAAACGTGGTGACACAAGGCTACCTCGATAAAATCCCATTCCGCAAGGCCGTGCGTGACCGCTTTGAGGAGCTGTTCAATTACCCGAAATACAGTGCACCCAATCAGGTGGGCGAGTATTATTTTTTCTCGAAAAACGATGGCTTGCAAAACCAGTCGGTGCTGTACCGCCAAAGAGGGTTGACAGGAGCGCCAGAGGTTTTCATTGACCCGAACAAGCTTTCCGACAAAGGCACGGCGGCCATCAGCATCGTTGGCGTTTCCAGTAACGACAAGTACATGACCGTCAGCCGCTCGGATGCTGGCTCTGATTGGAGCGAGTTGCAGGTCTATGACGTAGTTACCATGAAACCGACAGGTGACCTTTTGAAATGGGTCAAGTTCAGCGGTGGTGCTTGGTGGAAGGACGGTTTCTTTTATTCCCGCTACCCCGAGCCCGCCAAAGGCACCGAACTCAGCGGCAACAACATGAACCACTGGGTCTATTACCACAAGCTCGGCGAGCCGCAGAGCAAAGACAAGCTCATTTACAAGGACGACAAAAACCCCAGCTACTACCACAATGCCCAAGTGACGGAGGACGAAAAACACCTCTTTATTTATGCAGCTCCCGGCACGGATGGATATGCTGTTTTGCACAAAGACCTGAGCACCGATGGGCCTATAAAGACTTTGTTTGAGGGTTACAAGAACAAAACCTCGGTCGTCCACAATATCGGCAACAAGGTGCTGGCTTTGACAGACATTGACGCACCAAACTACCGCCTTGTAGAAGTGGATTTAGCGAAGCCGGACAAAGCCAACTGGAAGGACATCATCCCCACTTCCGAGAACCTGCTCGAAGGCTGCTCCACGGGCGGCGGCAAGCTCTACGCCAGCTATCTGGAGAAGGCGACGAACCGTATTTATGAAATGAATTATGATGGCTCCGCCAAAAAGGCAATTGCATTGCCCGGCGTTGGCTCAGCAGGTGCGCCTGGCGGACGGGAGTCGCACAAGACGCTGTTTTACACCTTCACTTCCTTCCTTTATCCGCCCACCATCTTCAAATACGAGGTAGCCACAGGGCAGTCCTCCATTTTCCAGGAAACGAAGTTGAAGTTCAACCCTACCGATTACGAAGAAAAGCAAGTAACCTATAACAGCAAGGACGGCACGCCCGTCACCATGTTCGTCGTGCATAAAAAAGGGCTGAAATTGGATGGTACCAACCCTTGCTATCTATATGCTTATGGTGGCTTCAATATCAGCTTGACCCCCTCTTTTAGTACTTCGAGGATAATGCTATTGGAAAACGGCGGCATCTTCGCTATGCCCAACCTCCGGGGCGGCGGCGAGTACGGAGAGGCTTGGCACAAGGACGGCATGTTGATGAAAAAGCAGAACGTGTTCGACGACTTCATTGGAGCAGCAGAGTATCTGATTGCCCAAAAATACACTACCAAAGAGCGCCTTGGCATTGCTGGTGGCTCTAACGGCGGTCTGCTCGTCGGTGCTTGCATGACCCAGCGGCCCGACCTCTTTGCCGTGGCCTTGCCAGCAGTTGGCGTAATGGACATGCTGCGCTACCACAAGTTCACCGTCGGCAAAGGCTGGATTCCCGAATACGGCAGTAGCGAGGAAAGCGCCGAGATGTTCAACTACCTAAAGGGTTATTCCCCTATTCACAACTTGAAGCCGGGCGTTGAGTACCCCGCCACGATGGTCACCACTGGCGACCATGACGACCGGGTGGTGCCCGCCCATTCCTTCAAGTTCGCCGCTACGCTGCAACAGGCACACAAGGGCGACAACCCCGTGCTCATCCGCATTGAAACAGACGCTGGTCATGGCGCTGGCAAACCCACTTCGAAAGTAATTGATGAAATCGCCGACGTTTATTCTTTCTTCTTTTACAACACGAAGACGGCGGTGAAATACATCAAGGGTTAACTGTGAACTGTGAACTGTGAACTGTGAACTGTCATCGGTTCGTTCACAGTTCATAGTTCACCGATCAAATTTTTACCCATTCTAAATAAGCCCTACCAATCCTATACCCTGCAACCGTTTTTTGTTAAAACCATTTAATAGGATACATTTGCCCCGCTTTTCGCAGGGCAATCCTGTAGTATTAGCTTTTGACATTCAACAAATCGCTGTTGCAGATGAATAATTGGTTCTTCAGTTTCTTCACTTCTTCCATTGGCAGGAAATTATTGATGGCCTTATCGGGGCTTTTCCTCATCCTGTTCCTGGCAGTCCACTTGGCAGGCAACCTCCAACTTTTGCAAAATGACGGTGGCGTGGCGTTCAACGTTTATTCCGATTTCATGGGCCACAACCCGCTTATTCAATTGGTTTCCAAAGGCAATTTCTTTTTCATCCTGCTCCATGCCGTGGTCGGTACGGCGCTCTGGTTGAAAAACCGGGCTGCACGTGGTACCCAGGGATATGCCGTGGTGAAGACAACAGCCACACAGACCAATCCCACCTTTGCCAAATACATGTGGCTGTACGGCATCATCATCCTGGTCTTTATCATCATCCACTTGGTGCAGTTCTGGGGCGTGATGAAGTTCGGGGGAGTTGGAACTGCCGTGCAGTTGGTTGACATCGAAGGCAAGCAAGTAAAAGACCTTTACTCGCTGGTAGCTGCTACTTTTGCCAACCTCGGTTTCGTGGTCTTCTATGTGATTTGCATGGTGGTTATTGCCTTCCACCTTTGGCACGGCTTTCAGTCTGCGTTCCAAACTTTTGGTTGGAACCACCCAAAATATACCCCCATTATTCAGTTTTTGGGTAAAGCATACGCAGTACTGGTGCCGCTTGGTTTTGCGGTTATTCCAATTGTGTTTTACCTGCGCCACGCCTGATTCATCATTCATCATTTATCATTCATCATTGAATAAATAATGGAACTTAACGGTAACGTACCCGCTGGCGACCTCGCCGAAAAATGGACGAAATACAAGAGCAGCATGCCACTCGTTTCGCCCGACAACAAGCGCCGCCTCGATGTGATTGTGGTGGGTTCTGGCCTTGCCGGGGCTGCTGCTGCGGCTTCAATGGGCGAGATGGGCTACAACGTCAAATGCTTCACTTTTCACGATAGCCCACGCCGTGCGCACTCTATTGCTGCGCAAGGAGGCATCAACGCCGCCAAGAACTACAAGAACGACGGCGACAGTGTCCACCGCCTTTTTTACGATACCATCAAGGGGGGCGACTACCGTGCCCGAGAGGCCAACGTTCACCGCCTCGCCGAGGTCAGCGTGGACATCATTGACCAGTGCGTAGCGCAGGGAGTTCCCTTCGCCCGTGAATACGGCGGGACGCTCGACAACCGCTCCTTCGGTGGAACGCAGGTACAGCGCACCTTCTACGCCCGTGGACAAACGGGGCAGCAACTCCTCATCGGAGCCTACCAAGCCCTCAGCCGCCAGATTTCAAAAGGCGCTGTGAAGATGTACAACCGCCATGAGATGCTCGACGTGGTGCTGGTGGATGGCAAGGCACGGGGCATCATAACCCGCAACCTCGTCACTGGAAAATTGGAGCGACATGCAGCCCATGCCGTCGTGCTGGGAACGGGCGGCTACGGCAACGTCTTTTACCTCTCCACCAATGCCATGATGTGCAACGTGACCGCTGCCTGGCGGGCCGTGCGCCGGGGCGCTTTGATGGCGAACCCCTGCTACACGCAAATCCACCCGACCTGCATTCCGCAGTACGGCGACTACCAAAGCAAGCTCACGCTCATGTCCGAGAGCTTGCGCAACGATGGCCGGGTATGGGCACCCCGCAAAAAAGAAGACGCTGAGGCCATCCGCCAGGGCCGCAAGAAAGGGGCTGACATCCCCGAAGCCGACCGCTACTACTATTTGGAAGAGCGTTACCCTGCCTTCGGTAACCTCGTGCCCCGTGACATCGCCAGCCGTGCTGCAAAAGTCGTCTGCGACGACGGCTTGGGCATCGTGCCAACTGGTTTGGGTGTTTACCTCGACTTTGCGGACGCCATCCAAAAGTATGGCAATTCAAAAGCGAACACTATGAGTCTCGAAAACCCAAGCGCCGAGCAGATTTGGGATTTGGGCAAGGCAGTCGTAGAAGAGAAGTACGGCAACCTCTTCGAGATGTATGAGAAAATCACAGGTGAAGACCCTTACCATAACCCGATGAAGATTTACCCTGCTGTCCACTACACGATGGGCGGATTGTGGGTGGACTATAATTTGCAGACGAATATCCCCGGCCTTTTTGCCACTGGCGAATGCAATTTCAGCGACCACGGTGCCAACCGCCTTGGTGCCTCTGCGCTCATGCAAGGCTTGGCGGATGGCTATTTCGTAATTCCTTACACCATCGGTACTTTTCTTTCCCAGGAAATCAGGACGCCAAAGTTCAGCACCGACAGTCCTGAGTTTGCGGAAGCAGAAAAAGCCGTGCGTGACCGCCTGACCGGTTTCATCAACAACGGTGGCAAACAATCAGCCGAGAGCTTCCACCGCCGCCTGGGCAAAATCATGTGGGAATACTGCGGCATGGGGCGCAGCGCCGAAGGTTTGTCCAAGGCTCGCCGAATGATTCAAGATTTGAAGGCCGAGTTCTACGCTGACCTCTTCGTGCCCGGCTCGATGGATGAATATAACCCAGAACTGGAAAAGGCTACCCGTGTCGCCGACTTCCTCGAATTGGGTGAACTTATGTGCCTCGATGCCCTTAAGCGCAGCGAAAGTTGCGGCGGCCACTTCCGGGAGGAATTCCAGACCGAAGAAGGCGAGGCCATGCGGGACGACGAGCATTTCATGCACGTGTCCGCCTGGGGTTGGGAAGACACCAGTCAGGAGCCTGAACTGCACAAAGAGCCATTGATTTACGAGAATATCAAGGTAGCTGCGAGGAGCTATAAATAAGGTTGATAAAAGATGATAAAAGGTTTTTTAGGGTTTATTCCCATGCAAATCAACCTTTTATCAACCTTCTATCAACCCTTATCAACCTTTATAAAATGAAATTAAACCTTAAAATCTGGCGGCAAAAGAACGCAAAAGAAACTGGCCGCTTTGAATCATACCAAGTTGACGCCAACGAGCACATGTCCTTTTTGGAGATGCTCGACGTGCTAAACGAAAGCCTTATTTCCAGCCAAAAGGAACCCGTAGCATTCGAGCACGACTGTCGGGAGGGCATCTGCGGCACTTGTAGCCTCGTCATCAATGGTCAGCCGCACGGGCCGCAAAGTGGCACGACTACCTGCCAGCTGCACATGCGCCATTTCAAGGAGGGGGAGACCATCGTCATCGAGCCATACCGGGCCAAGGCGTTCCCGGTGCTGAAGGACTTGGTGGTGGACCGCTCTGCCTTCGACCGCATCATACAGGCGGGTGGCTATGTGAGCGTGGACACGGGCGCTGCACCCGATGGCAATACCATTTTGATAGGAAAGGAAGTGGCTGGAAAATCCTTCGACGCTGCGGCGTGCATCGGTTGCGGAGCCTGCGTGGCGGCCTGTCCGAATGCCTCGGCCATGTTGTTTGTGAGCGCCAAGGTATCGCACCTCGCCCTCCTGCCACAAGGCCAACCAGAGGCCAAGCGCCGGGCTAAGAACATGGTGCATCAAATGGACGAGGAAGGCTTTGGCATGTGCTCCAATGTGACGGCTTGTGAAGCCGAATGCCCTAAAGGCATCTCTGTGGAGAACATCGCCAGGCTGAACCGGGAGTACATCGGGTCGGCTTTCACTTTGCCGGATTAGGACAAATTGGGAATTCGAAGATTCACGTCAGTAAATTTAGAAATTGCATGGTGTTGAAATATGCAAAAAAAGGGGGAACCTGCTTTGGCGGATTCCCCTTTTTCATTTCCCGTAGGTGAACATTTATTCCAACAGCATGAACGAATCGAAGAACTTCGTTCCGTCGTTGTTCAGGCTTTTTTCTTTGTAAGCAATGGTCTGCAATGAATAGTACCTGCTTCCTACCAAATAGGCCCGATTTTTTATCACCGCTTTGCCTTCGAGGTAATCAATGCGCCACTGTTTTCCGGGATGCTTGTCCAACTGAATATCGGAAGTGTAAGCGACCGTCCCCTTTACCGTCTCCGCCGCCGTTTCAATGGTGGACTGGAAAAACTCCTCGGCCAGCCCAACCGAATCGGCGAAGACCATGCTGGCGGGGTAATCGCAGTAGCTCACCATATAGAACAGGTTGTCGGCTGCTTTGTCGTTGGTTTGCAGGAAAAGGGTATGGTAAGCCAAGGTGCCAATCTCCGTTTCAATGGAATCCACCTTCTCGGTGAAACTACCGGGCAGCATGATGCGGAAGCGCCCTTCCAAGTTGGTATGCTCTTGCCAGGCATTCTGGGCGAAAATAGCGGTGGAAAGCAGGAAAAGAATGGAACTCATGCAAATGGGTTTGGTACAAAGAGGAAAGAGCGGAATGGATGGCATAAGGTTGTATGGCGGCTTAAGGTTGTACCACCACCTTCCCTTGAAACACTACCTCCTGTGCGCTCAAAGCGACCAATTGATAGAGGCCAGATGGAAAGGCGCTCAGGTCAAATTTGAGTTGCCCATTAACCATCATCTCATTGGTTTTCAATAAAACAAGTTGGCCGAATGCGTTGTAAACCTGCAACTCTAAGGTCTGGTTGGTCGGCTCATGGCTTTGTAATGACGCCTCCCCACTCGTCGGGTTGGGTGCAAGCACGAAAGCTTGGCCGGGGTTTGCTTCCGTTGCGGCCAGCATCAAATCCACCATCACCCATTGCACGGCCTCGCAATCATGGGCATCGGTGACGGTGACGCTGTAAATACCGGCTGGAACCTCCGAAATAACTGGGCTCATGGCCATATTGGACCAATGGAAACTATAGGGCATCGTGCCGCCGGATGCTACCACGCTTGCTGTTC
>JANPLH010000215.1:0-1733 GCA_031426435.1 Saprospiraceae bacterium | reverse complement strand
GCAGAGGATGGGATAGCATAAGGGCCAAAATCCCAAACATAAGTGGCTCCAACGCCCATATCCGAAGCCTCCAAAACATAGGGCGTCCATTCACAGAGGTAGCCTGTGCTGGATGGGCTGGTTACCAGCGTTACATCAGGCATCGGGTCAACCCTTTTTATGACCGTATTTGAATTTATCCAAGCTGCACAAGGTGCCCGTCGGGCCTGCCTTCTGAACCAAGTAGTCATGGTGATGGCAGGGGGATCGTAGGTTTCGCCGACCTCACCTGCGATGACCGTCCAAGTGGTACCGTCGTCGGTGCTGCTTTGCCATTGATAGGTGAAAGTACCATCCACCCCCCCGCTTGGCAGGGCAGCGTTGCCGATGTTGAAAGGATCAAAGCTGCCACAAGTTCCTTGGTCTCCTGTGATGATACCACCAGTGGTGAAATTGTTGGCCACCATTTTAATTATTTCGTTGGAATAAACAAAGCTGGAACATGGCGAGCGTCTTGCTCCTCTTCGATAATAGGTGGTTTGGACAATGGTCGTTGGGTTCAGGGTTTCGGCGATGGCACCTGATATGTTTGACCAACTGGAGCCATAATCAATACTCTGTTGCCATTGGTATAGCAGCGTGCCGTGAGCGCCGCCAGAAGGGACACTCACACTTGAAATAACATCAGGGTCAAAGCTGGAGCAACTGCTTTCATCCCCAGAAACGATGCCCGGATTGGTGTAGTTCAGTACAACTGTTTTCGTAATGGGAGCAGTATAGATATTGGTCAAACAAGGCGAGCGCCTTGCACCCCTTCGGTAGTAGGTAGTTTGAGTTATTGGCAAAGGGTCGTAGGTGTCATTTGTTGCACCAGCAATGTCAACATAACTGATAGAATCTGTGCTGAGTTGCCATTGGTAGGCCAAGGTTCCTCCGACGCCCCCCGATGGTATCGCTGTACTGCTGATGGTAGTTGGGTCAAATCCTACACATGAGGATTCTGCACCACTGATGCTGCCGCTACTGGTATAATTTGTGTTCAGACCCTTTGTGACAGTATTTGAATAGACCCACTCAAGGCAAGGTAATCGCCGCCCGCCTCGTCGGTACGAGGTATTTAAGCTGATAGTAGTGGGGTCGAGGTTAAGACCTGTTGCTCCAATAATGTCGGTCCAAGTAGTGCCGTCATCTTCGCTATATTGCCATTGATATGCGGTAATGCCAGCCGAACCTCCACTTGCCGGAGCCGTGCTGGTTATAGCAGAGGGGTCGTAGCTGCCAGAACAAGCGCTTTCATCACCGATGATGGTGCCCCCTGTGGTATGGTTGCCCGAACTTCCCACTTTGATGGACTGCGTAGCGGTGCAGCCAGCAGCGGAGTGAATCACTACGTTAAAGGTTCCAGCAAACAAGTTGGTGCGGTCGCCATCATTTCGGGCAATGTCAGCTATCTGATCGGAATTTAACCCTTGCTCAAAGTAATAACGAACATCGTCCAGCTTACCGATAAAGTTGTTTCCGGCACCACTAAAAACGCTACCGCCGATGGAACTGCCCAAGCCGCCATTGTTGCCATGATCCCCAACATTGGTGAATGGGGTGGTGACAATGCTTTTAGCCACGCCATCCAAATAAAGCGTTAGGGTTGAACTGTTAAAAACGGCTGCAACATGGTGCCATGCACCATCAGATGGGAAAGGGGTAAGTACGTCAAAAGGAAGTGTTGAGGAAAGTCCACGAATCCTTGCCGCTAA
>JANPLH010000214.1:0-3568 GCA_031426435.1 Saprospiraceae bacterium | reverse complement strand
TGCGTGCGGGCCTACCTCGAAGCGGAATACGACCTCGTGACCGAAAAAGGCGGTGCCACGGGTGCTACCAACTTCCTTACCGGCCTTTTCAACGCAGTGGCTGCCGCCTACCAAGTCGAAACTATTACAACTTATATTTCGCAGATTTACACCTGGACGACGCCAGATTCCTACCCTACCAATTCTACATCTGCAGCACTGACTTCCTTCCGAACCACCCGACCGACCTTCAATGGTGATGTGGCAGCCCTGATTTCGAGGGGTGCGCCCACTGGCGGCGGCATTGCTTGGGTGGATGCGCTTTGCACGTCCTATGCCTATTCTTACAGCTATATTTACAGCACGTACAACAATTTCCCGACCTACTCCTGGTCGGTGAACGTGATAGCGCACGAGATGGGCCACAACCTCGGCTCGCCGCATACCCATGCCTGTGCCTGGAACGGCAACAACACGGCCATTGACGGCTGCGGCCCTGCGGCAGGTGCCAACGAAGGCTGCTCCGGGCCCATCCCCACCGCTGGCACGATGATGAGCTACTGCCACCTTATCAATGGCGTGGGAATTGATTTCAACTTAGGATTTGGCCCGCAGCCCGGCGACAAAATCCGCACAGAAGTTAGCGGTGCGCCTTGTCTGACCACCTGTGCTTCGCAATGCCTCACCGTCACCACCAGCGGCAACAACGTGAGCTGCAACGGTGGCAATAATGGTACTGCAACGGCAACTGCAACGGGCGGCAACGGCAGCTATACCTATGCTTGGTCAAATGGCGCAACCACGCAAACGCTCAACAATTTAACGGCTGGAACCTACACCGTCACCGTTTCATCGGGAAGTACTTGCACAGGCACGGGAACCCGCACAGTGACTGCCCCGGCAGTGCTGGCTGGCACTACCGTCGTAACCAATGCCACGGGCGGCCAGGCCAACGGTTCCATCAACTTGACTGTGAGCGGTGGAACACCTGCCTATACTTTCCTTTGGTCAAACGGCAAAATAACAGAGGACAACAACAACATTGCCGCAGGCACCTACACCGTTACCATCACCGACTCTAGAGGCTGCTCGGCTACCAAGTCTGCCACGGTGAACAATACGAACATGACCCTCAGCTTTGCCGTGACCAATGCCAACAGCGGTCAGAGCAATGGCGCAGTGAACCTGACCGTAAGCAATGGTACCGCCCCGTTTGTCTTTCTTTGGTCGAACGGTGCAACAACAGAAGACCTGGCTAACGTTGCCGCAGGCACCTATTCTGTGACAGTAACAAGCGCCGTGTCAGGGACCGCTACGGGAAGCGCAACCGTCGGCACCAACTCATCTGGTTGCCAGCCACTGCCCCATGCGCAGAGCTTCGAGAGTGGCCTCGGCCTTTGGACGCAAGCCACCAACGACCAGATGGACTGGACGCTGTTGAATGCACCAACGCCTACTGCCGCCACTGGCCCCGATGCTGCTTCGCAAGGCACTTATTTCGCCTACACGGAGGCTACCAACAATATCAACAAAACGGCCTTCCTGCTCAGTCCTTGCTTTAATATCACTGGTGTCAACACCTTTATTTTCTCATTCAACTACCACATGTACGGTGTAAAGACTGGCAACTTACGGGTGCAGTTCAGCTTGAACAATGGTGCCACTTGGAACACTGCCTGGAACAAATCCGGCAACGTGGGCAATGCCTGGTACAGCACTTCGATGACTTTCACAAACAATGGAGGTTCCAGCATCATTTTCAGGCTCTACGGCAAAACTGGCGCAGGCGAGACCAGCGACATGGCCTTCGACAATATCAACATCGTGCAATCGGCTGGCCTGACCAACGGCGAACAGGTCGAGGCAAGCATCGTGTTGTACCCTGACATGGGAGGGGATGCTGCGCAAATGACCCTCAGCCCGAACCCTGTAGCGGATGAGATGACGGTGGCCTTCCAATCGGATGCCAACCACCCAAGTACCATCACCATCAGCGACCAGACTGGCCGCAGGGTGCAAACGGTGCGCTTGGAGGCAGTGGAAGGCAATAACTACCAAACAATAAATGTGACGGGACTGCCCGCTGGCCTATACTTCCTCACCCTGGAAGACGGCCAGAGCCGCCGAGTTGAGCGGTTCGTCGTGCTTCGATAAAACGCATAAATCCTTTACTAACTGTTTAAATCCTTTAGTGGTCGTGTTCCTTCACCGGGGCACGGCCACTTTTTTTATTGACAAAAAGCAAAGCCTTTTTTTTCACCAAATCATCTACTTTTGGGCAAAACATTTCACAATGAATAAATCAACCACTCGCCGAACCGCCATGAAAAACATTGCCCTTGGCACTGCCACTGCACTTGCACTGCCCAGCCTCCGTGCCGGGGCCACCGTCCACCGTCCACCTACAGCCGTCAGCCGTTTCGGACACAGCGTCTGTCGCTGGTGCTTCGGCTCCATGAAGCTGGAAGAACTGGCCGAGCAGGTGAAGCCGATGGGCATCACTTCTATCGAACTGACCACGCCTGACGAATGGCCTATCCTAAAAAAATATGGCTTGACCTGTGCCCTCGGCGCCCACCCAGCGCAAAGCCTATCGGATGGCTATAACCAGCCCGGCCTCCACGAAATGCTCAACAAGCGCTACTTCGACCTTGCCCAAAAGGCCGCTGACGCTGGCATCCCAACCATCATTGTCTTCTCCGGCAACCGCAAGGGCTTGGACGATAAATTGGGCATCGAGTTTTGCGCCAAAGGCCTTGAACCCCTTGCGAAGCACGCTGAAAAGCTTGGTATCCAAGTAGTTATGGAACTGTTGAATAGCAAGGTTGACCATCACGATTACCAGTGCGACCGTACCCCTTGGGGTGTTGAATTGGTGGAAAAAGTCGGTTCGCCCAATTTCAAGCTGCTCTATGACATCTACCACATGCAAATCATGGAGGGCGACGTCATCGCCACCATCAAAAAGCACAAAGACCATATCGGCCACTACCACACTGCCGGGGTGCCGGGCCGCAACGAGATTGACGATACCCAGGAACTTTACTACCCTGCCATCATGCGGGCCATCTCCGACACGGGCTACAACCGATACGTGGCGCAGGAGTTCATCCCCAAAGCGAAGGATGGCATGGCGTCGTTGCGTAAGGCGGTGGAGTTGTGCAATGTTTAATTCCGTCGAATTCGACGGAATTAAAGGCATCGAAATCGAGGCGTTTAAAATTGCCTAATCCCTTCGAATTCGAAGGGATTAGGGTGAAGGTGGTGGGATTCCACCACTTTGAAAATTTTAATCCCCTCGAATTCGAGGGGATTGGACTTTCCTGGATGGTTCAGATTGGATTCTAATCACATCGAATTCGATGTAATTAAAATTGCAAAATTAGCAGGCGCAAAGAACTTCATTTCCCATGTCTTTTTTAACCAGCCATGATAGAGTAAATAGAATTGCTTTGGCGAAGTCAAGGGCTACCAAACATAATCTGTTTCATTGATTTTATTTACTCAGACCAAATTTTCTTAATTGGAAACAGGGCTAAAAAAGCGGCCCTTTCGCAAAGGACGGCATACTTCGCGACCAAGGTGTACA
>JANPLH010000213.1:0-8850 GCA_031426435.1 Saprospiraceae bacterium | reverse complement strand
AAGTTGTTTGTTGAAAATCAAGAAGTTGTGTGCTACCAGCCCGTTGGCAAATGAGTTGTAAAGGCAGGGTCGCATCGGGGGTAAAAATAGTTTGAAATGTTGGAAACAGCAAACCTTTGCTCATGCTTACCTTCGCCGGGCGTTTATTTTGGAGGTTTGAGGAGGTTTAAATGGTTTAGAAGGTTTAGTGAAGACCTATTTAAACCGCTTAAACCTCCTAAACCTTCTAAACCTCACTGATAGAAATGAACCTCAAAATAATTTCTGCAGGTGCCGGTTCCGGCAAAACCTATCGCCTCACGCAAGAACTTGTTGGGCTACTGGCCGCTGGCAAAGTGCGGGCAAGCGGTATCATTGCCACTACCTTCACCAACAAGGCGGCTGCTGAATTGCAAGAACGGGTGCGGGTTCGGCTACTCGAAGAGGGCTTGCCGCAGGCGGCCAATGACCTCTCCAATGCCCTTATCGGAACGGTACATGGCCTTGGTGTAAAACTGCTCAAGCGCTTCGCTTACGAAGCCGGGGTGTCACCGAAAGTGGATATCATCGCCGATGAAGACCAGCAGATGCTCTTTAACCAATCGCTTTCAATGGTGCTGACCAATGAGCGGGTGGAAGAAATGGAGCAGCTTTCCAATTTGCTCGGCCTCACCAAGTCTGAATTTGGTAAAACCGATTGGCGGAAGCTCCTGAAGGACCTCGCCGAGGTGGTTCGGGCCAATGGCTTCGGCGACGAAGTGCTGGAAGTGAGCAAGCAGCGTTCGTTCGAAGGCTTTGCCAGTTTCCTTGACCCCATCGTAGAGCGGTCGGTGGAGGAATGGAATGAACAGCTCAACGAACAAATAGACGCTGCCATTTCGAGGCTTGAAAACAACGGCGATGCGACCAAAGTGACCGCAGATGGGGTGAAATCGCTCCGGGAAATCAAGGCGGAACTACGCCTTCGGGGCAACCTCAACTGGCACCTTTGGGCCAAAATCGCAAAAACCAAAGTGGGTGCAAAAAGCCGTGATGACATGGAGGAGTTGGTTGGCTTCGCCAATTCTCACTTGGGGCACACTGGGCTTCGCAATGATGTTAAATCGTTCATTTTCAACATCTTCGAGCTGGCGGAGGCTGCCATGGACGAGTTCGAACGCTTCAAAAAAAGCAGGGGGCTGATTGATTACAACGACATGGAATGCTACGTGAACCACCTGCTCGACGACCCTACTGTGCAAGAAGTTTTGGCAGAGGAACTTGACCTGTTGTTGGTGGACGAATTTCAGGATACCAACCCTTTGCAGTTGGAGATATTTGTGAAACTCTCTCGCTTAGCCCGCTATTCCATTTGGGTGGGCGACCCTAAGCAGAGCATCTACGGCTTCCGGGGTGCCGACCCTGCGCTGATGCAGGCCATCATTGAAGGGCAGGGTGGGCTGCAGCCTGATAACATTCTTTCGCACTCGTGGCGCTCCCGTGAAGACGTGGTTTTTGCCACCAATGCCATTTTCACAAAGGCTTTTTCCAAGCTGCCCGCAGAGCAAGTGGCGCTGAAGCCCGTGCGCTGCAAAAAGGCGACTTCGAATAAAGAAAACCCCATAGGGGCAAGCAAAACAGATGAACCAAACGGGATGGGCAATGCCCTCATTCATTGGCATTTCAACTACGATGGCGAGGGCCGAAAACCAGGCAAGGAATGGCTCCAGCATTGCATCGCCGAAACTTTGCGCATCAACTTGCAGCGAGGCATCACCGTTTTGCCGAAAGGCGAAAAGGAATACCGTTTGGCCCTACCGGGCGATGTGGCCATCCTTTGCCGCTCCAACAACGAATGCCGTGACATGGCTGGAGCCCTGCACCGGGCGGGGCTTCGGGCGGCCATTTCAAGGGCAGGATTAATGGCTACTGCCGAAGCAAAGTTGATTCTGGCCTGCCTGAAATTCATTCTCAATAAATACGATTCGCTTTCTGTGGCTGAAATATTGCTTTTGGCCGCCCGATTGGAGCTGCATGAAATCGTGGAGGACCGTTTGGCTTACCTTGAATCAGCGGAGGAGACTAAACCTGATTACAAATGGGGCGAGCAAAACGAGTTCGTACAGCAACTCAATTTGCTACGGCCCCAGGTGGCTGAGCTTTCCGGTTCCGAAATCCTGACGCTCTTGCTTGAAGAGCTTGACTTGCGGCGCATCATCGTTACGTGGGGCAATGTTGAGCAGCGCCTTGCGAATGTGGACATGCTAATCCATTTTTCGCTTCAATACGAGCATGCCTGTAACCGCTTGAACAGCGCCGCATCCTTGGGTGGTTTTTTGTTGTGGGCAAACGATTTGGCACAAAACGAAAACGACCTGCAAGGCTCCGGCGAGAACCCAATGGCGGTCAACGTGATTACTTACCACAAAAGCAAGGGCCTAGAATACCCAATTGTGATTTGCAACAGCTTGGAGCAGCCGTTGCGGGAGGATGTCTGGGGCATTTCCTTGGTGCCGGAAACCGTTACCATTGACTTGAACAACCTGCTTGGCAACCGTTGGGTGCGGCTTTGGGTGAATCCCTATGCTGACCAGTTCAAGAGTACTTTGCTTGATGAACGCATGAGCGAATCGCCAGAAAAGATGGAAAAACGGATAGCAGCACTTGCCGAAGAAATACGATTGATGTACGTTGGGCTGACCCGTGCGAGGGACTACCTCATTTTCCCGACCCGTGAAAAATCGCCAATTTGGCTGAACCGGGTCTGCAACAACGGGCAGGACGAACAACCTGCCTTAGATGCCAATTCCAACGAAAGCTATTGGGAATGGGATGGAAATACCCTGCTGATGGATAAAGTAAATAGCTTTTTCCCCAATGACTTTCAGCACACTGACATCGCAGAGATACCTGGTATGCAGCTTGGAGCCAGAAGTGGGCGTGGGCATTTTGAGCCTTATGTGGATGATTTAGAAAATGACCAGCAGGGCAATGCGCTGTCGGTACTTAATCAAGCCAATTGCTTTAGTCCATTCGACTTGCCAGAGTTGCCAGAAAGGCTTCGGGTTACACAAGCGTTCAAGTCCTATTTGATGGCAAGCTGTCTGAACCTCCAAAAAAGAGGTGATGTCCAAATTGCAGAGCAACTGATAGGCAGGTTCGAGGTTTTAGACTTGGTGGATGCTGCTATTTTCTTGGAAAAGGGCGAGCTTTTTAAAAGCTGGCTTTTACGACAGTTTACTATTAAAAGGGTGCAGAGCAGTTTCCCGCTGCGCAAAACAGTGACTGGCCAGTTATTTGAAACTGAAATTGATTTGATGTTGGAGGCAGAAGATGGATTGGTCATCCTTCAATTGACCAAATTTATCGGAGATACCAAGAACCGGCAACGCAAATTGCGGAGCATGGCACAAGAACTCAATGGGGCTAAACAAGTGCTGGAAGGAAGCATGAGCCAATTGGGGATAAAGGTTTGGGTTGTATTTCTTTTGTATGGAGAGGCGATAGAGGTAGGTGTCTAAAACAGAAAGAGCGATGCTGTTGCACCGCCCTTTCAATTAGATTGATTTAGAATGTTTACAATTAGATTTTGAATGGATTAGCGAATTAGTGGTTTGGTGTTGTGATTTTTTCGGAAGTGAAAACTGCTTTGTAACTTGCATCAACTTTGGTGCCGCTGTTTTCTTGGGCTTTTTTGCTGGCGAAGATGGAATTGTTTACTTCGATATTTTGGCCGTAGTTGTAAACCAATAGGTTGCCGTTACTGTCGAAGTCAATAACTCCAAGGTCGTTGCCAGGATTGGAACCGTAGGTATTTGGGGTTGCAAATGGGTCGTTTTCATTGTCAAAAAGGCTGATTTCATCATCAGCATTTTCTGGGATGAATGTGAAAAGCAGCGTTTCTTTGCCAGTGACATATTTGATACGTGGTTCGTCAGAAACAAAGCCGAAAGAAATATAGGCTTGGTCTGGAGCTTCCATCGGGCCGTCCACCCTCGAATTTTCAATCCAAGAACCGCCGAAGTTTTCCAAACCAGCATAAACAAAGCCAACTGGGACAACGATGGTAACTTGACCTGCGCCAGTAGTTGAGCGCTTGGAAGGAGTGATGGTCTCACCCGGTATCACGTACACACCCCAAGTGGTATGGTCATCCATCAACTTCAGATTGAAGTTCATGTCAGCAGAAGTAGTTTCCGTTTGTGCGTGAAGGCTGATGCTCAGGAGGAGAATAAGGCCGGTGATGATGCTGAATTTGTTCATTTTGAATTTTTTTACGTTGTGAGACCAATTATTTCGTTTGTTGAAACAAATATGCCCCTTTCATACAAGCGATTTTAGAGTGCTTTTTAGGAAAGTGTGACAAGTCAACTTGGCGTAAATGACAAATTCTCTTTTATTGAAGTTGGAGAATATCCAGTAGTTGCAAGGGTGCGGACTAAAATGCCGCCATCAATATTGTGACGAACAATTTTCATTTGAACTGATTTTTTTTTGAAAAAATACATGACAGGACGGGTGCTTTTGTGCTTGGTGGCCTTCTTATCTTTGCGAAATAACTTGGGAAATCGGCAGGGTAGTGCATTAGGTGTTTAGGAAACTTTGAATTTTCTAAAGTAATGAAACCCACTCTAACCGTTTTTCCTGCAATCTTTCTGGCGAACAATGATTCAGAGAATTCAAACCATTTACCTCTTTTTGGCAGCAACCGCAGGCTTTGGAGTCTTGGCGCTGCCCTTTGCTAGCACAACTGATAGCGTTCAAAGTTCTGCACTGTTTTCGGACAACCTGTATTCTACAGGTGACAATATTGGGTTATTGGTGCTTTTTGCTTTGGCGGGAGCCTTGGCGATAGGTAGCATTTTCCTGTTCAACAATCGTAAAGTACAATTAAAAATCAGTTGGGGAGCGCTCTTGGCCAACTTTCTTGGGCTTGTTTTGGCTGGCTTTCTTTTTTGGCAAGACAAGGCTAATATCGGCGCAAGTGCTGTAAGCGGTGGCATAGGGGCTTTTTTGCCCATTGCTTTCATCCTCTTTGCGTTTTTGGCCATCAGAGGCATCAAGAAGGACGAATCTATTGTGAAGTCGGCAGATAGGCTTCGTTAAACTGGATGCTAAACAAAAAAAAGGTCGTTACCGGCGATGCCGTAACGACCTTTTTGATTGGATTGATTTTCCGCTCTATTATTCCTTAGGCCTTTCAGCCCGGCGGCGAGCGGCATAGTTCAGTTTCAACTGACCTATTTTCCTCAATTGGACTTTAACGTCTTGAACAATACCCATGGTTATATCCCCGTCAACCCTCAACGAAGTTGCGATACGGTTACGAAGGTTGGGTTGAACGGTCTGTTTGTGGTTCTCCACAAACAATGGAATTTCCCCTACAGTCTTGAAGGCATCATCGAGTTGAATACGTGGTGCAGTGCCATAAATATTTTGGTATTGCGGCATTGGCCTCCCAATATAAATAAAATGAACCAAGGACTTTTGTTCAAGTTTCTCCAATTCTGTAGCCTGTGGCACTTGTACTTTCACCTTTAAGTCAGTTTCCCTCATTTTGGTGATAACCATGAAGAAGAACAGCAGGATGAACACAATGTCAGGTAGGGACGCTGTGGAGATTGCTGGCATATCAACCCCACGTTTTTTTGTAAAATGACCCATAACTTACTAAGTTTAAAAGGCTTTGAATTTGGTGGTGACTGGAAATTATTTGGATTCATCTCCAAAGGTAGTTGCTTCGGCTTCTGAAAGAACAAAAGGTATTTTAGCCTTTATCTTATCTTTCTTTGCCTTTGCCAAGTCCTCGGAATAGTGTTCTCCAAATTGCGTCATTGATTCTTCTTCCCAAAGTTCGTTGTAGGCTGCTTTTAATTCATTGTAAACTTCAATGTAAACAACGTATTTGGTTCCACGGTCGTTTTTAAAATAGATAAAATCACCACCAGGCAAAACCGCAAGGTGAGGTTTGTTATAAGGGTTCATGTTAAAATACATTGCCCACTCCCCAAGCTACACCACCATTGCTGGTTCGCCTCTCACCAAAAGTTGGTTGTTAGCGTTAACCAGCACAGTAAACACATTTCGGCTGTTTATCCGAATGTTCTCTGGCGGTTCCTCTGACCATTCTGGCAAACGGACGGTAATGCCCCGCTCAACATCAATGGTAGTAGTAACGAGAAAGAACACCAGTAGCAAGAATGCAATGTCTGCCATTGAACTGGCATTGATTTCGGTAGCTGGTCGTTTTTTACTTCCCATGATGGTTATTGATTTTTAAAGTAGTTCCAAATTTCCATCAAGATGGTGATTACTACAGACCCTAATAACATCCAAATAGAAAGTTGGAGTCCGCCACCAATCAATTTACTTACGCCATCGCTAATGCCGGAGGATTCAACGGTTTGAGCGACAGAACCAGTACCTTTTGGGTCGGCCAACGTGTAAAGTAAAAAGAATGCGACAGCAACTACTCCAACAGTGATTAGTGCTTTTATTGAGCCTTTCGGATTGGACACTACTTGGTAAATAGCAAGAATAAGTGCCACAACAACAGCAACTATCAACATCCAATACGAAATGTAAATTCCTGGAAGGAAGATTTCACTTTCAGGGCCATATGCTTGTCTTTCAGCAGGTACGCTGGAAAAAGCAGAAAGACCACTGAATATTGGTATAATAGACGCAATGGCAGCCACCACGAAAAGACCGAAAGCCATGGTAGGGCCGTTTTTTGCTAAGAATTTATAATTCATGGCTTAGGTTTTATCTTTTGAAAATATTGTTTGCAAACAGCATGTCGACAACAGTCACGGAGGCTTCTTCCATTTTATTGGTGATTCCGTCAATCTTTGATATGAGGTAATTGTAGAATACCTGCATAATCATTGCCACCACAAGACCGAATACTGTAGTCAAAAGGGCCACCTTGATACCACCAGCAACGATAGTAGGAGAGATATCACCTACTTGCTCGATACGGTCGAAGGCCTGAACCATCCCCACAACCGTTCCGAAGAAGCCAAGCATCGGGGCGAGGGCAATCACCAACGAAATCCAGATAAGGCCTTTTTCCAGCAAGCCCATTTGAACGCTACCATAAGAAACGATGGCTTTTTCAACGGCATCAGGGCCGTGGTCGGCATTTCTAAGACCTTCAAAAAGTACGCTAGCTGCTGGGCCTTGAGTTGAACGACATACTTCCATAGCGCCTTTTACGTCGCCATTTTTCAGGTTGCTGTCAATTTTGGCAAGCAGCTTCTCTGTGTTGACAGAGGCGAGGTTGAGGGTAATTACCCGCTCAATACAAAGGCCCAAGCCAAGAATCATACAGAAAAGGATAGGAAGCATGTACTCCCAACCACCCTGAATGAACTTTTCTTTAAACATTTGAATGCCCGTTGCGGCCTCAGCTGGGGGAGCAGCTTCCTCAACGGGGGCTTCGGTAGTGGTTACCTGTGCTGCGGTATCCGTGGTCTGGGCAGTCGTGTCTTGCGCACTAACGAGGTTAGCTGTGATAGACATCATGCCAAAGACGAGCAAAAGAGCTAATAATTTGCGCATAGTCGTAAGATTTTTACGTTAAAATTAGTTAATCGTTACTTAAAAAATGTGGGAATGATCCCGGTTAAATTGATTTTGAATTCCGTTGTCTTTTTTCCCTCCAGAATAAAAAAATCAGCGGAGAGACAGGGATTCGAACCCTGGATACCCTTTTGGAGTATACACACTTTCCAGGCGTGCGCCTTCGACCACTCGGCCATCTCTCCGTGTGTTGATATAACAACAGGAAAATTCCTGTTTCTATTTCGCCGCAAAAATTGTGAAAAGAAATAACAATTCAAAAATTTTTAAAAGCGGACAGTTGTTCAAAATAAATTTGGGACTGGATAGGACCTTGCAAGTTTTTAACTCATAGTAGAAAAGATGGGGCAAGTTTAAGAAAGAGTTGCGTAAGCTAAGTTTATTTTTTCAAAAATATTTTTAGCGTTGTGGGTTGTCACCGCCGCAACTCGCTGAACATCAACGTTTTTCACCGCTGCCACCTTTTCTGCAACCAGTCTGACAAATGCGCTTTCGTTTCGTTTTCCCCGATATGGAAGGGGCGCTAAGTAGGGTGAGTCTGTTTCCAATACCAACCATTCCAACGGAAGCGCTGCCACCACTTTATCTAAACCAGCGTTCTTGAATGTTACTACTCCTCCAATTCCCAAGTAGAAACCAAGTGACCACGCCTCGGCTGCTTGTGCCTCGTTGCCAGTAAAACAATGCAAGATGCCCCTCAACTTTTCGTCCTGCTCCTCCTTCAAAATATCCAAAATCAATTCAGTGGATTCCCTTGAATGGATAACGATGGGCAACCCAAGTTTTTTTGCCCAACCAATTTGACGGCGGAAAGCCTCGATTTGGATGTCCAATGTGGTTTTGTCCCAATAAAGGTCAATGCCGATTTCGCCGATGGCGCAGAAGGGACGCTTGGCGAGCCATTCTTCCACCAATGCAAGTTCTGATTCATAGTCTTCCTTTACAAAACAGGGGTGCAATCCCATCATGGCGTGAAACTGGCCGGGAAAGGCTGCTTCCAGTGCCAGCATGTCGTTGATGGTTCGGCTGTCAACATTGGGTAAATAAAAATTTTCGACGCCTGCGGTAATGGCACGACTGACCATATCGGTTCGGTCAGTGTCAAATTCCTTGAGGTAGAGATGGGTATGGGTGTCGGTTAACGACAATTCTTGATTTAGGCTCATTTTTTTGTAAAATATAGAGAATCATTGGTTTTTGGTTGCAATTTATTTGATATAATTGCACAAAGTTCCAGAACCGATGATTGGATTGCACAGTTTTTAAACACAAATCCGGCGCAAATTGAAAAAATAACAGCAAAGGCAA
>JANPLH010000212.1:0-5248 GCA_031426435.1 Saprospiraceae bacterium | reverse complement strand
TTAGTAGTTTGGAAATTCATTTCCCAACACCTTATGATGTTGGGAAATGAATTTCCAAACTACTAATTTGTCAACAAAACAGCTTATATTTGACTAAAAAAAAAGACGCATGGAAGTAGCTGCAAAACTGCCCGTCACCTTGGAGGAGCGCCTGGATTTGGGCGAAGAACTGCGCATCCCCGCTAATTGGGAGGAGTTCCTCGATTTGTTGGAGGAGTGCGAATACCGCATCGAATATGACGAACACGAAATCATTTCATTTATGGGATACGGCACACAAAACCACGAGAAAATCATTGCCAGCTTGATTCGTTTCATTGGAAACCTATTAGATAATGGCGATTTCAACATTTTCGGGAGCAACCTCGCCCTTCACATCCCTGACTTCGTCCGCCGCTATTACAACGGCGATGTGACGGTCGTGCAGGGCGCTTCGGAGGAGGTGGTGCTACGTGGCAGCATGGTAGCCGTCGCTAATCCAGTCATAATTGTAGAGGTCCTCTCCGACTCTACCCGAAACTACGACCTCGGCACCAAGCAGCGCAACTACCGCAAAATCCCTTCCCTGCAACAACTCCTTTTTATCGAAAGCACGGAGATGATAGTGACCAGCTACACCCGTGACATTGCTACGGGGCAATGGTCGTTGAAAGATTATTCAGCAATTGATGAGGCGATTCCCATCCTCGGAGAGGGCGCTATAAAAATGAAAGACCTTTACCGCAAGCTTAGTTTCTGATAGTTTTTGGTCGCCTGAATCGCTAAAACGAAATACTTTTCCCGCCCAAATCACGTAAGTTTGACAAAAAATAGTGCCATGTCTTCACCCTTTCCCGGTATGGACCCCTACCTCGAAGGGCATCTTTTCCCAGATGTCCATAACAGCCTTGCGTATTTGATAAAGGTGCAGTTGGTACAACGATTGAGCGGCAATTACATCGTGCACCTCAACAACTACAGCGTGGAGGATACCTCGCCTTCCGAAGACGTGGGCATCATGTATCCCGATGTCGAGGTTTTTCAAAAAGTGGACCTGCTGATGGAACCTGCTGTCACTTACCAACTGCCTGTGCTGACGCCAGAAACAATAGTGCTAAACGACATAAAGCCCGTGGAGGTGCAAATTCCCGTGGTCGAAATCCGGGACCGAAAGCACAACAAGCTCGTCACTGCCATTGAAATCCTATCGCCTGTCAATAAGCGGAACCCGGGGCTGCAACCCTATCGGGAAAAGCGCTTGCGGCTGCATTATGGCGACGTTCACCTGATAGAAATTGACCTGCTGAGGCGAGGTGAGCGGCCACTGGCACATCCGTATTTGCCCAAATCGCATTATTTGGTGACACTAATCCGGGCGGGAATTAACAAGACGCAAATTTGGGCGATGAGCATCAAAGACCAACTCCCGGTAATCCCCGTTCCGCTCAAACAACCTGACGAAGACACGGTCTTGGATTTAGGTCAGGCTATGAAAGACTTGTATGAACAAGGGGCTTTTTCAAAATCCATCAATTACGCCGAAACTCCCCCACCACCAGTTTTTACCACCGAAGAAATCGAATGGATAAAAAGTTTGGGCTGCATGTCCCAATAAGTTTTTCATTTCTTTGCGGAAACTAATTGCCGCATGAAATTTTATAAACTGCTTCCTTTCCTTGTGCTGCTACCGCTTTTTTCGCTGGCGCAAAACGACCTCCTCACCTCCTTCCAAAACCCGCCCAACGCCGCCCGCCCCCGTGTCTGGTGGCACTGGATGAACGGCAACATCACCAAAAATGGCATCCAGAAAGACCTCGAATGGATGGAACGGGTCGGTATTGGCGGCTTCCAGAACTTCGACGCCAACCTCTCCACGCCGCAGGTGACGGAGAAAAAACTCGTGTTCATGACGCCGGAATGGAAGGATGCTTTCCGTTTTGCCACCGAGTTGGCCGACAAAAAAGGGCTGGAAATGGCCATCGCTGGCTCGCCCGGCTGGTCGGTCACAGGCGGCCCGTGGGTGCCCGCCGAGGACGGCATGAAGAAGTACGTCTGGACGGAAACACGGGTCAATGGCGGGAAAGCCTTTAACGGCAAATTGCCGCAACCCGCCGCCAACACTGGCAAGTTCGGCAACGCTGGCATCCCACAAACCTCGGCAATGGACGAAGAAGTAGCGCCAGTACCAACGCACTACGCCGATGCCCTTGTCATCGCCTACAAGCTGCTGGATGTGGATGTGCCATTAGCCAGCATGAACCCCAAGGTGACTTCCAGCGGCGGCAATTTTACGCTTAAAGACCTGACGGACAATGATTTAGACAAAACCAGCTTCCTGCCACCGATGGCCGTTGGAGAGGATATGTGGGTGCAGTACGAATTTGCTGCTCCGCAAACCTTCAAGGCCTGTGGGGCCACTGGGGCGCTGCATACCATGATGGAGGACTTCAACGGCGGCCCCCTCAACCGCAGCATCAAGGTCAGCGACGACGGGGTGAACTTCCGAAAAATTGCGAGCCTCACGGGCAGCATCAACCCGCTGAACACCATCGCCTTCCCAGCCGTCACGGCCAAGTATTGGCGGCTCTGCTATGAAACGCTCCCCCCGGAAATCAATCCATGGGCTTCCATGTTCGGCGGCAGTACCGATGCGCCCAAGCCCGACGGCGTCAACGTGGCCGAATGGATGCTCTACACCGCCGACCGCATTGACCAGGCCGAAGACAAGGCGGGCTTCACCCCGTGGCGGGAGGATTACCCGTCTTATTTGGGTGAAAATGCCGATGCCATTTCGTTGGAAAACGTCATTGATTTGACCCAAAAAATGAAGCCCGACGGCAACTTGGATTGGACACCCCCGACCCCTAACGAGGAGCAGGCCGATTGGGTCATCCTGCGCTTCGGCTACTCGCTAACTGGTCGCCAAAACCACCCCGCATCGCCGGAGGCGACTGGCCTCGAAGTGGACAAGCTTGACCCCAAAGCTGTGCGCCGCTACATCAACGCCTACCTCGATTTGTACAAGGATGCTACGGGCGGGCTGATGGGTGAAAAAGGCCTCAGCCACATGATTCTCGACAGCTACGAGGCTGGCCACATGACCTGGACGAAAGCGATGCCCGAAGAATTTGCGAAGCGAAGGGGCTACGACCTAAAGCGATGGATGCCTGTGCTGACTGGCCGTATTGTGAAAAGCCGGGAGGCCAGCGAGGCATTCCTTTGGGATTTTAGGAAAACCATTGGCGAAATGATTGCAGAAAACCACTACGACATCATTGGCGAAGAACTGCACAAACGGGGCATGAAACGCTACACCGAATCGCACGAAGACCGCCGGATTTACTTAGCCGATGGCATGGATGTGAAGCGCTATTCCGACATCCCGATGAGCGCCATGTGGACACCCGGCAGCCTTGCCGCTGGCCCCGATGAGGAGGTGCGCAGCGAGGCAGATATTCGGGAAAGCGCTTCGGTCGCACATATCTACAGCAAGCCGATTGTGGCCGCCGAGAGTATGACTGCCGTGCAAAACGCCTTTAGTTGGCACCCCGAAAAGCTCAAGCGCACGGCGGATTTGGAGATGGCCAGCGGCTTGAACCGCTTCGTCATACACACCTCCGTCCATCAGCCATTGGACGACAAGATGCCCGGTTTTTCCTTGGGCCCTTTCGGCCAATATTTCGGGCGGCAAGAGACTTGGTCGGGTGCTGGCGCAAAGGCGTGGGTGGACTACCTCAGCCGCTCTTGCCACCTGTTGCAGCAGGGCCAGTTCGTGGCAGACGCCCTTGTTTACTATGGTGAAAACACGAACTTAACTTGGCGTTTCAAGGAAGCATTGCCGAGCATTCCCGGCTACGAATACGATTTCGTCAACTCCTCGGCGCTGATGAACGTGCTCAAGGTCGAAAACGGCAAAATCACCACGCCCGGCGGCGGCTCGTACAGCGTGCTGGTGCTGGATGAAAGCGCCAAATTGATGACCCTGCCCGTGCTGAAAAAGCTGCGTGATTTGGTGAAGGCTGGCGCAGTGGTAACTGGTGTTAAACCTGAAAAAACGCCCAGTCTGGCCGACGACCCGAATGAGTTCAATCAAATTGTCAACGAAATTTGGGGAAGCCCCAAAGTGTACGGAAAGCCAGCTACCGATGTTTTGAGGACGCTGGGCATTTCGGAGGATGTTGTCATCAAAAACAACATGTCTAAAATCCTGTACGTGCATCGCCAGACGCCAGACATGGAAATCTACTGGCTCAACAGCCGCAGTGCCGAGGTGAACAGTGCCGAAATCAGCTTCCGGGTGAGTGGAAAGGTGCCGGAACTTTGGAGCGCTCAGACGGGCAAGACCTCAAAGGTTTCATGGCGCATTGAGAACGGGCGCACCATCGTGCCACTGGAGTTCGAGCCTTGGGACGCCGTTTTCATCATTTTCAAGGATAAAACAAGCGAGTTGAGTTACACTTTGCCACTTGGCCCTTTGGGCAAGGCTACCGAACAGGAAATCTGCAAAATGAATGGCACTTGGCAGGTGGATTTTCAGGAAAAACGGGGTGCACCGAAGACGGCCTTGCTCGAGAAACTCATTTCATGGTCGGAGCATTACAACGACGGCATCAAATTCTTTTCCGGCACAGCCACCTATCGCAATGCTTTCAATATCAAAGCGTTGGCAGGTGATAGTCGCTATTTCCTCGACCTCGGCAACGTGAAAAACATCGCAGAAGTGAGCATGAACGGCAAGCCAGTTGGCACGGTCTGGAAAACGCCTTTTATACTTGACATCACGGATGCAATAAAGACAGGCACCAACCAATTGGAAATCAAAGTGACAAACCTCTGGGTGAACCGCCTCATCGGCGATGCACAGCCGGGAGTGAAGGAAAAAATTACGTTCACGACCATGCCTTTTTATCGGGGATATGAACCGCTGTTGCCATCGGGGTTGTTGGGACCAATAGAGGTCATTGAAGTCAAGTGATAATATTTCATCGCCATATAACCTGCTTTAATCTACTTGAGCCAATATTCTGATACATTTGAATTTGCTTCGCAACCTTTATCTCAACCACCAAGCTGTTCCTTTATTTTAAACAATTTTTATTGCTCGACATGAAACTTAATTACTTGGTATTCAGCGTATTAGTCGCACTTTTTCTTTTTTCTTCCTGCAAAAAAGAGACGCCCCGTGTCCTCGTCTTCTCCAAGACCGCAGCCTTCCGCCACGAAAGCATCGAAGCGGGCAAGGCGGCGTTGGTGGCGATGGGTGCCAAAT
>JANPLH010000211.1:0-10571 GCA_031426435.1 Saprospiraceae bacterium | reverse complement strand
GGTGACGCTGTAAATACCGGCTGGAACCGCTGATATCATTGGACTCATGGCCATATTCGACCACATAAAACTATAGGGCATCGTTCCGCCGGATGCTACCACGCTTGCAGTGCCATTGGGCGGGTTCAATTGTGTTTGAGGGGTGGCCGTGATGCTTGCCACCAACAAATCGGGGGTGCTTAATGCCATGTTTGCCGTGAAATGGCAACCTGCACTGTCATAAATGGACAAGAAATAGGGGCCTGCCGGGGCGTCTATCAGGTCTTCTTCGCCGGAGATATTGTTCCAATTCACGGAATAGCCGGGCGTTCCACCGAAGATATTGATGTCAATAAAGCCATCTGTTTTGCCAAAGCAACTGACGCCAGCGGAGTCGAGGACTTCAACAGTGATAGGCGTTTCGGGGCCTTCGATATAGTAGGATACGGTGCGCTTGCAGCCGTTGCCGTCCATGGCCGTCAGGGTATAGGTGCCCAATGGCAGCTGGCTGATGCCCTGCGTGATGGCCCCATTGCCGGGGCCTGCCGAGGTCCAATGGAAGCTATAGGGCAGGTCGCCGCCCGATGGCATCGCCAGGATGCTGCCCGTTGATTCGCCAAAGCACTTCACATATTGGACGATGGCGGTATCCACGAGGAACTCAGTGGTCGGTTCCAGCACGATGCTTGAAACGGTTCCGGTGCAGCCAAGCAGGTCGGTCACGGTGACGAAATAGCTGCCCGCCATCAAATCGGCGATGTTTTGACCGCCGGGCAGGGTGACGCCGCCTCCGTTTTCCCAATGGTAACTGTAGGGGCCAAGGCCGCCATTCACCGACAGGGGGATGGCCCCATCAGCGCCAAATTTGCAACTGACATGCTGCACCAAATTGGTGTTCACCGTTGGAACCACCTTGCCAAAAGTGTTGACGGCCACCAATGGCGAAACGGCGGTACAGCCCGTGTTGTCGGTTATCGTCACCCGGTAGCTGCCCACGGGCAAGTCGGTGTTCGACAGTATTTGGCTCGATGAAATGCCCGTGATGCCATTGCTCCAATTGTACTGGTAAGGCGCCACCCCGCCCTCGATGGCCAAGTTTACCTGCCCCGTGGAATCGCCGAAGCAGACCGTGGTCTGGCCGGGCAGTGGTTGCAGGGAAATGGCATTGTATTCCTCCGGCACCTTCACGGACATCAACTCAATGGTGCAACCAGCGGCATCGGTGATGGTGACGTGGTAATCGCCGGGCGGTGGGTTTATCAGGCAAGCAGTGGAGTCGCCGCTGTCCCAGCTGTATTGGTAAGGTGAAACGCCGCCTTGCATGATGATGCAGAGGTCTTCCACATGCAGGGTTTGACAGTTGCCGGGCGGCAAACCGAGGTCGGCCCTGGGTTCCAATGGAGCTGGTGAGGTGATGGAAAGCCCCTGTATGCTGCTGGTGCAGCCGTTGTTGTCGGTGATGGTGACGCCGTAAACTCCTTCTGATAGGCCGGTCAAGTCCTCGGTGGTAGCCCCGTTTGTCCATTGGAAACGGTAAGGCTCGGTGCCACCACTGAAGCTGATGTCTATGGCGCCTTCGCTGCCGTTGTGGCAAGCTATTCCTTCCAAATTGACCAAAACTGATTCCAAGGGTAAGGGTTCGTATAGCGAAATCACGTCGAGGTGGTTGGAGCATCCATTGGCATCAGTAACGGTGGCGGAATAATTTTCTGCCACCAATCCGGAGGCAATCAGGCTAGTTTGCCCATCGCTCCAAAGAATCTGGTAAGGCGCTTCCCCGCCTAAAATGGTCATGGCCAATTGTCCCGTTTGCCCGTAGCACAAAGGCGGAAAGGCTTCATATCCCAGCGACAGCACCTGAATGGAATCAATCGTGGTGGAAAGGATGGACTTGCAGCCATTGTTGTCAGTGATGGTCACGGTGTAGGGGCCATAAGGCAAATTGCAAAGCACCGGGCCAGAATTGTCGGTGCTCCAATCAAAAGTATAGGGTGGCATGCCGCCAGCGACTGCCACTTCCAAACAATTTTCAAACCTACCGACGCAAAAAGCATCATCCTGCAAGATGCTGGCCGTCATGGAGGAAGGGGATGCAATGGGGGCAAATGTGGTGGAAGCCTCGCAGCCATTGTCATCCGTGACGGTGACCGAATAGTTGCCATTACCGATGCCTGTCAGGTCAGGGGTAGTAGCGCCTGTGTTCCAAAGGAAGAAGTAGCTGCCCGTGCCGCCCGATGCTTCGGTATGGATAAAACCGTTTTCCAGGCCCGCACAGGAAGGCATCTGAATGCCATCCGATACGACCATCAAAGCGGGTGGCTCCGCCAATGTGAGCAACTGGCTGAACGTACAGCCATTTTCGTCCCGCACGTTGACGGTGTAGCTGCCTGCCCCATTGGGGCTAGCGGCAATGTTCGAGATAGAAGTCCCCGTGCCGCCGTTGCTCCAGGTATAGGCATAAGGGGCGACGCCGCCCATTGCTTCCACGGTGATGCTGCCATCGCTGAAGCCGTGGCAAGTGGGCTGCTGGAAAGCGAAAGCAGCGAGGGAAATCGGCGCTGGCTGTGGTACCACGATTTGCGACAGCACCAGGGTGCAACCTTTAACATCCGTCACGGTCAAGTCGTAGTTCCCTGCCGAAAGGCCAGTATTTACAGGGGTATTGGCACCATTGCTCCATTGGTAACTGATGGGCGGTGAGCCGCCAAAAATATTGAGCCGAAGCTCGCCGTCATCGCCGCCAAAGCAGCTAACTGGCTCCACCTCCGGGTTCACCAACAAGGCCTCCGGTTCGCTGATGGGGATGCTGATGATGTTTTCACAACTGCCCTCTGTGACGGTGGCCGTATAGGTTCCTGCCACAAGGCCGCAAATGCTGTCCCCTTGCATCCCGTTGTCCCAGTCCACGGTCGTGTTGCCGCCGCCCATGATGTTCAGGGAAATGCAGCCGTCGTTGCCACCGAAGCACCGGACATCCTGCACTTGTTCTATCGTCACAATGGCGGCTGGGCCATTCACCACGATGGTCGGCACCACGGCTCGGCATTGCTCCGGCGAGGAGTCGGTGACGGTAAAGGAATAGGAGCCTTGCACCAAGCCCGTGACCGTCAGGCCGCCCGGCTGGTTGGCGACGATGCCGCCCGCCCATTCGTAAGTAAAAGGCGCATTGCCATCCAAGGGCGTGACGCTCACGCTGCCGTTGTTGCCATTGCAAGTGCTGACGGAGGTGCTGCTGGTCAGCAATTGCTCGATGTTCTGAATGGTCGTCACCACCAACGAATCGGCGCTGGAACAGCCAGCGGCATCTGAAATAGTGACGGAGTATGTTTTCACCGAACCGATTATATCGTCGCTGAAAATTTCGATGGAAGGCGTGGTTTCGCCGTTGTTCCAAATATACTGGAACGGTGCAGTGCCATTGCCCGTGTTGTTGGCGGAAATGGTTTTGGAAGAATTTCGGCAGAGCGTCGGCGCATCGGGTATCATGGCGATGGGGCCGGGCTGCACGGTGTAGGTAACGTTCAGCGTGTCCCTGCAGCCATTCACCACTTCCGATAGGACATGGTAGGTGGTGGTCATGGTTGGCACCACAATTGGCCCCACCTCGTTGCCTGGCACCAAGGGGAACTGGTCGTAATAGCGAAGGCTGCCGTTTAAGCCATTTTCATCCAAAACATTGATGGTGGTCAGGTCGAATTCCTTGCCGGAACATTCGCCGGGTGTGTCCGCTGTGTAGAGCCGGGGGCTTGGCAAAATGGTGATGGTGGCCTCCGAGCGCTCATTGGACACGCAGCCCGTGGCGGTGTTCTCTTCTGCGAAAAAATGCAGCACGAGGGTGTCCAGTCCATTGTTTTCCAACATGGATGGGGTGGGGTAGAGGGTATCGCTTACGGCAATGAGCTGGCCGCCCGTGAGGGAATCGTACCAGCTTATTTCACCAAAATATGCAGGGAAAGCCACGGCAAAAGCATTTGCACCATTACAAATCGTGCTGCTTTCCGTCAGGACGGGTGCCACAAAATACTCGTCGGCATTTCCGTTGCAATTGGAGTCGAAATCGTCGCAAAGCGTTTCCACTTGGCCGGGGTTCACGTAGAAATCCGTGTCGTCGCAGTCGTCGTCATTGCCGACATAACCCACGAAATTGGCCGCTTGGCAACCAGCGATGAAAAGGTCGGGATTGCCGAATCCGTCACCGTCCATGTCAAGGTATTGCACAAAGCTGGGGAAGCCGAGGTCAACGGAACCGTAGAAAACGATATTGTCGAGCGCAAGGTCGGCAAACTGGCCGCTGCCGCCCCGGCCCACGAACCGGAACTGTACGGTCATGCCGCTGTAGGCATCGAGGTCAATGAACTTCTTGTGCCATTTCTTGCCTTTGTTGCCGCTGCCGTTCCAAAGGGTGGACCAGGTCTGGCCGCCGTTGGTGGTCACTTCCAAGGACATGCCGCCAATATGCACCCCATAAAAATTATAGTCAAAGGACATGTCGCAGGAGTCGGGATTGGCCACTACTTGTATGCAGTTGGAGACCAGCATGGCCCGCTTCCCGTTACGGCAGGAAGCACCGGAGGCTTCGAGATAGACATAATTTCCCCCGCCGGGATAGTCGCCGGGCGGGCCAGTGAGGGCGGTCAAGGTCGTGTCGGTGTTTACCAGCCAATCAAAATTGTCGTTGCTGGCATTGTAGAACGGTCCGGTTATCGGGCAGCTTACGCCGCACAATGGCTGGCAAAGCGCTTGCCCATTGAAATCCTCGACAATGGTGGTGGGTGGCGGCGAGCAGGTGGTCATTGCCTGCACGGGGCAGGCATTGGCGCTGTATTGGTTGCTGCCGCAATTTTCACGCAAATAAATATCGTATTGCGTAGTTGGGGCAAGGCCATTCATATTGAACGGCGGGCAGCCTCCAACGACGACCGTGCCGCCCAAGCCCGGCGTAGCGCCAGTGCCGGGCGTGAAGCCCACGGGGCCAAACTCAATCAATACACTATCGCAACTGGAGCCCGTGACCCAATCCAGCAGCACGGACGTAGAATCTTCTTGCAAAACCACGACCTCCGTTGGGGCAACGCAGCCTGTGCTTTCAAACACCAGTTCGACGAATTGGAGGTAGCCGAGGTTGCTGGCACCGTCGTCGCAAATCATCAGCGTCCAAAGGCCAATGGGCGAGCTTCCGTCATTGAAATCACTGAAATTGCCTTCTGGCAAATAGGCGCCAATAAACGGGGCGTCGCCATTGGTGATGTCCGGCAGGTTGCAGACACCGAGGCTGGCATGGGCCATGAAGGAAGTGAATTCGGAGCAGGTGGTATCGGTCGGGTTGCCGTAGTTGTCGAAGGCGTCGCCGTTGTCTGTGCTGATTTCAACGATGACGCCAGCGGGGGATTTCAGGAAAATATCAAGGTCGGCAGCCCAGCCGTGCTCTACCACAAAGCGGAGTTCCTTCAGGTAAACATTGCCGCCGAGGGCCGTGCCGGGTGCTATCGCAACATTGACTTGAAACTCGTTGGCAGGGCCACAGCCAGCTTCCGTGATGAACAGGTTGAGGCCACAAGCAGTTGGATTCGTTAGTACGGGTGGGTTGTTCTCGGCAAACAAAGAGCCTAAGCTCGCAAGCAGGCATGTCCAGAGGAAGAAAACACTGCGGTTAAAAACAGTCATATTGGTTGTTCAGAAGCGTAGTTCGTCAATGATTTATGTGGGATTGGGGGTCTGTGGGTGGACTTTAGGTGCGGGTTTGTATTTGGTTTGTGCAACCAAGTTAAGTAAAATGTCCAGGTGGGATGTCTGATTAAGACAGGGCAAAGGTAAGAAAAAATACCCCGTTTTCTGGATACCAGTATATCGGTATTTCTCCATTCATGGAAAAATACCTTAGCTTTACCACTGGTATTATGTAAAAAATAAGCGATTATTGCTGCGCTAAATCTATTCCTCCCATTTCACAAAAAAGCTAATCACCAGTCCATGAACTTGAAGTTATTACACCACATTGGTAAGCTACTTGTATTCCTAACCTTGCTTGCCATCCTTTTTCCCGCTTGCCAACCTGACAACGAACCCGATATCAAAGAAGAAAACTTAGCCGCCAACGAGGATGCCACCGTGCCAATCGAATGGATGAGCCTTTACTTAGACTTCGACCGCTATGCGAAGGGCTACCGCCCAGGGCCAAGTCCACGTGCCTTGGCGTATATCAACCTCGCTGCCTATGAAGCTGCCATGATAAGCATGCCGAAGTACAAGTCGCTGGAATCGCTCTATACGGGCCTTGACATGAAAAAAGCAGACTACTCGGAAGAATACCACTGGCCAACCGTCTTGAACGCCACCTATGCCACGCTGATGAAGCATTTCTTCCCCGGCCACGTCCTTTTCCAAGACCAACAGGCCGACCTCCAATTCCGCTTGCTGAACCTGGAAACTGCTTTCAATGAGGAATTCAAGGCCAAGGTCGGCGCAAAAGTCTTCGAGCGCTCTGTAGAACGGGGCGTAGAAGTGGCCGAAGCCTTTTGGGATTGGTCAAAGACCGACCCCTATGGTCATGATGCCTATTTAAGCCCTCGCCCAAGTACCTACACACCGCCGCAAGGTCCCGGCCTCTGGCAGCCCACCACTCCCGACTATGGCAAGGCGATGTTTCCTTACTGGGGAGAGGTGCGCACATTCGCTATCCACGATGAAGACAAACTGGCAAAGGAGCCAATCCCTTACAGCGATTCGCCGAGTTCCCTGTTTTACAACCAAGCACAGGAGGTCTATCTGACGGTGAACAAGAATGACTTCACGGAGAATTGGATTGCACAGTTTTGGAGCGATGACGAAACGGGCGTTTGCCTCAGCCCGCCTGCCCGATGGGTTGCCATCGCCAACCAAGTTCTTGAAAAAGAAAACGCCAACCTCGAACTGGCGCTCTATACCTACGCAAAGCTTACCCTCTCCCTAAACGATGCCGGGGTCGCCTGTTGGCACAGCAAATACGTGTACAACGTAGAGCGCCCCATCAGCTACATCAACCGTGTGATAGACCCAAACTGGAAGGTACATTACCTCAACTTTACGCCCAGCTTTCCAGCCTACCCATCTGGTCACTCGACCTTTGGTGCAGCCGCTGCCGAAGTGCTTTCCGATATTTTCGGCTACAACTATTCCATGACCGACCGCACCCACGAGGGCCGTGACGAGTTCTTCGGGATGCCTCGCACCTTTTCCAGTTTCTATGAAATGGCAGAGGAAAACGCTTATTCCCGCATTCCACTTGGCGTGCATTTCCGCATGGATGCGGAGGAGGGCGTGCGAATGGGGTACAATGTCGGAAGGAAAGTGAACGGGTTGCCTTTTAAGCAATAAGGATGATTAAATCTTTCTGAATAAGAAAACAGGTGGCACCTATTGAACAGGTGCCACCTGTTTTCTTTTTATCACAGCAGTTCGTTTTAGGAACGTGTGAAAGATAAGTTGTTGCTTTCGGCGAGTGTATTTTTCCTGCTTGCGAGGCAATAAAACAGGCGCATAATGGCGCTACGCAACTGTTTTATAAACGTAGCAAGCGGGAAAAATTCGCCGCCCAAAGTGACAAGTTATTTTTTAGACGTTCCTAAATCACCCATTATTCTGCCAAACCCTTAAAACCCCCAAAACAATGCATCCATGAAACTTGCCCATATCGCCCTCGTCGTGCGGGAATACGACGAAGCCATTGCATTTTACACGGAAAAACTGCATTTCAGATTGGTGGAAGACAGCCACTTGTCGCCGTCCAAGCGCTGGGTCATCGTTGAGCCAGCCGGCGAAGGCTCCTGTCAGTTGTTGCTGGCCAAAGCCGTGGGGGAGGAGCAGGAATCGAGGATTGGCAACCAGACGGGCGGCCGGGTCTTCCTCTTCCTGCACACCGACGACTTCCAACGGGACTATGATCATCTGCTGGCACAAGGCATCTGCATCGTGCGGGAACCATCTGTGGAGGCGTATGGCACGGTATGCGTCTTTGCGGATTTGTATGGGAATTTGTGGGATTTGATAGGGCCTGAATAAAAAGGGGGCCGCAACCCAATGGCTGCGAACCCCTCTGAAAACACGCTTGCCTTTTTAGGATTTATCTAAACCTTATTTTAATAATGGTGCATGAGGTTTTTGGTTTCAAGTTTCAGGAAAATGCCTGCTTTCATCATTTTTGACATGGTTGATTTGCCAAAAAAGCTATTAAAAAAATGCTATTCACTTTCAATTGAGCAGGTACCTCCCGTGAAACCTTAAACTTGAAACCTTCACGAACCATTGTTTAAACTACCTTTCAAGTATTTCATGAAGGAGCGGCATTTCGATTTTTTGATGATGCCAAAAATCGAAATGCCGCTCCTTAAGAATTTCCGTTTTGCCCTTTCCAGTGCAGTTTCTTACCGGATCATGACCAACTTGCTGGTTTGAACCAATCGGGTTCCGACACGGAACGGGAGCAAGTAGTAGCCATTGGCCAGTGCATTCGTGTCCCATTCGAGCATGTGATGGCCTGCTTTGTAGATTCCATCTGCCAAAACAGCTACCCGCTTGCCTGTTACAGTATAAACTTCAAGTGAGACATTCGCTTCTTGCTCAAGTTCGAAGGCAATGTGGGTCAGATTCTGAAGGGGATTCGGACTGACCTCCAGTTTGGTGGTTCTCTTTATGGTCAGGAATATGGGACCGCTTTCACAGGTCTTGGTTTCGATATTCGCCGTGGAGTTATAGGTCGCACCCGACTTGGAGACATTGGTCACTTGGAAGCACCATTCCCCAACGGGGTTTTTCACGCTACTTGTGCTTAAAGTTACTAGGCCATTTGTGTTGGTAATACCGGTTGCTGCAAGTGAGGATGGCCCTGTGAAGTCACCTACTACAGTTGCGCCCGAAACAGGAACATTGCTGTCATCCCGGATTTCGATAGTGGCTACGCCTTTAAAGCGGTTACCTCCAAGTGCTTGGCGCACTACGGTAATGTCATGTACATGCATGGCAACTTGCGTCCCTCCGGAGAGAACGTAATACGCAGAATAAGGCGTGTTTGCCGGGAATGTGGGCGGGCCTTCGCCACCGATTACATCTATCCAGCCCATTGCACCGCGGTCTTCGTGGTCGAGTACGTGGCAGTGAAGGATGGTCATTCCGTCGTAAACACTGCTGGTTGCCTCGTTCAGGTCGAAGCGTACGTTCATGCCTGCGGCAACCGCATCATAATATTCACCGACTTCGAAACCATTTAGGCTTTGCTGGGCCTGCACGTGATAAACGTGAAGGTGGAAGGGGTGCTGCGTCGCGCCTGAAATCGACCAGTTCTGCACTTGATTTGCTGGCAGGCTGAAGGTGGGTACTTGGTGGTTAAATTTGTTGCCATTAATGGTTCGAGCGCCCATCGAGACGGTTTGATTGTTTACGTTGTTTTCATTGCGGAGGTCCCGGAGATAAGCAGGCCTGGTAGCTGACCAAGTGGATACACCGTTTGTGTTATAAGGATTAGGGCCTGTGTTGGAAGTCCCTTCTGTATAGATATTTGCGACGGTCGTTCCGCCGACCTTAATCCAGGAAGTGCTTGTAGTTCGGATGGCAAAGTCAGCCCGTGATGCGCCAGTGAGGTCTATCTTGTTCTGGGTAAGTGACCCTGGTGCGACCGTTCTCCAAACACCATCCCGTGCGAGCAATTTAACCTCGGAACCAGCGCCGAATTCGATGGTTTTCATCCTTGCATCACCATCGGCGAGCAATACACGCCAATGTTGCCATGTGTTGGGCGGCATGCAAATATTGCCTAATACCTTGCCGTTCACCGTCCAGCCAGGGGTCAGGGTTCCGCTCACGAGTACGTCGCCACCTGTTCCTGCTACTCCCGGATTCAGGTAGGCCAGTATCAGCTCCCGTTCGGCCATAGCCGCAACGTTTGCTGGAATGCCGTCATTGTTGTCATCCACAATGAGCATCCCAAACAAACCCGCTGAAACCTGTAAAAAAGAGGAACCATGATGGTGTGCGTGGTACCAATATGTCCCACCCATGTGGTTCGAGGGGATGTCCCATACAAAGTCGCCGCCACGGCCGCCCTCGAAAGAGCGGGTGACGTCATCCCCCGGTGACATTGGAGAGATGTGCAAGCCATGGGTGTGAATATTGCTTACGTTGGGATCTTTGAATTCATTCTCAACCGAAGACAATGGCTGATAAGGCAGTGTGTTATGGAAGCTAAGCATATACTTGTTTCCAGGAACAACTGTGATGGTGGGACCCGGAATGCTGTAGGCACCTCCTTGCTGACGGTAAGCACGTGTCGTCAGGGTTTGGCCGTTGATAGCAAAGGTCGCTTGTCCCACTTCCATGACACCACTAAAGTAAGCAGGATTATTGCCTGACGCCGGATGTTCCGTCCAAATGAAATTGATTGGATCCTCGACAAGGTTGGTGCCTGGGCAGGATTGCGCAGAGGTAAAATTGACTGACACGAATGTCAGTACCGTCATTATACTCGACACCAATAGGTTTTGTGCAAAGTTGAATTCATAAAAAGTGAGTAAGCAAGGTAAATTTGTGTTGACTAAAACATGAATCACCTATGCTTACCCTCA
>JANPLH010000210.1:0-5228 GCA_031426435.1 Saprospiraceae bacterium | reverse complement strand
CCGGCTGCTTTGGCCGCCGCTCAGGCTTTGGAGCCCGCCGCCACCGATAATTGCGATGCCTCGGTGACGGTCACTATCGCTGACAATATCCAATCCAGCGTATTGGGTTGTGTGACCCAAGTGGTACGCACCTGGACCGCTACTGACGACTGCGGCAATACCCGAATTGCCTCCCGTACCTTCACCGTACAGAACACCGACGCACCGACCCTTACCATCGTTGAACCGCTGCTTTTGGGCGTACAGGATGGCGATGTACTGCACATGGAATGCGACGCACTACCAAGCCTGACCTCGGCAAGTGCCGTGGCTTCGGCGGATTGTTGCGGAGCTGCTACTGTTACTTTTCATGAATATGCGAATGCAGGCGACTGTTCCCTGCTTGGGTATTACGCAGTGATGCAATGTGGCTGGGTAGCTACTGACTGCTGCGGAAATGTGGATAGCCTCTTTTTCACGGTCTATGTCGAAGACCATACAGCGCCTGTTCTGTATGGGGTGCCAGCCAATGTCATACTGCCAGTGGGTAGCCCATTGCCAGCGGCACCAACGGTCACGGCTACGGATAATTGCGACAACTCGACCTCCGTCAGTTATAGCTCAGTGACCACTGGCCCGGCGGATAACCAATTGACTACCCGCACATGGTCGGCTACCGACGACTGCGGCAATACTGCGACAGCTGCCCAAACCATCCTTTTGACGAACGACAACATCGCCCCACTCATCGCCAACGTGCCTCCAGATATAACCGTTGAGGGGCCAATCGGCAGCTTGCCTGGTGGAATTGACGACGTGATAGTTAGCGACAACTTGGACGATGACCCGACACTCATATTCAGCGAGGAAAGGACGGGCGGCACTTGCTGCTACGTCCTGACCCGTCGCTGGACGGCCACTGATTTCTTTGGCAACGTCTCCATTGCGGAGCAACACATCAACGTGGTGGACACGCAGATGCCAGTAATTACAGGTGTTTTGGCCGATGTGCATTCTAATTGCAGTACGGGCAATGTGCCGCTACCGCAACTGACTGTCACTGACAACTGCACCCTGAACCCAACGCTGCAATTCCAAGCAGATACGGTTCATTTGGCTTGCGGCTTGGAAGTGCTCCGCATTTGGACAGCAACGGACGAATGTGGCAACACCACTACTCGCCAGCAAACCATAAGGCTGGAGGATACTGAAGGGCCGACAATTGACCCGACGGCTGATATCAACCAGTCATTTTTTGCTTCGCAAGGTGCAACAACAGGGGGTGGGGCAAGCCTTTCTGTGGGGCAGGCCATCCATGCCAATACAGCTTGGAGCATAGGGAACCAGCCCATGCCCAATTTGGTGGGCATCGCCTCCGACAATTGCACGGCAGCGGGCGAAATAAGCTTTATAGTCGCCAATATCCTTTCGGTAAATAATGGCTGCGACGAGCTTTGGACGGTTTTGTTTGAGGTATTGGATGCCTGCGGCAATACGGCAGCAGCCTCCTTCACTGCCACCGCCAACTTCATGGACGACAAATCGCCAGTCTTCGTAAATACCCCGAACAACCTGACAACCAACTGTGGCTTCGTGCCTGGCCCAGCCTCGGTATTTGCCAGCGACGAGACAAGCACGGTGAGTATTCAATATAATGAAAGCGCCAGCACGGACTGCCCCAAGGTCATCACCCGCACCTGGACAGCCAGCGACGCCTGCGGCAACTCGTCCATTGCGCAGCAACAAATAACGGTCGTGGACAACCTCGCCCCGGTCATCGCCAATGTGCCAGCCAGCACCTTAGCTGCCTGCGGCAACGTGCCACCAGCCCCAACCAATATCATGGCTACCGACTTTTGTGCGGGGGTGGTTCCAGTGCTTTTTCAGGAAACAACCAGTGCCACGGGCGACTGCTCCTACTCCATCACCCGCACCTGGACGGCAATGGACAACTGCGGCAACTCTTCGGTGAAGCAGCAGTACATCTGGGTGGCCGACAACACGCCGCCAGCCATTGCTGCCAGCTTTCCTGCGGTGCTTACGGTTTCGTGCGATGCCGCCTTGCCGCCAGCGCCAACACTCGCCATCAGCGACAACTGCGACGACTCGCCAACGGTGAGCCTCATAGAAGAAGTGGTGCCGGGCAGCAGCAACTGTAGCTATTCGGTGCTTCGCAAATGGACGGTGACCGACCACTGTGGCAATAAATCCTTTGCGCAGCAAACCATACAAGTTGTGGATACTACGCTGCCAACCTTGGCCAGCATCCCTGCAAACATTACCGTTTATTGCGGCAGCATACCCCCTGCCCCGACTGTGCTGGCGGGTGACAACTGCGACACGGATGTGGAGGTGAACTTAAAGGAGACCTATTTGGTGGGCTGCCCGGCCAAGATATTACGTACCTGGAAAGCCACTGACAACTGTGGCAACGAGGTACAAGCCACCCAAACCATTACGGTGGTTGACGACCAGCAGCCGTTGCTTTCTCCGGCCCCTGCGGATATGGTAGTGAGCTGTGGCGAGCATATCCCGGCCCCAGCGGCGCTGACGGCTTATGACCTTTGCGGCAGCAACAGCGTGCCTGTGGCCATGCTCGAAACCAGCACGACGACGCCCTGTGGCATGGACATCCTGCGCACTTGGACGGCCACCGATGGTTGCGGCAATGCAAGCACCGTCAGCCAGTTGATTTCGGTGGTGGACGATGCCGCCCCTACTGTTGCGGAGCCAGTGGATAGGACGGTGAACTGTGGTGAACTGCCCACTGCCATTGCCCCTGCCTTCCAGGATGAATGTGACGCAAGCCTGAGCATCCATTTCACCGAAAGCACTACTCCAACGGCCTGTGGTGAGGACGTGCTGCGCATTTGGACGGCCACCGACGACTGTGGCAACAGCACGAGGGTTGACCAATTGATACACGTAACTGACTTGACGTCACCTGTACTATCTTTCAAAAACCCAGCATTGGTGGGGCTTTTGGATGGCGATACGTTGACCTTGGGTTGCGACAACAATTTGATTTTCCATGAAACGGATGTACTTGCCACCGATGATTGCGGCAATACGACGTTGGAAATGGCCCTATCCAATATCCAAGGTGGCAACTGCGCTGTGGATGGCTACCTGATAGCTGCACAGTTCAAATGGACGGCAGTGGACGGCTGCGGAAATGCCGCCGACTTGACGCTGAACGTGCGGCTGGTGGACAACGAATCCCCCATCTTTGAGCAGATAGCCCCAACGATAGTAGTGAATTGCGGCGAAGCCGCACCTGACTTTGTCGCCCCCGTTGTGGCGGGCGATTGCAGCGAAGTATCTGTTTCATTTGCTTCGCAAACGCTGATGACGGCCTATGGCCAAGACCTCATTGGCATTTGGACGGCTACGGATGCCTGCGGCAATACGGCAACAGCCACCCAGACCATGCAGGTGTACAGCATCGGTGCTGCGCAAATAGTGGGCACACCTGCCGACCTGACCGTTGACCTTTCGGTGGGAGAAACGGTGCCAACTGTGCCACTCGTCACTGCCATTGACAATTGCAGCGGCGACCTGTTGTCTATTATTTTTGAAGAAAACAGTCATAAAATAGACGGTTGCAATACCATCATCGAGCGGACTTGGTCGGCTATTGGCTTTAACGGCGTGACGGTGAGCACCACGCAGACCATTTCGGTGGTGGACAAGATACTGTTTACGGCCAGCAGCGTGGCCGATTCCTGCTATGCTGGGAACGGTTCGGTGGTATTGTCGCCACCCATTTATAACTACGCTTGGGCCGACCCGACCGATACGCCATTTGCCAATGGTACTATGCAAAACGGCCTTGCATCAGGCATTTACCAAGTGACGGTCACCAACGCCAATGGCTGTACGATTATCTCCGACGTATTGGTGGAGGCAGCATGTGATTGCTACCCGGCCAAGGTGAAAAGACTCATTAAACACGATACCAAATGCGGGGAAGCGAAGGGCAAGGCGACCATACAGTTGGTGCAAACCTACAATGATTACAGCTATTCCTGGTCGCCCGACCTTGGCCATGCGAATCCTGCTGGCCACGTCAGGTCACAGCTACCTGCGGGGCATTATACCGTAAGAATTACCTTCCGGGGCGAATCGGACTGTTTCACGGATTTGGAATTTGACATTGACGACGACTGCCCGGCAGCAAACGACCTTGAATTGCCGCAGCAGGCTGTCGCATCGGACACTGACAGTTTGGTGGTAGATAAATTGGTGGGTATCACAGCGAACAACCTCATGACCCCTGACGGCGACGGTCAAAACGATTACTTGATTTTCAAAGGACTTGAAACTATTCCAACCCATGAATTAAAGGTCTTCAATGCTCTTGGCCAGTTGGTGTTCCGCACCAAGCAATATGGCAACAACTGGGGTGGTTCATGGGGCCAGAACAATATACCGAGTGGTACTTATTTCTACTTGTTGGAAGATGGAAAAGGCGGGCGTTACTCAGGACATATCCAAATTTTAAGATAAGAACGCTACGGAATTAGGTTACCACTATGGAGTTTGAGGGTGGGGGCGGTTTCGCTCCCACCTTTTTTTGTGGAATTTGGAAATTTAGCGGAGTTCTTGCTGCCAATTTCTCAATTTCATAATTTCAAATTACCGCCCTGGGCATGTCTTGCAGCGCTTGCCCTTCTTGTGCTTCTTGCAGCATTTTTTCTTATCCTTGGCCTGAAGAACGGGCAGCCAAAAAGGCAAATGCCGGAGCGGGTTGGTAGGTGTACCGCCTTCTTCTTCGATATGTTGCTGCTGTTTGCTCATTGGCTGGATGCTAATTTTCAGCAAAAGTAAGTTGGCAATTCGAGACGAATGTTAATTCTGTGTCATTATTTGGAAAAATTCTTGATAAGGATTGGAAAAGGAGAGAAACATTGTATTTGCTGACAAGGTGGGAAGATGCACACTGCATTGCGCCGCTTCTGCCAAAAGCACTTGCAGTAAGGTGAACATTCCACTAACTCTTCCGGTTTCCCCTGCACAAGGCCATATTGAAAGGGCACTTCGTTCATCATTTATGATGGCTCAAGCTTACAGGTTTTACGCATTGGCATTTAGCGAATAGACAATGACCAAAAACCAAGAGCGAACATTACAAACACTATTGCACATGCTTCACGTGAATTTTTTCCCATCCCAAATGCGTTTGATTTCCCTCCTTTGCGTCCTTTGCATGTTGATGAATTTGGCTTGCTCCAAAACAGATGGGCACT
>JANPLH010000209.1:0-2787 GCA_031426435.1 Saprospiraceae bacterium | reverse complement strand
GAGCGCCATCTGACGGCTGCTCTGCTGGCGTTCGACCTGTTGCTGGTGCTGGCTGTGCAGTTCGCTGTATTTGAGTGCTTCCCTGTAGTTGCCTTTGGATTTGTAGATGTTGGCGACCAATTCGGAAGCCCGCACCCTGCCCCAGTTGTTGGAGGAACCTGCAAAAGTTTCATACGATTCCAAAGCCTTCTGAAGGGCCTTGTCGGTCATGCCAAGCGCGAATTCACACTCGGCCAATTCCATCAATGATATCGCACCTACAGCGACGTGCGTGGCTATGGGAGTTATTTGCACTGCTTTTTTAGCGGTGGCCAGTGCCATTTTGAGGTCTCCCAGGTTACGATAACAGGTTGCCTTTCCTGCAAGAATTTGACTTTGATAAGCGGGATGGGTATTACAATCTTTACAGCCCTCCGCTTTAGTTAACATGGGCAATGCCGATTCATAAGCTTTTATTTCTATCATGATTAAACCCAATAATCTATAATGTGAGTCCGCTTGTACTTTTGTCTCCGAACCAGCTTGGACAGCCATTCTGGAGTACCGCTCTGCATTGCCAAAATCACGGATTTCATAATAAATTTCGGCAAGGCCCGATAGTGCATACGCTTTTATAAATGTCGCATGCCAACCGCTGGACTCATCAGCAGATTCAAGTACTTTAAAATAATGCGATGCCGATTCTGCATATCTTTCAAAAAAGCGGCATTGATTGGCGCACCACATGAAAAAGTGTCTGAGGTCAACTGGCTTTTTTACAAATTGAGAATACCGGAGGGCTGGGTCATAATGTTTGGCAAAAAAGAGGCTGTCGCCAAGATTCATAGCATTGCGACTCAGTGCCAAGTGCGACCATCCTATTTTTAATGAATCTCCAATAGCCGTATATTTTACCAAAGCAGTTTCAAAAAAGTGTATTGTGGAATCGGGATAATTGCCCATCCACATCATCTTTGTGCCGTTGTAAAAATCCAGGTCGGCTTCTATCGTCTTTTCAAACCGCCTGTCCCCAGATTTTCCTGCGATGCAGCAGTGCAAGAGGCTGTCCAATCTGGCATCCCAGGGGCTGTAATTGCCACCCATATTATGGACGAATTGGTACCACATTATTGTCCTGCAATGTTCTGCCTGCTCATGCACCGTGGCCCCTGCCGGCAGGGGGCGGGACAATGAGTCAAGTTCTGCTTCACGGTTAGTCTGGCCAATCAGTCTGGTTGGGAAAATTGTCAGGAGACTGAACAGAACAATTGTCTTCATGGATAGGATATTTTGATAAAAATACGCCTGCCGACTTTGCGATAGCCTTTGTACTTTCCTGTTGGTAATCACCGCTTTCCGGCTGGTCGTTTTTCTTCAGATTTGGAACTACAACTACTTTGTTTTTAACGTCGCCAAACTAACTTCTATCTCTTTTTTCAGTGTCTCCAGCAAATCAGGATTAACCTGTCCATTCCGTGCTTCCAATTCGATGGTTGCCGCCAAATCTGCCGCCGCTCGCAACCCCACAAACTCCAACTGCGGTTTAAAACTATGCGCCGCCTGGTAAATGGCCTCCAGGTCTTGTTTTTCAAAAGCCGCTTCCAACCGCTCGATTTCCAGTGGGCATTGCGTCCAGAACTTTTGGATGAAATGCTCCATCTGTGCCTCGTCGCCGTTGCAAAATTCACGTAGGAAGCGCAGGTCAAACTGGCTGTCCTGTTCCGGGATTAGACTTTCCAAGTTTTCAAAACTTGGAAAGTCTTGGCCAGTGCCCAAACCCAGCACCCCGGCGATGGCCCTCGCCAGTTCATGAGGCTTGAAGGGCTTGCCGAGGTGCCGGTTCATACCCGATTCCAGCGCCTTCTCGATTTCCTCTGGGGTGGCGGAGGCGGTGAGGGCGATGATGGGTACGCCTTTTTTCTCTTCTGGAAAATGCTGGCGGATGTGCTGCGTGGCCTCGATTCCGTTCATTTCGGGCATCTGCATGTCCATTAGCACGAGGTCGAAGGCTTGTTTTTGCAAAAAATCCACCGCCTCTTTTCCGTTGACAGCTTCCATGATTTCCGCATTTTCAAAATGGCGGAGCAATGCCTCCGTCGCAATCTCCCGGTTGAAGGCGTTGTCGTCGGCGAGCAGGATTTTCAGCGGCTGGATAAAAAACAGGTCGCCCGTCTCTGCCTTTTCCGATGCTAAATCGGCGGAATCCGCCAACGGCAAAATAAGCACAAACGAAAAGGTCGAGCCATTGCCCACCTCACTTTCCACGTGGATATCCGAGCCGTGCAACTGCACCAGTTCCCGTGCGATGGTGAGGCCGAGGCCCGTGCCGCCGAAGCGGGCGGTGGTGTCGTCGCTGGCCTGCTGGAAGCTGTCGAAGATGGTCGCCAGTTTTTCGGGCGGGATGCCGATGCCAGTGTCAGAGAGTGAGAAGGTGAGAGGGGTGAGCGGGTGAGCGGGTGAGCCGTCCACCGTCAGCCGTCCACTGTCAACCGACAACCGGACTTCGCCTTTTTCGGTGAACTTCACCGCATTTCCTGCGAGGTTCATCAGGATTTGGTAGAGGCGGGTCGGGTCGCCGAGCACCGCTTCCGGCACGTCCTCACCGATATGGACGTGGAGGCCGATGCCCTTGTTCTCGGCACGGACGGAGAGGGATTCCTGCACGTCGTGGGCGATGCGGGCTGGGGAGAACGGCACCTGCCGCAGCTTGACCTCCCCGGCCTCCAGCTTCGAGATGTCGAGGATGTCGTTCACCACCTCGGTCAGCCGCTCGGTGGAGTGGTGGATGCTGGAGAGGTAGCGGCGCTG
>JANPLH010000208.1:0-15420 GCA_031426435.1 Saprospiraceae bacterium | reverse complement strand
GTGGCCGATTTTTGAGCAGGGGCGGCACGAAAGTCCTTCCACTTCAAAGCTGGTGTTTTGGTCGGGGTTGGCAGGGCCATAGTAGGGGTACATGCCCAGCGCAGGTACCGTGTTGCCCCATATAGACAGTATTTTTTTTTGAAAAGCTGCCGCAATGTGCATCATGCCCGTGTCGTGGGTGATGACCAGTGCCGCCTGTTGCAACACCGCCGCCGATTCCTCCAATGACAATTTGCCACAAAGGTTGGTCACGTGCCCGCCCGCTTCCTTTGCGATTTGCTCGCCTTTCGCTTCCTCTGCCTTGCCGCCCAACAGAACGATGGGCTGTTGGATTCCTTTGCAGATTTCAACGATTTTAAGTGTCGGTAGGCGCTTGGTTTGGTATTGCGCTCCAATTGCGAAAGCGATGAAGGAGGGATGAGGGATGAGGGATGAGGGATGAGCGGGGAAAAAACCCAAGCCAAGTCCATCGTTTTTTACCCCAAGTGGCTCCACCGCCGCCAGATAGCGGTCAACAATATGCAATTTCCCAAGGGGACAAGTGGGTAAACGGTTGATTTTCAGTGCTGTGAGCAGCCATTTTTCAAAATTCAACTTGTTGAATGACAGCCATTTAACCTTAAAAAACAAGCCGAGCCGCACCTGTAGCGTGCGCAGGTTTTTGTGCAAATCCACCACGCAGTCGTAGCGCTCCCGGCGCAGGTCTTGCAGCACTTCCGACACGTTTTTTTCGATGGAAAAAACCTTGTCAATATAGGGGTTGGCGGACAACAAAGGCAGGTACTGCCGTTTGGTCAGGTAATGGATTTCAGCGCCCAACTGCTTTTTAATGCAGCGCACCACGGGCGTTGTCAGCACGATGTCGCCAATGGAGGAGAAACGGATGATGAGGATTTTTTTTTGCAAAACGAGGTCTATCGAGAATTTCGGGCGAAATTAGGGATTTGCTGCCGCAACAGGCTCGGCATTCTCGAAAGGCGGGGGCGGAGGGGCCGCAAATGGAATTGCGGGTAGTTCCACTGGAAGGTTGAGCAACGGGAGCGGGCGCTGTAATGTAAGTGCCTGCAAGTCGGCGAGGTGGCCGTTGAACACGTTGAAATCAATGTCCCCAGCGATGCCCTGCAACCTGCCCTGGCAGCCGTACTGCCAGAAATGCCAAGGATGCCCATCGGCCAGTTCGGGGTTGTTCCAATTGGTGTAGCGTGCAATCCAAAGGGGAAATTCCGGCAGGTGGCCAGCGAGGTGCTGGTTGTAGAATTTTTGGTTGGTATAAACAATGGGGCGGATTTTCCAGTGGTTGCCGACGATAGCAAGCCAAGTGCGAATGCCATCAGCCACCCACTGGGAGGGGTATCCGTCGGTCACTTCCACATCCAGCACCGGGGGCAGGTCTCCATGTTGCAGGTCAACTGTAGCGAGGAAGTTGAGGGCCTGCGCCTCCGCTGAGGTGCCGGGCCGGAAGAAATGGTAAGCGCCCCGCAGCAGCCCCGCCGAACGCATGGCATCCCAGTTTTTACAAAAAAAGCTGTCTTGCATGGACGCACCTTCCGTGGCTTTCACGAAGGCAAACTGCACACTTTGCGAGGCCACGAGCGGCCAATCCACTTGTTTTTGATAGCGGGAAACGTCAATGCCATGCACGTCGAAACCAGCCTTGCGCTCGGTGGGCTGATAGCAGGCGGCAAAGAAAACCATCATTCCAAAAAGGAAAAAAAGACGTTTCATGGCGTGACCCAAGTTATAAAGCTGAATTGCGGAGCAAAAATAAAAATCCTTGCCGCACGCACAACAACACTTGAACTGTAAGATTAACGGGGAATTTGGAATAAGACTCTGCAAGAACGGGAAAATAAATATTTGGTACAAGCTCCTGCACCTTATTTAATCTTTCCATAACGGCCAAAAAAGCAAAAATGTCGGCGAGCAGTGCTTTTCAGTAGTCGAAATTGCCGGGCTTTGCTTTGTGCCAAATATGATTTGCTTTTAGCCGACAAAAAAATCGTGGCCAAAATTCTGTGCCCTGCCTATCTTTCCCCCGAAAATTTCAAAGATTGAAGTTTTGAAGGGTCGAAGGATGGAAGGCTTTGCGCCCCACCTTCAATCCTTCGGCCCTTCAATCCATCAATCCTTTATTGAAGAATGAGCAACATTAATGGAAAGTGGCAGCAGGACAATTCCTACGATGCCATTGTCATCGGCAGCGGCATCAGCGGGGGAATTGCCGCCAAGGAACTGTCGGAAAAAGGGCTGAAAACCCTTGTACTGGAGCGGGGCCGCATGGTCAAGCACATCGAGGACTACCCGACCATGAACATGGCCCCATGGGACCTTCCGAACCGTGGCAGGGTTACGCAGGACGAAATTGACAAGCACTACCAGAAGCAGAACCGGACGGGCTACACCGTGAACCAAGGCCACAAGCACTGGTTCGTCAAGGACGACGAGCACCCCTACACCGAGGTCAAGCGCTTCGACTGGATGCGGGGCTACCACGTGGGCGGGCGCTCCATCACCTGGGGCCGCCAGAGCTACCGCCATGCCGAGATTGACTTCGAGGCCAACGCCAAGGAGGGCATCGGCGTGGACTGGCCCATCCGCTACGCCGACATTGCACCTTGGTACAGCTACATAGAAGAGTGGATTGGCGTCAGTGGCTCAAAGGACGGCCTGCACCAATTGCCCGACGGCGTTTACCAGCCACCCATGGAAATGAACTGCGTGGAAATGGACCTGAAGGGCAAGGTGGAGGCGAAGTTCGCTGGCCGCAAAGTGACGATGGGTCGCACGGCACATATCACGCAGGCGACCGAAGCCCAGAAAAAAATGGGCCGAGGCAACTGCCAGTTCCGCAACCTCTGCATGAGGGGCTGCCCATTCGGCGGGTATTACAGCAGCAACGCCGGAGGCCTCAAGGCCGCCGAAATGACGGGCAATATGACGCTGCGCCCGAACAGCATCGTCCACTCCATTATTTATGATGAAAAAACGGGCAAGGCGAAGGGCGTGAAAATCCTCGATGCCGAGACGAAGCAGGAAATGGAGTTTTATTCCAAAATCGTGTTCGTTTGCGCCAGCGCCTTCAACTCTACCTGGATTTTGATGAACTCCGTCAGCGACCGATTCCCCAACGGCATGGGCAACGACAGTGACCAGCTTGGACGAAATGTGATGGACCACCACTTCAAGGCGGGCGCCAGCGGCATGTCTGACGATTTCGGCGACAAGTACTACTCTGGTCGCCGGGCGAACGGCATTTACATCCCCCGGTTCCGCAACGTGGACGCCAAGACCAAGCACCCAGACTTCGTGCGGGGCTACGGCTATCAGGGCGGGGCAAGCCGTACCAGCTGGCAGCGCCTGGTGGCGGAACTCGGCTTCGGCAAGTCCATGAAAGAGGAGATGCACGACCCAGGCCAATGGCGCATGGGCATCACGGGATTTGGCGAGATGCTGCCCTACGCCGACAACCGCATCACCTTGAACAAGGAGGTGCTTGACATGTACGGCATGCCCACGCTTACGATGGACGTGGAAATAAAGGAGAACGAACTTGCCATGCGCAAGGACATGGTGGTCAGCGCAGTAGAGATGCTGGAAGCCGCTGGCCTGAAAGACGTAAAGGGCAATGACGATGTCTATGGCCCCGGCCTTGGCATACACGAGATGGGTACTGCCCGCATGGGCAGGGACCCTAAAACCTCCGTGCTGAACAAATGGAACCAGGTACATGCCGTGCCCAACGTCTTCATGACCGACGGCGCTTGCATGACCTCCGCCGCTTGCGTGAACCCATCGTTGACTTATATGGCGCTAACGGCTCGGGCGGTTGATTTTGCCGTGAAGGAACTCAATAAAGGAAATATTTGATTGCTAAATGTTTGATTGTTACATTGCTAAATTGTTGTGATTGTTGGGGTGTTGTGAAACGCCTTCTTCGGTCAGACATCAAAAAAATCTTAAGAAAATGAACAGAAGAGATGCCATAAAAAATGCCTCCATCCTGTTGGGTGGAGTGCTGTCCGCCAGCGCCATTTCGGGCGTGATGAGCGGCTGCAAGGCCGAACCGAAAATTGATTGGGCACCCAAGTTCTTCAACGCCCAAGAGGGCAGCACCTTGGAGGCCATCGTGGAGCGCATCATCCCGAAGACGGAGACACCGGGCGCCAAAGACGCCGGGGTGCATACTTTCATTGACCAGATGATGGCCGAGTTTTTCCAGGAAAAAGACAAGGACGCCTTCCGGGACGGGCTTAAAAAAGTGGAAGCTGAGGCCAAATCGGCGCACGGCAAGTCCTTCGCTGCGCTGACGCCTGAACAGCAGGACGAAGTGCTGACCAAGTTTGACAAGGAAGCTTACGACCCAGGCCGCAAGAAGGATGACCCACCGCATTTCTTCAAAAACATGAAGGAACTGACGGTGCTAGGCTTCTGCACTTCGGAAGTTGGGGCCACAGAGTTCTTGAAGTACGACCCGGTACCGGGGGCTTACCACGGCTGCATACCTTATAGCGAGGTGGGGGCTGCTTGGGCAACGTCTTAAAATTGAAGCATCGGCGTGGTTGTGGCTACGCCGATGCAACTTCATTGAAATCGTGACTTAGCCTAATCGTCAGGGCAAAACATTCAAAAAGGGATTTTTAAAATTCGCTACTAACCTGTCGTTCAATGGGAATGGCAGATTGTTACGACATCCCCAACCTATTGCCAACTTTGCTCTAAGCTGCGATAGCTTCACTCAACCAATCCCACCTTTCGTTAATTATTGTCCCGAATTTTTGACACCGTCAAACCAATTGGCTATCAATCAGTTATAGACATGGGCGATGGGGATTGATGCTCAATCTCCACCCATCAACACTCACAAAAGTAACAAGCGCAACATGGCAATCAAAAGAAACGCAACATCCGTTTGGGCCGGCTCCGGTAAGGAAGGCACTGGCCACCTCACCACCCAAAGCACCGTGCTGAACCAGACGCAGTATTCCTACAACACCCGCTTCGCTGACGGCATCGGCACCAACCCAGAAGAACTCATAGCTGCAGCACATGCGGGCTGCTTCAACATGAAACTATCCTTCGTGCTGGGTGGCGCTGGCTTTACGCCCGAAAAATTGGAGACTAAGTGCACCATTTCTCTCGGTGATGGGGCCGTGACGGAGTCTCACCTTCAACTGACGGCCACCGTGCCGGGCATCAGCGCCGAGAAGTTCAACGAGTGCGTGGCAGATGCCGAAAAGAACTGCCCGATTTCCAAGCTGCTGAACTGCGAAATCAAGGTGGACGCTAAATTGGCATAGCCTGCCATCCAACGTTTTTATATAGACACTGCACAAAAAAGGAGGTGCCGAAATTCGGCCCTCCAATTCTCTTTTTCAAACTTCGCTAAAAAAGGATTACATCTTCGGCAACAGCACCGTATCCACGGAGTGGATAACGCCATTTGATTGATAGATATCGTAGGTAGTGATATTGGCGACGTTGCCATTTTCATCCTTCACGGCGATGTTGTGCATACCGTTCATCATGGCGATTAGGGAGCCGCCGCTCACCGTTTTTAGGGTAGCCTTTCCTTTTCCTTTCTCAATCAACGCTGAAATCGCCTTGAAATCATAGCTGCCGCTCACGACGTGGTAGGTCAGCACGTTGGTAAGCATTTTCTTGTTTTCAGGCTTCAACAGCGTTTCCACCGTTCCTTCAGGCAGGTTTTCAAAGGCGTCATTCACGGGGGCGAATACTGTAAACGGGCCAGCGGACTGCAATGTCTCCACCAAGCCAGCAGCCGAAACAGCAGCTACGAGTGTGGTGTGCGCTTTCGATTTCACGGCATTGTCCACGATGGTTTTCTTGGGGTACATGGCCTCGCCGCCCACCATGACGGTGTTGTCCATGCTTGTTTTTTGTGCAAAAGCTGCAAATGAGAGGCAAACAAAAGCGATTGCCAAGGCAGAAATTTTTGATGTGATTTTCATTAAAACATTTTTTTGATTAGAAAATAAAATTGGTTGCGAACGAATTGATTTACGAGTGGGAATGAAGTAGCGGTTTTCAGGTTAGCGCATTTTTTTGATTTTGAAAAAAATTGGTTTGGCGATAATAGCTTGAAAAACAAGCCCATATTTGGCACCTGAAACCAATAAATTTGCGGAAAAATCTACCTTTTGGACACCATCACCGGCCATATCGAACGCATCACCTTCCAGAACGCCGACAACGGCTGGACGGTGGCCCGCTTGCAGGAGCCGGGCAAGCTCGACCTGACCACTGTGGTCGGGACGCTGTCGTCGGTGCAGGTGGGAGAGTCCCTTAAGTGCCAGGGCACTTGGAAAAACGATACGCAGTACGGTTTCCAGTTCGTGGTGCAGACCTACGAGGTGACGCAGCCCGCCACCATCCGGGGCATCCAGAAGTACCTGGCCAGCGGCATGATAAAGGGAATCGGCGACCATTTTGCGGAGCAAATTGTGCTGCGCTACGGCGAGCGCACGCTGGACGTGATTGACCAGACGCCCGACCTGCTGATGGAAATTGACGGCATCGGGCCGAAGCGCTACGCAAAAATCACGGCGGGCTGGGCGGAGCAAAAGGCCATCCGGGAGGTGATGTCGTTCCTGATGCAGTACGAAATCAGCCCGACCTACGCCCAAAAAGTGTTCAAAACCTATGGTGAGGAAAGCATCGCCGTGCTGCAAGAGAATCCCTACCGCCTCGCCCGTGACATCTGGGGCATCGGATTCAAGACCGCCGACAAGACGGCCCAAAAACTCGGCATCGGCAAGGAGAGCGACATGCGCATTGACGCCGGTGTGGAGTACGTGCTGAACGACCTCTCGAACGACGGCCACACCTGTTATCCCGTTAATCTTTTCCTTGAAAAAGCGCAGGAACTGCTGGAAGTGGAGGCCAACCAAGTGGCTGCCCGCCTCGCCGCCATCGAGCAGGAGGAGCGCATCGTGACGGCTCCGCTGCCGATTGACGGGGCCCAAGGGGACAAGACGCTGACGGCCTGCGTTTGGCTCAAAGTGTTTCACGTCTGCGAGCAGGGAATCGGCAATGAAATGAGGCGGTTGCAGGGCGGTGAATCAGCATTGCGGAGCGTAAAAACCAGCGAAGCAGTAGGTTGGGCGGAACAGAAATTGAACATCCAATTGGCTGCAAACCAGCGCATTGCGGTAGCAAAAAGCCTGACGGAGAAAGTGCATATCATCACCGGCGGGCCGGGTACGGGCAAGAGCACCATCACGAAGGTCATCCTGTTGGTGAGCCACCAATTGACGCAAAAAATCATGCTGGCTGCGCCAACGGGCAGGGCCGCCAAGCGCATGACCGAAATCACGGGCATGAAGGCCAGCACCATCCACTCGCTGCTGGAGTTCGATTTCAGCATCAACGGCTTCAAGCGCAGCCGGGACAACCCGCTCGACTGCGACCTGCTCATCGTGGACGAGGCCAGCATGATTGACACGGTGCTGATGTTCAACCTGCTAAAGGCCGTGCCGACCACGGCGAGGCTGGTGCTGGTCGGCGATGTTGACCAATTGCCGAGCGTGGGGGCGGGCAGCGTGCTGCAGGATTTAATTTTGAGCGAAAAACTGCCCACCACCCGCCTGACCGAGATTTTCCGCCAGGCCGCTGCGAGCAAAATCATTACCAACGCCCACCGCATCAATGCGGGCATGTTCCCCGACCTGAGCAATGACAAGGGTGGCGACTTCTTCTTCATGGAGGAGGAAGACCCCGACAAGCTCATTGACCTCGTCGTGAACCTCGTGGACAGCCGCCTGCCCAAGGCCTACGGCTTCGATTCCTTCGACGACATCCAGGTGCTGGCCCCCATGAACCGGGGCATCATCGGCAACCGCAACCTGAACGATATTCTCCAGAAAAAACTGAACCCCAGCTACGACCCCTTGGTGAAGATGGGCCGCAGTTTCCACGAGGACGACAAGGTGATGCAAATCAAGAACAATTACGACAAGGACGTGTACAACGGAGACGTGGGCCGCATCAAGAAGATTGACAAAACGGAGCAAGAGGTGGTCGTCCTCTTTGATGGTCGGGAGGTCTTCTACGACTTCACCGAACTGGACGAACTGACGCTGGCCTACGCCGTGAGCATCCACAAATACCAGGGCAGCGAATGCCCCTGCGTGGTGATGCCGCTGGTGATGGGGCACTATATGATGCTGTACCGGAACCTGATTTATACGGGCATCACAAGGGGGAAGAAACTGGTCATCCTCGTCGGGTCGAAGAAGGCGGTGGCGATGGCGGTGAAGAATGATAAGGCGGTGAGGAGGTTTACGGGGCTGGGGGAGGTGATGCGGAACCTTCGTTAACGGCTGTCGATGGCGAGCAGAAATGCCACCAATTCATCCACATCTGTAAAGGGATTCAAGCTGGTCAGGTGCTTTCCAACTTCCAAATGTTGTCGCATTTGCGCCCTCAACCACGTCGCATTTTGCTGGGCGTTGGGCAGTTTGTCCTTTAAAATCAGGAAGTCGTTTTGACAGCCTTTTCGATAATTGGCGATATGCTTTTCCAAGTCTTTTATCAGTGGTTCGGCAGTGGGGTAAACTTTGGCCGTCTGTTTGAAATGCAGCAAATACCAGTATTCATAGGCGATACTTGAAAACGCTATGCTTATGCCGTTTGTGTTTGCCAGTTTATAGGCTTCCAACAATGAGGGGCGGTTATCATGGTCGAAAACCACCCAAACATGGTTGTATTCGTTCCGCTCTTGCCGAGCCTTTCGTTGTTTTTTGAGGGCTTCTTCCACAATTTGCAGCGGTTCACTTTTCTTCGCCTCCATGATGTCCACGCTCAATGCAGCCAAGGCCCGCTTGTAGTCAGGGTCTTGCTTGATGGCCGTGAAATAGTTTTTCTCAGTCAGCCCGTCGCAAAGAATGAGGATGCGTGGATTAGTGCGCCCCGTTGGAGTTGTTTTCCGTCTTTTCATCTTCGGCGAAGTCAAATTCAAATTGGAGGCTTTCGATGTTCGGAACGCCGCCAAAGCGACCGGAAAGGTACCATTTTTCAAATGGCACGTTGCCCCGAATTCCTTTCATATCGGCGAGGGAAACCATTTGGGATGCGCCCTGCTCGTTTTTTTCGACAATCCAGATTTGGTCACGGCGGAGTTTGTTTTCCTCGGAAAGGAGGGTGACGTCGTGCGTGGCAGCGATAAGCTGGGCGTTTTTCTTGTTGATTTTCGGGTTGTTGAAGAGGCTGATGATAAAGCGGGAGATATGGGGGTGGAGGGAGCGTTCGAGTTCGTCGAGAATTAATACAGAGCCAGTATCTAATGCCGACACAATTCTTGTGGAAAGACCAAAGAGTTTTTGAGTTCCAGTTGATTCCTCGTCTAAATCAAAAAGTACATCTCCACCATTTTTCGGCAAAGAATGAATCATTTTTATATTGTACTTCCCATAATCAGTCACTCGCATTTCTGGATGTTTATCTTGAATCTCTATATCTTTAATTCCTGTGTCTAGAATTGTGAAAAGCTTCCTTGCTTTTTTTGAAAAAGGATAATCTTCGTATGCCAAATTAATGGTAGCTGTGATTTTAAGAACTTCATCAATGGCAGTTCCAGATATGATTATTGGCGAAAAACGGTATAAAAAGAATTTGGCAATAATAGCTGATTCTTGAACATTATTAATAGCAGATTTCGATAAGAACAGCTGATTGTGAGCCGTTATTTGGGTAAGATATTTCTTTGGACCTTTAAAATAATCGCCAAAGCTAAATTCTTGCTTTCTTCTTTCAAATAACTTCGCCTTTACTCCTTGAGGATAGAAGAATAATAGTTCATTAAACACTTCATTTTGGCCAAAACTGACTTCATAATGATATTGGATACCTTCAATTAGTAACGCTATTTTGAAAGAAATTGGCTTTAGTTCAACACCTTTCAGTAATCTATATGGTTCATACTCCTTTATTGTCTCACCTGGTTTATTGTCGGAGGACGAATGAATCAAGTTTTTTAATGCTTCTATTGCCTTCAAAAAATTACTCTTCCCACTCGCATTCGCCCCATAAATCACCGCAGACTTCAGCACGTCCAAGCCGGGTGCCACATGGGCAATGTTCTCCTCGTGCCCTTTGATTTTGGCGGGAATCATCGTGATGAACTGCTCATCCTTGAACGACCTGAAATTGGAAACGCTGAATTGAAGTAGCATCTGAACTGGTTTTGAAACGCAAATTTGCATTTTTTCTGCAAATAAAACCACAAATCCTGCTTTTCGTTCAAAGAATCCCATTTTGAATGGAAGAAAAGAATCCATACCTTAACCGCATCGTTTCAATGCCATAATCATATTCACAAAATCGTTTCAACCAATGGAATCAACCGCCCGCCAACTCCACGAACTCCCACCCCGCCAAATCAGCCTGTTCACCAAGGCGGCCATCCTCTTTGGCGGCTTCCTACAGCAGTTCGGCTGGATATTCTTCGTGATGGGCAGCCTGTTTGCCTGGATTTTCATCCCGCCCTCCACGGTGCGCTTTTGGTTCGAGGCGGGCAAGGACTGGAAGGAAGTGCCCGGCAAGGTGGTCACTTCCGAGCCGACCAACTCATCGGTGAACGACCAGACTGTTTACCGCTACCTGCATTCCTTCGAGGTGAACGGCCAGCGATTTACGGGCAAGAGCTTTACGCCGGGGCAGCGCTACCAAGGCGGCGAGGAGGTCACCATCCGCTACGACGCCAAAGACCCCAGCAAACAGTCCCATATCCTGGGGTCGGACAGGGCGGTGTTCCCGGCCTTCGTGCTGTTCGTGCTGATATTCCCGCTGGTGGGGCTGGGGTTCATCGTCCATTCCATTCGGCAGAATGCAAAGGCCATCAAGCTGCTCGAAATCGGCGAGTTCACAAGGGGGGCGATCTGCTCCAAGGAAGCGACCAATTCCACTGTGAAAATCAACAACAACACCTATCCAATTTTCAAATACATTTTCGAATTCGAGGCGAATGGCAGGACGCAGAACGCCACCTGCAAGACCCATCAAGCTTGGCTGGTGGAGGACGAGCAACGGGAAATCATCCTTTACGACAAGTACAATCCCGAGTTCAACCTCGTCTTTGACGCCGCCCCGAACATGCCCAATATCAGTGAGCAGGGGACGCTGGAACCCGCTGGTTTCGGGAAGGTGGTGTACCTTGCGTTGCCTTTGGTGGGCATTGCCATGCACTTGTACTTTATTTGGAATGGAGCACCGTTCGGCATCGAATAAACGCCGTCAACCGATGACCATCAACCGTCAACCATCTAAATTATGTGGAAACAAACTTACGACCTGAACCATATCAACTCCTTGAACGCCAACACATTAGGTGAAACGCTTGGCATTGAGTTCATTGAAATTGGCAATGATTTTATCATCGCAAAAATGCCCGTTGACAGCCGTACTGTGCAGCCCTATCGGCTGTTGCATGGCGGTGCATCGGTGGCCTTGGCGGAGACTTTGGGCAGCGTGGCCTCCACGCTTTGCATCGAAGATTTGAGCAAGAAAATGGCCGTCGGCGTGGAAATAAACGCCAACCATTTGCGACCAGCAACGAAGGGGTTTGTCTTCGGAAAAGTGATGCCCATCCGGGTTGGGCGGGCCATACATGTTTGGAACATCGAAATCACCGACGGGCGGGGGAAGCTGGTTTGCGTGAGCAGGCTAACCGTGGCTGTGGTGGACAAGGGGTGATGCAGTTGGCAGTTGGCGGTTAATGCAATGTCATTCCAATCAAGGGTTACGATAAACGCACAAATAGCGGGCGCTTAGATTTTTCAGCAGCCAATCATTTTCCCAATAGCCTCAACTCCGCAATGCTGACCGCCATATCGGGGTATTTGGCCAGGAAGTCCTGGAACATCGCCTCATCGAGCAGGAAGGTCAGTTTTTTGCCGAATTTGCCCGCCACCTTCAAATGGATGCGCACAACATGGAAAAGCACGAGGTCACGCTCGGTAAATTTTTCTATATTATGGTACGGGTAGCGGTAAGTCTTGATATAATTGGAAGCATAAACATAAAGCTCGTCCAACTCCACCCTCTTTAATTGAATGAAAGTAAAATAGAAAAAAGTAAACCCAAAAATCAGGAAAATCGTTAGCCCTAATTTCATCCAAAGTGCCGGGACAGGGCCAAAATAGGCAATTTCCGTTGTCCAAATGGCAATGGTGAACATCCCAAAAAATACCAGCCACAGCGTGGGAATGAATATTTTAAGGAACAAGGTGGCGTTTGATGAAATTCTTTGCATTAAATGGAATATTCTATATTGGGATATTTGAGAATTAAGATATTGGGGTATTAGGATATTAAATTATTGACAATCAACGTCTTGCGTTGCCTCAATATCCTAATATCCCAATATCTTAATATCCTAATACCCCAATATCATAATATCGTTTTATTATTCAGTTTTAGTGAGGGCCGCATTCTCCGCAGCCTCCTCCAGTGCCTTTGCCTTCTCCGCCCGCTTGGATACCACGATGCTTATTTCGTACAGTCCAAACAGGGGCAGTGCCACCAATATCTGGCTAAAAGCATCCGGTGGCGTGATGATGGCCGCCACAATTACTATCGCAACCGCAGCATGGCGGCGATACTCCCGCAAAAATGAAGCAGAAATTAAACCAATCCTGGTAAGCACATGAGCAGCAACAGGCAACTGAAATACCAGGCCCGTGGGCATCGTGAACATCAGCATGTAGCCAATATAGGAATCCAATGCTGGTGTGGATTCCACGCCCGGCAGTTCGTAGCCCGTAAGGAAGCTGATGGCGAACGGCGAGATAACGTAGTAGCCGAAAAGTACCCCCAAAGTGAACAAGAACGAACAAATCAGCACGGCACCCCTAGAAGCCTTGCGCTCTTTTTCGTAGAGGCCGGGGCTGACAAAACGCCAAATTTCCCAGAACACATAAGGGATGGCCAGCACAAGGCCAAGCAAGAATGAGATTTTCATGTGGGTGAGGAACAACTCGCCCATGTCCGGCGTGATGAGGTTGAACGGGACTGGGTCAAAACACAGCCCATCGCCCATGCCGATGGCGTTGGAGAACTGGCAGACCAGCCTGTAGGTGATAAATTCAGGGTTGCGTGGGCCAAAAACGATGGTGGTGAAGACAAAATCCTTCATGAAAAACAGCACCACGGCGATGCCCAAAACTACCAGCACCGAGCGGATGATATGCCACCGCAGTTCCTCGATATGGTCAAAAAAGGACATCTCCTTTTCGACCCCTTTCTTGCCATTTTCTGGCTCATCAATGCCTAATTGGTCAAGTGCCATTCCTTTTTGTTTACAAGGAAAAAGTAAAAAGGAGAATTCGCAAAAATGCTGAGGCTCAACTTTTTCCTTTTCCCTTCCCGACCTTCGGTACGGGATTTCAATAACTCAATTTTACTTTTTACTTTCAAAAATTGGCTGCAAAAGTAGCAAAACCAGTCATTGAAAAGCTGATTGTGCTGGTGCAAATAAGTGGTTAACGTTTCATTCGTCTAAAAAAAATTCGATAGGGGTGTGTTACTATTTTTTGTGCAGCGCATTATTTGGTCAAACCCTTCCGAAGGTAATTTCAATTTCGCTTAAACGCCACTTGCCATGTAACACGGCTACCAATCTTTTTACACTACATTTTTTAACGATTAAACTATTTGTGCTATGTCAATACCAAAAGAGCCGCGCCAGCTCATGGTCAACCTCATGTACCTGGTGCTCACCTGCATGCTTGCCCTCAACGTTTCGGCGGAGGTGCTGCAAGCTTTTTTTACCATGGACGAAAGCCTCGGCGAGAGCAACCGCCTCGTCGAAGGCTCCAACCAACAGCTCGTCAACGCCATCGGCGAGCAGGCTGAAGCCTACGCCCAGTTCAGGCCCTACAAGGAAAAGGCCGCCGAGGTGCAGGCCATTTCCAAAGAGTTCAACGGCTATGTAGCCAGCCTTCGTGAACTGTTGCTCAAGGAAGCGGGCGGCCCCGGCGAGGATGGGTTGCCGCTTCGCAAAGCGGACAAAGACATCCCCACCCGACTATTCCTGAACGAAGGCCGTGGCGAAGACCTCCGAAAAAAGGTGGAGGAAACCCGTCAAAAATTGCTCGCCCTCGTGGACGAACCAGAAGCCCGCAAACAGCTTACGGAGAGTATCCCGCTGAAAATCAGCGAGTTGCCGAAGGATACCAACAAAAAATCTTGGGAGCGGTTCACTTTCCAGCAAATGCCCGTGGCCGCCGTGGTGCCCATCCTCACCAAGTTCCAAAACGACGCACGGGTGGCCGAGACCGCCCTGCTCAACCATTTTGCCAGCAAGATGAGTGTCACGGTGAAGCCCGACAAGTTTGCCCCGGTCATTGCCGCCGACAAGAGCTACGTCATCCGGGGTGAGGAGTTCACGGGCGAGATTTTCCTTGCCGCCTATTCCTCCACCGCCGACAACATCGCCGTGACGGTGGATGGCAAGTCGCTCCCCGTGCGGGACGGCAAGGCCGTGTTCGTCGCCAACCCCAACAGCATCGGCACCAAGCAGCACGAAATGGCTATACGCCTCACCAACCCCCTCACCGGCGAGGACGAGACCTATCGCAAACAGTTCAGCTACGAGGTCGGCGACCGCAGCGTCACTGTTTCCGCCGACCAAATGAACGTGATGTACATGGGCGTCGAAAACCCGATTTCCGTGGTGGCGGCGGGCATTCCCAGCGGGCAAATGAAGGTCATTGCCGATGGCGTTACGCTTTCATCAAAGGGCAACGGGAAATTCATCGCCACACCCCAACGCATTGGCAAGGCCACCGTCATTGTTTCTGGCGGTGGCCTCAAGCCCACCAGCTTCGAGTACCGGGTGAAGCGCATCCCTGACCCGGTGATGATGATGAGCAAGCACCGGGGAGGGCGCATCAGTGTGGCCGAGTTCAAAGCCCAAACGGGCATCTACCCCCTGCTCGAAGGCTTCGATTTCAACGCAAAATGCGATGTGAACGGCTTCAACGTGGTGCGTGTGCGCAAGGGGGACGCCGTGGAAGCCCCCAACAAAAGCGGCCGCTTCGGCTCCGAGGTCATCCGCTTGCAGGAGGGCGCCCAGCGTGGCGACATTTTTTACTTTGAAAAAATCAAGGTGAAATGCCCCGGCGACACCAACTCCCGTGATATGGGCGGGATGATGTTCACGTTGATTTGATGCCTTAAGAGCGAATCGCATTCGCTTTGTAATCGGAGTGAATACGATTGACCCCTACGCCCCGCTGTGCGCCGCTTTGTCATCGCCGAAAACGACCTGCGACGTCATGCATGACTGCCCTCTTGGCTTCCCTATTGACGTTGCAGTTTGCCTGCGGCATTGAAAAAGCGGCGCACGCCATGACAAAATGATTCAAAATAAACTGCGCCTTGTCATCGCCGAAGGCGACCTGC
>JANPLH010000207.1:0-1833 GCA_031426435.1 Saprospiraceae bacterium | reverse complement strand
CCAGCCATATACCCATTGTGATGCTCACCGCAAAGGCTGATGCAGATTCGAAAGTTGAAGGTTTGGAAGCTGGAGCCAGCGCCCATTTGCCCAAGCCATTCTACGAAAAGGAACTGCTCGCCACGCTGAAAAGCCTGCGGGAAAACCAAGATAAACTCCGCCAGCACTACACCGCTGGAGCGTTTATCGGCAGCAGCATCAATAAAACCATCAGCATAGGCCATGCGAACCGCCCTAATGCCCCTGCCAACCAGCGGGACGAGCAGTTTTTGAAGGACCTGATTTTAGCGGTAGAATCGCAGCTCGAAAACCCCGAACTTTCTGCCGAACGACTCGCCAGCCTGCTGCATGTTTCCTACAATAGCCTGTTCAAAAAAGTAAAGGCGCTCACTGGCATGGGCGTCACGGAATATATCCGCCACATCCGCCTGCACCGGGCGGCACATTTACTGCTGGAAAACCCGGAATGGACGGTCTCCCGCATATCGCTGGAAGTAGGCTTCAACAATTTGAATTTTTTCAGCCGGGAGTTCAAGAAGTGTCTGGGGCACAGCCCTTCGGCATATCGGAGCAGGCACGAAGCCTGATTTTTCAAGATTTGTGCAAGTGATTGAAAGATATGTGCAAGCATTCCAGTGTTTGGGCATTTAGCCTTGTTCAGTGTGGTCGCCAAACTAACCCAAAAAAATCTCGCTACTACTTCCCTACTTCTTCTAACTTTGGCCTATCCATTTCTTCCCTTTCCAAACAAAAGGGCCAACCTATCACCGAATAAACAATTGCCATGTACTCATTCACCTATGGCGGAAAAAACGGCGAAACCTTCCAGCTTGCCGAAGCCAAAGACCTCGTCGTCGTCCGCACCGAGGGCGACGTCCAACTCGAAGAACTTTCCCTCAGCACCCAAAGCCGGGACATTGTGCCAAGCCTGCTGCCAATCGCCGCCTTCCCCGAGGCCAACGTGACGGTCTATCGGGCGATGGCCTCCGGAGAAAAATCGGCCACGGCCATGCGCAATGCTGCCCGAAAAAGCCTCTCGCTGGAGGAGGGCGTCCGCTTCGCTGGGCGGGTGCTGAAAGACCCTGCAACGGGCAGCATCGTCGTTTATACCGAAAACATTTACCTCCAGTTCAAGCCCGAATTGACCAAAAAGGATTGCGAAGCAATCATGAAAAAATATGACCTGAAAGTGAAGGAAGACCTTGGCATCACGCCCAATTCCTATTTTGTGGGGGCACCAGACGGCACCGGGCTTGGTGTTTTCGAGCTGGCGCAAAAGCTGCTCGCCTTGCCACAAGTAGAAGCCTGCCACCCAGAGCTGGTGCGGGAGCGAAGGTTCAAGTCAGCGCACCCGATGCAGTGGCATTTGCGGGAGACACAAGTCAACGGCGTCTCCATTAGCGAACATGCCAACGTGGAGGCCGCCTGGGAATTCAGCACGGGAAAAGGCACCACCATAGCCATCCTTGACGACGGGGTGGACACCTCGCACCCAGAGTTCAGTGGCAAGGTCGTTTTCCCAAGGGACACCGTCGGCAACGTGGACGACGCCAAGCCCAAGCACCCCAGTGAACGCCACGGCACGGCCTGCGCCGGAGTTGCCGCCGCCAGTGGCAATGGCAAGGCAACGGGTGTTGCGCCAGCGGCGCAATTGATGCCCATACGCCTCGGCAGCATCGGCAGCATCAGCGAGGCAAAGGCGTTCAAGTGGGCCGCCGACAATGGGGCCGATGTGATTTCATGCAGCTGGGGACCCGAGGACGGCGCTTGGTGGAATTCCAACGACCCGCTCCACACGAAACAGGCCCGCCTGCCCGACAGTGCCAAGGCGGC
>JANPLH010000206.1:0-8969 GCA_031426435.1 Saprospiraceae bacterium | reverse complement strand
CTTCCTGCTCTAAGGACGATGCCACATCCAATGACCCAGGTTCCAAAGGTGAAGAAACGCTTACAGCTTCCGACCCCTTGCTCAAGCTGCTCACCGCAGAAGAATCTGGCATTGACTTCCAGAACAAAATAGACGAGACCTTCGAGAACAACGTGACCACCCATATCAACATCGCCAATGGGGGCGGCGTGGCCATTGCCGATATCAACAACGACTCCCTGCCAGACGTCTATTTCGTCTCAAGCACCGGCAAAAATATCCTTTATCTTAATATGGGAGGAATGAAGTTCAAGGACATCACCGACTCCGCTGGCGTAGGCTCGGAAGATGGCTTTGAAATCAATGCAACCACCGTGGACATTAACAACGATGGCTACCTTGATATATATGTGTGCAGGGCAGGGCCTGCCGAAAATGAGGAGCGCCGCAACAAGCTCTACGTCAACAACAAAGACATGACCTTTACCGAGCGGGCCAAAGAATACGGTCTCGACGATATCTCCGCCTGCACCGGTGCCAATTTCTTCGACTACGACAACGACGGCGACCTTGACCTATACCTGCTCAACTACCCGACCGATTTCAGCTTTACCAGCCGCATCGAATCCATGGCCGTGGAGAACAGCGACACAAGGGTGCCCGTCCTGAAACCCAAGAAACCTTACGATTCCGACCGCCTTTACCGAAACGACGGGCCTCCCGCCAACGGCAAGGGTGGCTTCAAGGACGTTTCAAAGGAAGCTGGCATCTGGAATTTCGCATATGGCCTCAGTGTCTCCATTGAAGATTTCAATGGCGATGGCTGGATGGATGTGTATGTCGGCAACGACTTTATTCAGCCTGATTTGCTGTACATCAACAACCGCAACGGCACCTTCACCGACCGCCTCGGCGAATACGTCCGCCACACCTCCCAGCATACCATGGGCACCGAGTTGGCCGACTTCGACAATGATGGCTTTTTTGACATCTTCGCAGTGGACATGCTGGCAAACAATAACTACCGCACCAAGACCACCGTCAACAACAACCCGCAAGGCAAGCACACCAGCCTCATCCGCAATGGCTACTTCGAGCCGGTGGTGCGCAACGTGCTGCAGCACAACAACGGCAACGGCACGTTCAGCGACATCGGTTGCCTCTCCAACGTGTTCCGCACCGACTGGAGTTGGAGCGGGCTGTTTGCCGATATGGACAACGACGGGCTTAAAGATTTGATGGTCACCAACGGCTACCACCGGGAAATCACCAATTCGGATTTCATCAACTTTCAGTTTTCTGAAATAAAGGGCAAAAACGTACCGCTTGAAAAGCAATTCAAAACCGTTTACGACTTCCTCAACCTCATCCCTACCTATAAGCTTCGCAACTATTACTTCAAGAACAACGGCGGCTGGCAGTTTGAGAACATGGCAGGCAAATGGGCCACAGCAAAAGCCTCCTGGTCCAACGGTGCCGCTTATGCCGACCTTGACAAAGACGGCGACCTTGACTATTTGGTGAACAACATAGATGACCAAGCCTTCGTGTACGAAAACCTGGCCCGCCAAAAAAACGAGGGCAACTATTTGCAGTGCAAATTAGTTGGCAGTGAAAAAAACGCATCGGGTACCGGTGCCACGGTTACCATATACTATGGCGCCCAGCAGCAATACGCTATGCTAAGCCCTACCCGTGGCATTTTCTCTGCCGTTGAGCACCTCTTACATTTCGGCTTGGGCAAGGTTCTAAAAATTGACCGCCTACAAGTGCGCTGGCCGGATGGAAAAGCGCAAACATTGACCAATCTCCCTGTAAATCAGCGCCTTACATTGCGCTATGCCGATGCAAATGAAACGGCTCCGCCAAGGGCTTTGGCCCAAGGGCCAACCATTCTGCAAGACCAAACTACTGCTTCGGGGCTGGACTTTGTGCACAGTGAAAACGATTACAACGACTTCGAGTCCTTCTTCATGCACCCTTGGAAGAACAGTGAGCTTGGCCCCCTCATGGCCTCCGCAGACGTGAACGGAGACGGTCTCACCGATTTCTATGTCGGAAACTCCTTCGAAAAGGCGGGCGGGCTATTCATCCAAAACCAAAACGGCAAATTCACGAGGGCATCCCAAGAAACCTGGGAGCAAGACAAGCATTTTGAAGACCACGGTGCTACTTTCCTCGATATTGACATGGACGGCGACCCAGACCTCTATGTGGTGAGCGGCGGCATGGAAGCCAAAAAAGACAGCGCAGGATTAAGCCCTTGGGCACACCGCCTCTACATCAACATGGGCAACGGCAAGTTCACAGGCATTGGCATGACCACAGGGGCCGGCAAGGCACTCCCCAATATGCAGGATCTTGCGCTGCGCGTAGCCCCTTTCGATTATGACAAGGATGGCGACCTCGACCTCTTCATCGGGGGCCGCATTTCCCCTGATAAATACCCCACAGCCCCACATAGTTACGTGCTGCGCAATGACCGCACCGCATTTGTTGACGTGACCAAGGCCATGGCCCCCGAATTTGAGCAATTGGGCATGGTCACCGACCTTGTTTGGGCCAATATTGACGCCGACCCTGCCGAAGAACTCATCGTGGTGGGCGAATGGATGGCCGTTACCGTGTTTAAATACACCAATGGTGCTTTCAAGAAATTGGATGGGAACGCCATTGGCCTGGGCAACTCAAACGGCCTGTGGAACCGCCTGCATGTCGCAGATTTGGACAAAGACGGTGACCTCGATCTCGTCACTGGGAATTTCGGATTAAACACCCGTTTTGTCACCTCTGAAAAAGAGCCTTTGACCTTCTTCGCCCATGATTTTGATAAAAACGGCAGCATAGACCCCGTTATGGCCTATTACGAAAATGGCAACCTGTACCCCCTCGTTCAAAAGGATGTCATTGTCAAACAGATGCCGTTCCTCAAAAAACGGTTCATACATGCCCATGACTATGGCCTTGCCACCATTCAGGACATTTTCCCAAAGCCAGACTTGGAGGCAGCCTACGTACTGAAAGCCAATATGCTGGAAACCTGTTGGTGGGAGAACCAAGGCGGCAAGTTCGTCCGCCATTCGTTCCCTATTGAAGCGCAGATTTCGCCAGTCTATGGCATCCTCGCTCATGACTTCAATGGCGACGGAAACCCTGACCTACTCATGGCTGGCAATAAATATGGACTGGAAGTAGAAACCAACCGCTGCGATGCTGGAAACGGCATCTTCCTTGCAGGTGACGGCAAAGGCAACTTCAATTGGGTGGACAATACAAAGTCAGGCTTTTGGGCTATGAAAGAAGTACGTGACATGGCGCTTTTAAAAGCACCTAATGGCAAGTACAAAGTCGTTGTTTCCAATAACCACGATAAACTTCAGGTGTTTGGAAATTAAAATGCTTTAATACGCCAATATTGGGCATTTAAAAAAAATTTATCACCAAACCACCAATCAATTGCGACTATTTATGCACAGCATATAATAGTCAAACAAATAAAAATTAGACGGGTTCGCTTTAAAACATTTCATGAAAATAATTTATTGTCAAAACCCTTTTGCATAATCAATTGAACATTAAAATCCAACTACAATGAAATTCTTTTCGATTCTTATAACAGCCATTTATTTAATCCTGAACAGTTGTTCAAACTCAACAAAACCTGACACTGAGGAGGGAGGCTACCCTCCCAAAGATAGCCTTAAGATTAACGCCATTGATACGTTTATGTGGAAAATTGATAAGCTTTGGAAACCCGACTCGACTTTCCACCTTGTGGCCTTCAACGAACGGGACACCCTGAAATATATCGAAGTTGATGGCAATATGCCCCGCATTTCTTCTGTTTTCATTACCGATACCACGATAATTTGGGTTGTATTCCATTTGGATAATGGCGAGCTAAAACTTGTGCGCTATCGGGAAAAACGAGACAAACCTGTCGCATCCGTAAAAGAAGCCATCAGCTATTTTGAAAAGGGGAAGATTTTCTATTCGAAAGAAAGAGGAAGGGGCTTGGAACCTGGCGAAGGCGCTGGCTCTTTCAGGACGCTTCCCTTCACTGAAAATACCCGCACACCAGCAGAATTAGAAGCGGAATATGGGCCATTTTGGGAAGCCTCCAAAAAGGCAATTGCAGAATATAAGGCTAAAAACCAGCAATAAACATCAATGGTTCGTGAGGTTTCTGGTTTCAAGTTTCAGGGAAGAGCCTGCTGAAATCACTTTTGAAAAGGTTGATTTGCTATCAAAGCCATTTCAAAAATGCCAGCCACTTTCAATTTACGAGAAACTACCGTGAAACCTTAAACTTGAAACCTCACGAACCATTGAACATAAAGGGCTTCGGCAAAAGCGGAAGCCCTTTATTCAACCTAATGGCCATGACAAAATCAGCTAAGGGCAAGGCAGTAATCCCTAAAAATGCAGCGACTTCCTGGTGGTTGAACCCTAAAAAAACAGCTGCCATATTGGCACTAATTGCCTTTTTTGTTTATTGCAACACATTGGCGAATGATTTTGTCTTGGACGATTCCATCGTGATCACCAAGAACCAATTTACCACCAAAGGCATAAGTGGAATCGCCGACATATTTTCGCACGATACCTTCACGGGTTATTTTGCCGACAACGCAGAACAATTAAAAATCGTCGGGGGGCGCTACCGCCCTTTATCAGTAGCCTTTTTCGCCGTTTTATTCCAGCTATTTGGTGCCAATAGCATCGTTTTTCATTGTTGGAATATCTTGCTTTATGCCCTTTGCTGCGGCTTTTTATATTTGATGCTGCGCAAAGTTTTTGAGCCAAAATTAGGTAATGAAAATGCGGCAATCTTAGCTGGAATTTCAGCACTTATCTACGCCGTGCATCCTATCCATACAGAGGTTGTCAACAACATAAAAAGTAATGACGAAATACTCTGCATGATACTGTCATTGGCGTCGCTCCATTACGCTATTAAATACTTTGAAACCAGTAAAATCAACACTGCGATAATGGCTGGCGCATCGCTTTTCTTGGCCTTGCTCGCAAAGGAAAATGCCGTTGCCTTCCTCGCCATTATTCCTGCATCGCTTTATGTTTGGCAGCAAGGCCAGCATAAAAAAAGTGGCGCTTATTTACCTTTAATGGCATCATTAGGCGGCTTTTTCCTTGCCTATTTCCTGCTCCGCTATGCAATTTTGGGCTGGTCATTTGGTGAAGCACCACTGGATTTAATCAACAACCCTTTCATCAAATGGGACGGCGCACAATGGCTGCATTGCAGTACGGGCGAGCGGCTGGCCATGACCTTCCTGTCGCTCGGAAAATACCTGCAATTGTTGGTGTTGCCGTACTCACTTTCTTCTGATTATTACCCACGGTATATTGACATGATTAGCTTTGGCAACCCCATAGCCTTGGTAAGTTTACTGGCCTATTTGGCGCTGGGCGGCTTCGTGGTTTACAGCCTAATAAAGGGCCGTTTTGGCACGGTTGCGTATGGCGTTTTCTTCTTTCTGGCCTCGCTTTTTATCGTGTCCAACCTGTTGTTCCCCATCGGCACCAACCTCGCCGAACGCTTTGCCTTTATGCCATCTGTCGGCTTTTGTTTGGCCATTGCAGGCTTGCTGCTGCCATTTTTCACCAAAAAAGAAACCCGCAGTAGTGCCATAATCGGCGTCGGAATGGTGGCATTGCTCTTTGCTGGCCGCAGTTTTGTGCGCAATTCCGATTATAAATCCAACCTGACACTGTTCTCAAAAGATGTGGAAGTGGCCGCAAACAGCGCAAAAATGCAAAACGGCCTCGGCGCATTGCTGGCTGGCGAGGCGCAGAAAAGCCAAGATGCCGCCCGCCGAGCCGAACTGTCCAATCAAGCGATGGAACACCTCTCCAAAGCCATCGAAATCCATCCGACTTACCTCGAAGCTTTTTATATGCGGGGCAACGTCAACTTTATGCTCGGCAAAGTCGAATCAGCCGTGGAAGACTATCGAAAATGCCTGTCCATTAACCCGAATTTCAAACAGGCACATGGCAATTATGCGTTGGCAATGCGGGAAACCGCAAAGCAACTAATGGAGGCCAAATCGGATATTCCAAAGGCCATTATCTACTTGGAAGAATCATTAAAACTGTTTCCAGAAGAACAGGAAACCGCCAAATTGCTGGAAGCAGTAAAGGCCATGCAGGCCGTTCCAGCCGCCCCACCATCAGGGAATTGACCGAAGCACCGTGAAGCGCAGCAGCATTTCGAGCACCAAAAGGAACAGCGCCAACCACACAAACCGATAAAACTCCTCGCTGTACCGCTTCACGCTCGTCACTTCTATTTCGGTCTTTTCCAAGCGGTCTATTTCGTCATAAATTTTCTGCAAGCTGCGGGCCGTCGTCGCCCGGAAATACTTGCCCCCGGTCATGTCAGAAATCTGTTTCAGCAAGTCCTCGTCAATCTCCACCCGTGCCATGCCCATCACGTAACTGCCATCGCTGCGGCGGCTGATCGGCGACACGGCCGTGCCCTCCTGCCCCACCCCGATGGTATAGACCTTGATGCCGAATTCCTTCGCAATCTCAGCAGCGGTAAGGGGTTTCACGTAGCCAGCGTTGTTCACGCCGTCCGTCAGCAGGATGATGACCTTGCTCTTGCCGGGGCTGTCTTTGATGCGGTTCACTGCCGTGGCGAGGCCCATGCCGATGGCCGTCCCGTCCTCCAGAATACCGCATCGGAGCTGCGAAATGAAGTCCGTGAGCACCCGGTGGTCGCTGGTGAGCGGGCATTGCGTGAACGCCTCGCCGCTAAACACCGCCAGCCCGATGCGGTCGTACTCCCGCTTCTCCACAAACTCGATGGCCACCCGCTTGCACACCTCCAGGCGGTCGGGGCGGAAGTCCTGCGCCAACATGCTGCTTGATAGGTCAATGGCCAGAAAAATATCAATCCCTTCGGCCTTTATGCTTTCTTCCTTCAAGGTCAATTGGGGCCGGGCAAGCGCCACCACCAGCGCCATAAAGGCCAGCGCCCGCAGCCAAGGCAACAGTTTTTGCAAATCAGCCTTCCAGGATTTCAAACCGGCTACTGCTTCCAGCGTGGGCATCTTCACGGTCGCCACCTGCTGGCCCCGCTTGCGACGCCACCAAACCATTGCTGGCAAAAGCAGCAAAAGCAGAAAAAACCAAGGATTTTGGAAGCTGAAATTACTCCACATCTTTCAGTCGGGTTGCGTCCGCCACAGGTGCAGCGGGCTTGGTTTCAAGGATGAACGAGCGGGCAACGGTCATCGCCTGCTCATGGAACTCGGCGGTGGGCTGCGCTTTCGCAAATTTCACGAGGTCGGCGGTCTGCAGCACGTCGCCCAGCCGCTGCGACAGCGACAAATCGAAATCGCCACCACGCAACTGCGCCAAAATCTCGTCGGTCGTCTGCTCCAGTGCCTGTATGCCATAGCGGCCCTCAAGGTACTCCCTAACGATATGCGTCAGGGCGCTGTGGTAGCCTTTTACGTCGCCATTTTGCCAGATTTTTTGCTGCGCAAGCTCGTCCAATTGCCGCAAAGCCAGTTCGTGCGGCAGCAACTGCACCACTGGCACGGGCGGCGCAGGCGGGGCCATTTTTTTGCGCTTGCGCAAATAAAGCACCAGCACGATGACGGCCACGAGCGCCAGCAAACCGACGATGTACCAGATAAAATCCTGCAATTTCAGGGGTTCTTCGATGATGGGCTTGATGTCGGCGAGGGTCGTGTCCACCTGCGCCAGGTATATCTGCATCGGGATGTCACGGGTGAAAAACGTGTCCGTGCGCTCCCCCATCTTGTAGGCAATGGGCAGGGCGGGCAAACGGTGCATGCCGGAGTCCCAGGCGATGAACAGCAGCTGTTTTTGCAGCCGGAGGCGGTCGCCTGTGGTGCCGAGAGTGTCCCATCGGCTCTCGTTCAGCACCTCGAAGGTCGAGTCGGCAGCGATGACGGAGAGGTCAATTGGTTGCAGCACGGCATCCTTGACGGCACTCACCTCAATGCGCAGCCGCATCTGGTCGCCGACGAGCATCCGGGTACTGTCCACGGTGGCCTTGCCCGTGACCTGTGCCGCCGTTTTTACCGCCAAAAACAAAAAGAAAAGGTAGAGAAACCTATGCATTTGCAATGTCTTGCCCAAAAGCGTTTAAGTTTTCCGAAGTTAGCCCCCCGTTTGGAAGGATTGAAGGATTGAAGGCATGAAGGATTGAATCACACACGGCTTCAATCCTTCATGCCTTCAATCCTTCAATCCTTTCAAAACGGGCGTCAAAATTACGCAGACAATCCAATTTTGAAGAAATCAGTTTGGCATCGTGGATTTTTGGGCAATAACGGGGCAGTGCTGGCGCTGTTCACGGTGTTGGTTCATTTGTTCTATGCCCGCACCTGGCAGTCGGGTTTCGTCACCGATTTCACGGGATTCCTCCAACGCATTGACGGCGCTGCGCTCAATGGCGTTTGGAATTGTTTCGGCTTCCCGGCACTGCACCAAGTGACCAACCTGTTCCTGTTTTGCTTCGTGAAATGGTTTGGCGTGGGCGGCATCGGCTGGTATTTTGTGTTCACTTCGCTGCATGTGGCCAATGCGTTCCTCGGCTTCCTTTTGGCCAAAAAAATCTTTGAGAAAAACGGCCACACCCAGCCATTTGCGCCAGCACTGATGGGCAGTTTGCTGTTCTTGCTCTTGCCCTACCAGGCCGAGGTGGTGGTCTGGCGGGTCTGTTTCAACTTCCTTTTTTGCACCCTCACCATGCTCGGTTCGCTGCTGTTTTTTATAAAGCATTTGGAGGAAAAAAAACAGCGGCACATGCTTGCCTCGCTGGGGCTGTTCGTGGTAGCGCTGTTCACGTTCGAGCTGGCCGTGGCGCTGCCGTTACTGGCGGTGACTATCTCGCTGACCTTGCCCCTGACCCGACCCCTGACCCCTAAAGGGGGACCCACGGACGCATATTCATCGGAACCCCATCATGGAAATACCCACGAAATGAA
>JANPLH010000205.1:0-12504 GCA_031426435.1 Saprospiraceae bacterium | reverse complement strand
GCCACCCCTGGAGCTTCACTTATTACATCGACGACAACGAAGGTCCGTTGGGCACTTGCGCAAGCAGCAGCACGAACGACGCAGTGTCCGTCAGCGTGTCGAACCTGAGCTGCATCGAAGAGGTGCCTTGCCCCGACGACCATGACTTCACCGGCAAGATTCAGGAGCTCATCGAGAACGGTAACTACTACGACGTTTGCAGCGGCGGTGCCATCAAGGTCACCCTCGAAAGCTGGTCGGATTTGTGGGAATGCAGCGACCCTGATGGCAACGGCGTGAACACTTTCGGACGTACCTTCTACTTCCTCATCGCTGATGCATGCGGAAATGAGGCTGCATCGCTCTGCGAGATAACCTACTCCGGCACCTGCCTCCCGCTGGCAAGCTTTGTGCAAAGCGATTGGGGCATTGCCGGTGGTGCGCCGGGAAGCACCATTTCGGGGACTACGACGGACTTGCAGGTGATTTCAACGCTCATCGGCAACACGCCGATAGTGATTGGCGGTGGTTTTCGTTCGCTGACCATTGACGACCCGCAGTGCGTCGTGAACCTGCTGCCCGGCATCGGCGGGCCTGGCATATTGGCCAATTGCAACCAACTGAACTGCACGGGCTGCAACCCGTTGGGCATCGGTGGCATGAAGAACGCCTTGGCAGCCAATGCCATCGCCCTCACGCTCAACATGCGGTACAATATCCAGTACAACGGCATGACGCTGAATGCGGTGCGGTCGCAAAGCCTTGATTGCATCGGCATCAGCCCGAACATTGTTGCCTGCGATTCGGAGGGCGAGAACTGCAAGCTGCGGGTGTTCGACCAGCAGGGCGTGGTCTATGAATATCCTTACACGATTGGCGGCCTGCTCGACCTCGCCAACTTCTACCTTGGCGGCAACATAAGGGTCAGCATTGGCCAAGGCGTGCTTTACAGCACGGGCTTAAAAGTGTCGTTGCAGAACGTGAACGCCTACTGGAGCGACGAGCAGTTTGTCACGCAGTGCGGTGCAGATGCAGGCACATCGCCCATTGAGTTTCGTGAGAAGGCCCTGCAAGCCAATGGCGCAAAGGATGACCTGTCGTTCAGCTTGGCACCGAACCCGGCTGGCAGCGAGGTGACGCTTCAGGTTTCGGAACTGGAAGAGAGCCAAGACGTTGTGTTCGAGCTTTACAACTCGCTCGGCCAACAGGTGCTCCGCAAGGACTTTGGCAGGGTCAGCTTCGTCAACGAGCGCATAGACCTCGGTGGCATCGGCAACGGCATGTACCTCGTCAGCGTGAAGGTAGGTGGCCAGCGCTACGAGCAGAAACTGGTCGTCAGTAAGGATTGATAATTAAGGTTGATAAAAGTTGATGTGGGTTGATGAGCGTAGCTTTTTGGCCCCCATCAACTTTTGTCGAACCTTGAAAATCGCCAGTCGTTCCTTTATTTCCAGTTGACAGCTTCAGTTGGCAACATTCGAAGACTGCTTTTACCTTTCGCCAATAGATAATAGCGGGATTCAATGCTTTTTTTGCGAGTTGATATGAAGATTGGGGTATTCAGAATCGCCAAATGGCTTCTAATATGTTCACTTCCCGAACTGAACATATATCACTACAAAATGCTAACCAAGCCTTGTCTCATGATTTCAAATTTCATTACTAATCGCTAATTGGTGTTTGGCACCTTGGTCTTCGGATGCTTTAATTAATGATAGATTTATCTGGGCTTAATATGCCTACTGCCACCAACTATGTGTATGTGAGATTGAAAAACAGTATAAGGAGGTTCATTGCTTTGAAAGAAATGATAGAGGGACATATAGAACTCGGCAACCTGCCCAATGGCGTTTACTTTTTGGACTTGCTCGATTGTGAGCAATGAACAATAAGGCGCATTGCTAAGGAGTAGAGCGCCCTCGTCAGTATAAGTTATAGTGGTGGAATTATATTGCGAGTCGCCAAGTTTTGGTCATTGTGAGGATGTTTGACAAAAGATGATAGGGTATATGAAGTTGTGCATATCCTTTTACTAATCTTATCAAAACATAGCGTCGTGAGCTATAAAAGTAAATATAAATGAATAAACAAGACCTCATCCAACTCCTCACCGACAATGAGATGGACCCCCTTTTTGAGCAGTTGAGAAACAGGCAACGCTACCTCAGCGAACAGGTGCTGCTGGAAAGCCAATGGAAGGATTTGCAGTCCAGGCAGCGCTCCGGCACGATTTCCTACGACCAAGCCAACCTGGAGGCCGCCCGGTTGCGCAAGGGCTTGCTGGAGTTGATTGATATGTCATTTGCAGCACCCTCGTCAAAGTCAATTGGTAGTGAAGATAATCCACCCTTTACTGCAAATGGGATAAAGCCCGCTGTGCTTGCCGCATACATAGCTGGCGCAGCCTTGCTGGTTTACCTGCTGCTTTTTCAGCTTATTCCGATGCTGAAACCTGCCAATGCGGAAGACGAGCCGAACAAATCTGCTACCACGCTGGCCGCTACCGGCGGGAAACCTGGCAAGGCCCGCACCCTGAACATCTCGGCAGCGGAGCCCCTCACGTTTTCACCGGGCAATGAACAATACGAGCGAGTGTACTCGGTCATCGAGGGCAAGGTGGAAAGCATTGGCGGCGGGCGGCGTTTGGTCACGCTGAAAATTGGGCTGGATTTTAAGGGCATCATCAATACCATACTCAGCAATGACGACTTCAGGCTGGTGGCTCCCGAGCTGCGGGGGCCGCTTGCTCCGACCAATTTTTTGTCCGTGCTGATAGACTCCAAAAGCTATGGAGAGGGGGAGGTGAAGTTCGAACTGAGCGATTCCATTACCCGCTTTAGTGTGCTTTTGAAGGGCAAAGAGGACCGGAAATGGGATTTTAGCGTCGAATAGGCGCAAATCGACGTCAATTATTTTTCATCAAAATTTATAAAAACAATGAGAAACAAATTCACTGTAAACCAAAAATCGAAGGGCAGCAGTGCCTATGCAACATTGGCCAACGAATACCCTGAATTCCTGCCACTTGCCGCCGATCTGAAAAAATCACTTGAGTTCACCATGCTTAAGGTGACAGGGAGCATCATGGAGCCGGAAAACTATCCTAACCCCTATAGCGGCGTACTTGAAAAACTACTGTATGAAAGGCTGACAAACATGAATGACCGCAAGCGGGATTATGCATCCCATATTTTCCTTGCGAAGCGAAAAGATATTGAAATCCGACGGGAATCGCCAAAGTTTGCCCAAAAGAACAGCGATTGGTTGGAGCGGCTGTATGATGACAGGTCCATGTTCAAGCTGCCCAGGTTCATGGATGAACATGATATGCTCCACACCCACGACCCGCGCCTCCAGTTCTTCGAAACCAGGGACAACAGCAATGGCTTTGACTGGGGCGTCGGCAACAGGCCCTATTACGACAAGATAGCCCTGCGCATCCACCGCATTGTTTGCGTTGATGAAACCAATATCGAAAGCGATTCCGATACTATCGCACTCTCGGCCAATATCATTGAGGGGGAGGTTATAAAGCACCGCAAGAACGATGGCTCCATGAGCTATATCCCTTATCAAAATACTTTCTCCAAGCCTATTGTGGCCATTGGCCAAGGCATTGGAGATGGCTGGGAAATGATACCCAATCCCAACCCTTGGTATTACCATGTTTTCGACCTGTATGGTGCTTCTGGCGAGGAAGGGCTGCCCAAGTACCGATGCTGCAATTTCCTGTTGGCAGAAATGGACAACGGCGGGTTCTCTGAATTTGTGGAGAAGGCGCTGAAAACAATCACGACAATCGTCACGGAAGCAATAGCAGCGTATGTGGGCAAGAAACTAGCAGAGGAAATCGCAAAGGGCTTTTTTGCAAGTGCATTAGGAAGCCTCATCGGGGGAGCCATCGGAGCCTTGGCTGTCTATCTCCTTTACGAGTTCATTGACCTCCTCATCGAATGGTGGAAGGACGATGTGTTCCCTCCCCAGTCAGCCGACATCACAATATTCAGTTACGAACCTTCCCTGAAAATCAACGGGATATACAGTGAGCTGAAACATTGCACTTTTGAAGGCCACGGCGGCACATATCGTTTAGAATATTCGTGGCAGTGGCTGACCAACGGACGGGTACCTTCTTTAACCGATGAGACCAGCACTACGCCCGACAAGCCGGTGCGGGGAGCTACCATCTTCAGCAACGTGATGTTCGATGGGACGAATAAATTCCTGAAACCCGGCTCCTATTCCCTTGCACAAAAATCCTTGCCGCACGGTCGCTTGGCATTACCGCCGCTACTAAGCTCTGGATATCTCGACAACGAAGTTGACTCTATCAAAATAGATCCCGGAATCGCAGTTTTTGCTTATAAAACGCCAGATTTTACTGGTGAGCCGCTCGTGCTGTACAATGACGCCACTTGGCTTGACGACAACTGGCGAGATGAAATATCTTCCATCACGGTGGTAGATTTATCAATACCAAAGTAGCGGCAAGGTTAGTTTGTGGTAGCCCTTCTGCGCTTCGTGTCCCCCGTTTGCAAATTAAGCCTTGTGTCTAACCGACTTCGAGGGCAGCCATCGGCTTTGGCAAATCGAGAGCTGGATGGATGAAAAAAACGGCAAACAGGTGCAGCTTGGGCCTTTGTCAAGCAGTGCAGAAATGAAAATCGAAAAACGGAGAAAGCCGAAAATCCGAACCAGAGTAGGCACAATCATCAAAAATTAAAAATCATGGAACCAAAAATCGCATCACCGAGCGGGGCAACAAATAAAGCCACGCTAATCTATTTCGACAATTATACCGTCCATTATTACAGTCAAAGCAGCGCCCCATGGGAAGCGGCTTATATTAATTGCTTTCAAAGCAATGGTAAGGCCCCACGCCAGGCAGGGTATATCGTTTTTACATACCCGGACGGAACGGCACTTCCCGGACAGGAAAATCCGGTCGGGGGTACGCCGTTCACCCATATCCTTGCAGGCCAAGTGAACCATCTGGAACCGCAAAGAGATGGCAAAGACTTTTTTGTTATCTACTACGACATCAGCCGTTTCAACGATGTGGTAAACCTGCTTCGCTATTGTACCAAAGGCAACCAAAGCATGTTCGTTTCCGCTGACCCGGTAAACCATGTATGGGCATTGGGCAACAACTTGCACGTACCAATAGCGGCTCAATTCGGAGTATAGGAATAATAAAATGATATCGCCAAGTTGAGTTAGACAATCGTTTTCCACGAAAGTTTGGCCTGCGAGGGTTCTCGTGGGCCAGGCTTTCCTTAAAAAACCTCCTAAACAGTTACACCAAATTAAATGAAAAAACCAATTTCTATATTCCTCCTATTGCTGTCAATCATTTCCTGCAACCGGGAATCGGATGAAGAACCCGATGGGCCGAGTTTGATAGCATTTAAAAGTCCCCAAAAAACTTTGGCAGACAAGATAATATCCTGTTTTGAAAATGACACGCCAGTCATTCAATACAGCTATATCGAGTACTTGGACGATGGCAGGGGCTATACCGCTGGGAAAGCTGGGTTTACCACGGCCACTGGCGATTTGTTGGCAGTGGTTGAAAAATATACGGAACTGTCCCCAAACAACCTTTTGGCACAGTTCCTCCCGATTCTTAAGAATAGAGCCAACGCTGAAAGTGATGATGTCACGGGGCTGGAAGACTTGCCAAATGCTTGGGTCACTGCCAGCTCAGACAGCAATTTCATAAAGGCCCAAGATTTTATCAGCGATTCGTTCTACTACGACCCTTCGGTAGGCTACGGTGACGAGCTTGGGGCGAAACTCCCCGTTACTCTACTGTGCATATACGATGCCTGCATCCAGCATGGCGATGGTGAAGACCCCGATGGTCTTTATTCGATAATTGAGCAAACCAATTCATTTTTTGGCGGCTCGCCAGCAGATGGCACCGATGAAATTGACTGGTTATTGAAGTTCAACGAAATCAGGAGGTCCATCCTCCTGGACCCAACCGACCCGGATACCCAAGTAGATTGGGCCGAATCGGTAGGCAGGGTAGATGCTTTGGACAAAATAATAGAGGTGGATAATAACTATAATTTGACGCAACCGACCGTTTCCGTTAATCCGTTCGGCACTTTGCATATTATCAATTTATAGCCAGTACCGATTATTCAACTTTGAAACCGGGACATACCAAGGCCCCAACCACTTTTTTCCGAGGCAAATAATCCAAATGCCCGCCCACTTCGTAATCATTTTCAAGTCAAATCACGACTGAACCCCGCTGGCGACGAATTTGAAAGCCTTTGCGACATTTCTGATAACCCATCGGGGATTGGCAGAAGCAACTTTGTACCATCTTTTTTGACAAACCAAGCACCAAATGAAAATAGCCTTAGCGCAGTTCTTCTTGCTGTTTTTTGCCTGCTCCGCAACATCGCAGGGCAGCCTCGGCATCCGCCTCGATACCCTCAGCGTACCGGGCTTGCCGGGGCTGCACTCCTTCGCTGCTGCGCAATTTGAGGGAAAATGGCTGCTCATCGGCGGGCGCAAAGACGGCCTGCACCCAAAGAACGGCGGCTTCCAAACCAGCAGCGCCAACCAGTCCATCTACGTAGTGGACCCGGGAACTTGGCAGGTCTGGCATAAGCCACTGACAGAGCTGCCCGATACGCTGCGGGAGCAGTTGCGCAGCACCAACATGGAATTTTTTCAGCAGGGCGAAACGCTGCTCTTCGTCGGCGGCTACGGGTACAGCGACGGCCTGCAAGACCACCGAACCTACCCGTACCTGACCTTAATTGACGTGCCTTCGGCCATGAGCGCCGTGATGGTTGGCGACTCGTTGTTGCCTCATTTCCAGCAAGTTAGGGATACATTCTTCGCCGTCACGGGAGGGCAGTTGCAATTGCTGGCGGACACTTTTTACCTCGTCGGTGGACACCGCTTCGAGGGGCTATACAGCGCAAATGCTGGCGCAAACAACATCCAGTTTTACACCAACGCCATCCGAAAATTCACCCTCGAAACCGACAGTGCAGGCTGGCAAGTCAGCCACAAAAGTGAGGTGAAGGACGAGCTGAACCTGCACCGCCGGGACTATAACCTGGTGCCTCAAGTTTACGAAAATGGTGAAAGCGGCATTAGCGCCTTTTCAGGTGTTTTTCAGCCGGGACTGGCGCTTTTGCCCTTCTTGAACAAGGTGGAAATCAGGCCCAGCGGCCATGCCCCGGTCAACGGGTTCAGCCAGTTTTTGGCGCAGTACCAATGTGCCAAGCTGCCGCTGTTTTCCGCTTCGCAAAACGAGATGCACAATCTGTTCTTCGGCGGCATGAGCCAGTATTATTTGAACGAAAACGACAGCCTCATCAAGGATAACCGCATCCCCTTCGTCAAAACCGTGAGCCGGGTGAGCCGCCTCGCCGATGGCAGCTACGAGGAGGTGGCCTTCGATGCCGAGCTGCCTTTTTATACGGGCACGGGCGCTGAGTTTCTGCTAGCCGCCCCCAAAGGGGCAAGCGGCATCCCTACCCTGCCCAATGGCATCGTTGACTTCGATGCCCTGCCGGACGGCGAGACGCTGCTCGGCTATATCGTCGGGGGCATCGTGACGCCGGAGGGGGTGGCGAACCCCTTTGTCGTGGGCAACCAGACAGGGCAAACCACGGCGAGCGCCACGCTGGTCAAGGTTTTTTTGCAGAAAAACCTGCCGAGCAGCACAGTGGAAAAGCCGCTTCCGGGGCGCTTTGACCTCGGCCTCCGCATCGCCCCGAACCCCGCCGCCGACCTGTGGAATATTGAACTAAATATGCCCCGCCCCGGCATCCTGCATTACACCTTGCAGGATGCGCAGGGGAAAATATTGCGGCAGCAAAACCTGGGGAGCCAGCCAGTGGGCGATATCGGTTTTGGCCTGCCGGCATATGGGTTGACCGCTGGCATTTATTGGCTGACGCTTAATTTGGACGGCGTATATGTGGAGACAAAAGCGATTATTAAAAGTGGGATTTAATAGCCCCATATTTAATCAAAAAATCACCAAGCCTACAGCAATTACAGCAATTCAACAATTTCAGCAATAAAGCAATTTCAGCAATTCAACAATCATTAAATCATTTATCAGATGAAAAAACAGTTACTTCAAATCGCAGCGGCCATTATTATGGCCACATTTACCCTCCAAGCACAAGTGGCACCCACCATCGTGGCTGGGGACTTCGTGAACAACCTCATCGGTGTGGAAGTGGACGAAAGCGGTAACCTTTGGGTCACCGAGTACGGCCAGGCCAACGACGATGGCGTTATCACCATCATCGCCCCGGACGGTACAAAGACCGTCTTCATGACCGGGCTGCCCAGCGCCCTGAATCCCCTGACGGGCGAAGTGGCCGGGGCGTTCCGCACCTACCAGATGCCCAACAACAAAGTGCTAATCGTGGTAGGCGAAGGCCCACATGCGATGGGCGAGTCGCTGCTGGTGGTGGACAAATCGAACTTCACGCCGGGCACCCCGCTTACGCTGAATGACGTGGAACTGAGCATGAAGCTCGGCGACCACGTACATGACCAAGGGCTGCTGCAGAGCGACCCGTACAACATCACCTGGGCTGCCAACGGCGACATTCTGGTAGCCGACGCTGGCGCAAACCTAATCCTAAAAGTGGAGGCCACTACTGGCACCGTGAGTACCGTAGCAGCGCTGCCCCCCATCCCGAACCCCCTGCCCTTCGGCCCTCCTGTGATGGACGCCGTACCAACGGACATCGTGCCGAAGGCCGATGGGAGTGGCTACTACGTCTGCCAGCTCACGGGCTTCCCGTTCGTTGACAGTGTTTCGACCATCTTCAACCTCGACAATAGTGGCAACCTAACGCCTTGGCAAACCGGCTTCACGCTCATCACCGACATGGGCTACGACCCCAAGGACGGCAACCTTTGCGTGTTGCAGTTTAGCCGTTTCGGGGCATTGGACACCACCCTGACCTTCTTCCCCGGTGCGGGCAGGGTCATCAAGCTTTGGCCCGATGGCAGCCGGGAGGTAATTGCCGAAAATTTCATCGGTTTTGCCCCCAGCTTCACCTTCGATGCGGCAGGCGACCTCTACGTGACCGACCTTTTCGGCTTTGTTTACAAATACGATTTCGTGTCGGGCACTGGCGATACCAAACTGTTGGCGACCAATGTGACGGCCTTCCCCAACCCTTTTACCGAGCGGGTGAGCATTGGTTTTGAGTTGGAGAAACAGGCCAATGTCAAGTTGAACATCTATGACATGCACGGCAGGCTGGTACATGGTGTAGCGGAGCAAAATATGGCAGCAGGACAGCAGTCAATAACTTGGGAGGCCGATGGGGCAAAGCAGGGGCTATACATTTACCATTTGCTCGTGGATGGTCGGCTGGCAAGTGGGGTGCTGAATGTGACCAAATAATTTGTAGGAAAAAATAGGCTTCCTAAAAAATGGGCTGTTCGGAGAACCCACCGACCAGCCCTTTTTTTAAACGATTCTTTGGTAAATCTTTAGCTATCAAGGATTATGGGCTTGCGCAACAATAGCTGGTACAAATAGGGCGGTTCTTTTGCCCAAAACATCCAAGCTACTTTTTTCATCCGTCCAAGCATGTACAGCTTGCAAAACGTGCCCGGCGGGGACCAGATTGATTCAAACACTAATTTACCATTAAGTACCAAATTGAGATTAACTGATATTTAGAAATTGAGATATTCACTTGATGATCTGATAGTTGTGCCGCAATAACCCAATATCATAATATCAATTAATATCGTGCAGCTACTTATTTGCAAGAAACCTTACCTTGCTTCGCTAAATTGGAAAATGCCCTGTTTTTAGTGGACAAGCAACTATGAACAAGACCCTATTCATACAGCTACTTCTCATTTCCCTCCAACTTTTTGCCACTGCGCAAACAGTCAAGCCGTCATTCAATGGTAAGCAAACAACCGGCACCCCCTTCCTCCGAAACTACTCCCCCGATGAATACCAGGCAGACGGTCAAAATTGGGCGATAGCCCAGGACCAAAACGGCATTATGTATTTTGGCAACAATGGCGTAGTGGAATACGACGGCGTTGCCTGGCGGCTGATTCCTACCGAAAAGAAAACGGTGGTGCGCTCGCTGGCTGTTGACAAAAACAACCGCGTTTACGTCGGGGCGTATGGCGAAATTGGATACTTAGCGCCCGGCAAATCCAGCCAGCTCCAATACCATTCCCTGCTGTCCCATTTGGAGAAACAATACCTCGACTTTTCGGATGTCTGGCAAACCATTGCCACCAGCAGCAGCGTGTATTTCGTCACCCAAAAGTATGTTTTTCGCTGGGCAAACCAGCGGATGCACGTCTGGAAGGCACAGCAGAATTTCCACGTCGGCTTTTCGCTGAACGACCAATTCTACGTCCGGCAATGGGGCGTCGGGTTGATGCGGGACGAGGGCGATTCGTTGACCCTGGCGCCGGGCGGGGCGAGGCTTGCCGATGAAAGGGTTTTTGCCATGCTGCCCTGGTCAGGATCAAAAAGCGGGGGCGGCAAGGCAGTCTCGCTGATTGCCACCCGTGCAAATGGGCTGTACCTCTACGACGGTGTTTCATTGACCCCATTTCCCACTGCCGCCGACGCCATCCTCAAGGAGGCGCTGGTCTATTATGGCGTCCAACTGCCCAACGGCAGGTATGCTTTTGCCACGCTGAAAAACGGGGTCATTGTGGTGGATGGGGAAGGCAATCTGGTACACCACCTGAACAAAGCATCCGGTTTGCAGGATGAAACAGCCTGGTTTCTGTACGTGGACAGGCAGGATGGGCTATGGATTGGGTTGGATGCCGGCATCAGCCGGGTAGAGGTTGCATCGCCCTTTACCCAGTTCACCAATCTGGCCGGCTTGGAAGGATATGTCCTGAATATCACTCGGCACCAGGGAAACCTGTATGTCGCCACCAGTTTAGGGACTTATTTCCTCGACGGAACGAATGGAGGAAACAGCGACGGCGGGCGGCGATTTAAACGGATGCCTGGCATTCCGCCCCAATGTTGGGCATTGCTGCCAATGGGGCAATCCTTGTTGTTGGCAACTTTTGACGGCGTTTTCGAGATTCGGGGTCAACAGGCGAAGTTGCTGAACAAGGCTTATTCCTTTATCCTGCACCGTTCGAAGCAAGATACCAACCGCGTTTTTGTGGGCTTGCAAAACGGGCTGATGAGCCTTTACCACGAAGGCGGTCAATGGCAGGTCGAAGGGCGTTTGGACAGCATTGACTTCGAAATCAGAAACATCTTAGAAACCCCCGACCGAAAACTTTGGGTAACGCCCCGTTTTCAGGGGATTCTGAAAATAGATTATGCTAAAGGGTTTAACATCCATGCGCCCGTCGTCCGCTACGACACCCTGCACGGCTTGCCGCCCGGCGACCGGAACTTCGCTTTTTTGACAAGGAAAGGGCTGCGCTTTGGTACTCACCGTGGGATTTACCGCCTCGACGAAACGCAGCAACGTTTTGTGCCTGACACCTCGCTGATAAAAGGCTTCCCCACAGACCAAGCCCCAATATTTCACGCAGCCCAAGATGCCAATGGGAACCTCTGCTTTTTTTACGGCGAAAAATCCGATTTCGGCAGGGCGCTCCTGCAAAAAGATGGCTCGTACACCTGGGAAGGCAAGCCCATGTTGCGGGTGGCGGGAGCTAAAGCCGAATTTGCCTATTCCGACCCATTTCGGAGGGAACTGACCTGGATTGGCGGTAACAACCGGGTGATTCTGTACGACGCATCGGTCGCCAAAAACTATGAACTTGAATTCTCCACGCAAATCCGGCAGGTGATTGCCAACGGGGATTCCCTGATTTTTGGGGGAGCGGGCAGCGAGGCGGAGGGCAGTGTAACCGTGCCTTTTGCCGAAAACACCCTGCGCTTCTCGTACGCTGCCCCCAGTTTCGATGACGAATCGAAAAACGAGTACCAATACCGACTGGAAGGCTACGACGATAACTGGTCGAAATGGACGACCGAACCGCACAAGGACTACACAAAGCTCCCGGCTGGCAATTACCGCTTTTTGGTGCGGGCAAAAAACATTTACCAGCACATAGGCTCGACCGCCTCGTTTGAATTCAAAATTCTGCCGCCCTTTTACCAGACTTGGTGGGCATACTTGTTTTATGCACTGCTTTTTATTGGGGTGGGATACGCCCTGCGGCAATATGAGTTGGGAAGGCTGCGGAGGAAACAGGCGCAGGAAATGGAGCACTTAGAACTCAACAAACTCAAAGAATTAGACCACCTGAAGTCCCGCTTCTTCGCCGACATCTCGCACGAGTTCCGCACCCCGCTCACGGTCATTTCGGGCATGGCAGACCTGATAGCGCAGCCCGCCAAATCGAAAGAACTCATCATAACAATAGTCCATGCAGAAAATGAGAATCAGGCATAATTGACTGCCCCAAAACCCAAGGCTTTCTGCACGGCAGGATGATTTAAGTCAAACTTAGCTTCTGAGCTAAGTTGCTCGAAAAGCCATTCGACCAATTTCTTGT
>JANPLH010000204.1:0-5030 GCA_031426435.1 Saprospiraceae bacterium | reverse complement strand
GACAAAAGCGACTTAGAGCGACAAAATGGCTTTAGGTTTTTTATAAGAAAGCCCTTCCAGGACATACAATTCAGCAAAAACCTTCAGAACTTTTAGGCAGCCATTTGAAGCTTGACATCAATATTTTCAAGCAAACCTATCAACTGTTTTGCCAGCTGCTCTTTTACTTGTTTATACTGCTCTATTGCCAAAGCATCTGGCAAATCCATTGCTTTGTGAAAAGCAATGGCCTTATTAATCCGTTCAATTTTTTGCAACGTATTTAAAATTTCAATTTGGACACTATCTGTAATTTCCATGATGCTTAAATTTTTATTTCTACAATTCCTTTTGGCCTTTTTTTTCTGTCGGTTCCAAAAAGATGCTGCCATTCTGCTTTGTCAAATTGTGTGACAAAATATTGGGGACTGTCTTTAGGGAAGTCCCTTACAAAATAACAATCCAAGGATTCAAAGGTAGATTTTAAGGCTCTTAATTGATTTTCATTTATCTCATAGAATGTTGACTCAACAAAAACGACGACATCCATGTCTACGGGTTTTTGTCGTTTTGAAACAAAACTACCATCTACCCAAAGATAAGCATTTTTCAATCCCAATTTGCTCATTTGCGAAAGTAAGGATTTGAATTCCTCGAATATGCGCCCTCTGTGTTCATTAAAAACGAAATTTTCAACCAATGAATCGAATTCCAAAGCGATTACTGTATATGGATAAAGATAGCCATTTTGGTCAAAGTTTAGCATAATCGAGATTGTTTTAAGCTTTGAAAATCATTATTTGCGTATAAACCGCAGCCAATCCAACCGCCCTATTCCCTGCCCTTTCGCCTTTTCGTTTTTGAAAACCAATACAAGACTTTGTATGCCTTTGGTTTCTGTTATTGGTACTGTTACTTCATTTCCATTGAGTGCTGCCTTGCCCAACAAATTGCCGCTTTCGCTGCCAGAGCGAACTTCTACTGTGGTGCCTGCCATCGGTTTGTCCTTTTTCAAAAAGCCGAGTTGGAGGCTGCCGACGCCCGTCAGGTCTATTTTATCGAAAGCGATAAACCGCCCGTGCATCAGGTCGTTGACGGTGAAAGTATCCGTCTGTTCGTAGCGTTGGCGGCGCACCCCTTTTGATGCCTTGCTATAGGTTTCCGCTTCTATTTTCGGGTACCGCAACACCAATATCTGCTTGTCGGAAAGCGAATTGCTGCCGCCCGGCCAGCCGAGGTCACGGTAGCTGGCCTGGAGGACATACGCCCCTTTTTCGCCTTTGCCAATATGGGCGTTGGTGCGGTAAGTGCCGATTAACGGCAGTGTTGCCGTGGCCTGCACCTCCCCGGCTAGCGAGAGGATGTATTTCACGATATCCTCCGCCTCTTTTTGACTAAGGTTCGGGTGGGCGCTCATGGCCGTTTCTCCCCAGTTTCCGGCGCCGCCCTTGATGACTTTTTCGCTCAGGGTTTTCACCGCAAAATCGCTGCCGTAGTAGCGGTTGGCGATGTCAATATAACTGGGGCCGTTCACTTTCGTTTCCACGGCATGGCAGGTCTTGCAGTCGTTGGCCTCAATGAGCTTGTAACCTGTGGCGTACTGAAGACTGCCGACTGCCGACTGTTGCGTTTGGTGTCCCATAATAATAGCTGCCACATCCTGTCCTTCGGCCAAGTAGTCAATGGAGAGTTTCACCCGGCGGGTGTCGAGTTTTCCGTTGGCAAGGCTGCCGTCTTCCGGGTCGCTCACTTCCAATTTAAAGGGCAATTCCGCATCGTCCCAATAGAAGGTCTGGTTGCCGTCCAACTGCCAGGCCACGGTGGGTTTCGAGTTCCCGACAATGATGGTTTTCCTCGCCCTCGACGCAAGCCCGCTGGGGTCAGTCACTTTCAACTGCACCTCGTATTCGCCCGGGGTGGTAAAGGTGTAATCAAACCCGACAGTGTTAAATTTTACCTGATTGCCTGCTACCCCAAGGGGGTAAACTGACCAATCGTAGGTCAAGTCATCACCATCGTAATCCTTTGAAGATGAGGCACTTAAACGCAGCTTGAGAGGCGAAGCCCCCATCGCCACCATGCTGTCTATCTTCGCAATGGGCCGACGGTTGCCCGCAGCGTATTCGATTTTGTTCAAACGGGCATCCGGGTTTTGGGCAAACCATTGTATGCCGTATTCGAGCACATACAGCGCCCCATCCGGCCCAAAAGCCATGTCCATCGGGCGGCTCCATTTTTCGTTGGGCAGGAACGGGTCAGCCTGCACGAAGCCGCCTTTTTCGTCCATTGTCACCACGAAAATGTAGTTCCGCATCCACTCGTAAATGAAGAATTTCCCATCAAAATATTCTGGGAAAACGGCGGGCGCTTGCTCCTTCCCGTACACCGACTGCCAACTGCCAACTGCCAACTGCCGACTGTAAATTGGTCCGGCCATCGGGTTTTTGCCGCCGGTACCAAGCCAGGGGAATTCCAGGCTTTCGTCATAGCTGTACCAAATCAAAGGGGATTTCACGGGCGGCAGTTCCTTCAGGCCCGTGTTGAACGGTGAGTTGTTGATGGGCTTGTCGGGATTGTGAAGCGGGCCGCTTTTTTTCGTTGCAAAATTATAGTCGAAATAAGTGTGGTTGCCCCTAAAAAGCGGCCAACCATAGTAGCCCGCCTCGCAGGCACGCCCCCAGAAGTCATAGCCTTTGGAGCCTCTATCAACGCCATTCTTGCCCGCATCCGGCCCAACGTCGCCCCAATAGAGGCAGTCCGTTTTTTTGTCCACGGCGATGCGGTAAGGATTGCGGCAGCCCATCACGTAGATTTCGGGGCGGGTATTAGCGGTTCCCTCTACGAATAGGTTGCCCTTGGGTATCGTGTAGGTTCCATTTGCCTGCGGGGTGATGCGCAGGATTTTGCCCCGGAGGTCATTGGTATTGGAAGAAGAGCGGCGGGCGTCGTAGAGTTCCCGACCGCGTCTGCCATCAGCTGGCGAGAAGCCATCCGACTCGAAGGGGTTGGTATTGTCGCCCGTGCTGAGGAAGAGGTTGCCCTTGGAATCGAAGTCAATGGAGCCGCCCGTGTGGCAGCAGCCGACCTGTTCGGGAACTTCCAGCAGCACTTTCTCGGTGCTGTGGTGGATGATGTCGTCCGTGAAATCGAAGCGGCTGAGGCGGTTGCGACGACCACCTTCCATCAGCGAGTAGAAAACGTATATCCAATTGTTTTTCAAGTAGTTAGGGTCGAAGGCAACGCCCATTATCCCCTCCTCAAACTCTTTGTAGACGGGCATGTGAACGATGGTTTCCACGGTGTCCCATTCCGGGTAATAGATTTTAACGGCACCTTTCCGCTCCACAAAAAGCACCTTGCCGCTGCCATCCGGGAAGATGGCCAACTCGGTAGGTTCGTCCAGGTTATCGGCCAGCACGGTGCGGACAAATCGCTCCGGCAGCGGTATGCGCTGCGTCTTGGCTTTGGTGTAATCGAGCCGCCCCTTGCCAATGGCCCATTCGATGCCGCCGAGCAAGTGTTTCAGGTAGTTTTCTTCAGAAAAACTCTCCTCGGAATGCCCCAGTCCCGTGTAGAACGAGCGCCCACCCTCGTATTCCTGCGCCCAAGCGATGGGGTGAGAAGCGCCGTGCTTTCCTCCCTCGAAACTGCTTTCATCCAGCGTCAGCAGCACTTTCACATTTTCCGAGAGGAAGGGCTGCTTGCTGTCAAAGGTCCAGCGGACGTTCTGCGGAACGTTGATGGCCGCTTCGCTGCTATCGGTGCTGCTATGGGTGTAGTTGCCCTTGGCCCGTGTGACATAGACTTTGTCGTTGGGTGGCACTGGCTTGTAATTGTACCATTCATCGGTGCGGGGCCAGGTATCGGGCAGGTGCTTGGTGGCCGGGTGCGATTTGTCAGCCACCTTCACGGTCGCTTTTTGGATGGCCGGATGTTCGTCAAAAAACGCCCCAACGAGCTTGCCGTACCATTTCCAATCATACTCTGAAGCGGCTGCGCCATGTATGCCAACGAAGCCACCTCCTGCCTCAATAAATCGCTGAAAGTCAGCTTGTTGCCAGTTGTTCAGCATATCACCAGAGGTGTTCAGGAATACCACAGCGGCATAATTTTTCAGGTTTTCTTCGGTGAAATAGGTGCTGTCCTCTGTTGCTTCTACCCCAAAACCTTCGGCTGCCCCAAGTTGCTGAATGGCGGCAATACCCGTTTCAATATTGGCATGTCGGTAACCGGATGTCTTGGAGAAAACCAGCACTTTTGGCTCAGGGCCACAAGCGGTAAAGGCAAGAATTGCGGAGCAAAAAAAGAGGAAATTGAAAAGCAGTCTCGTTTGCATTAACTTCTATATTAGTTTTAGAAGGCAAGGATAGTCAATGGTTCGTAAAGTTTTATGGTTTTGGGGGTTCTGACTGCAATGGATTGAAGTGATAAGTGCCTAAGAAGAGGTTTTCCCCAATCCAAGGGGCGGCGCCCCGTGAAATTTGTAGTTGCACATACCCGAAGGTTTTGAGGGGCAGCGCCCCGGGATATACTCCGAGATTGCGGGGCGCTGCCCCTTGGTGCCGGGTGTAGCTGAAATAGCTACAAATATTACATAGGGCGCTGCCCCTTTTTGGCAAAAATAGTGGCCGGCTTCGTTCATCACTACAATCCCGTTATAGCCAGGAAACCGGAAACCTCACGAACCATTTATTTGACTGGATAGTAGTAATCTGTAATAGTCCAGTTTGCTCCGTAATTTTACGATTCTTAGTTTTAGAAAATGTTTTGGTGCAACCTTCAAATTACAGCTCCCATGAAACCTGAGCCTTTCTTGCCCTATGTGGATACCTCAGAAACCATTAAAATTGACTCACCTTTAAAAAAACGGAGATATGAACAATGGGCAAATAAGTTGAGTTTTATGATGGTGGTATTTGGCACAAGATTCGGCTGAATTGCATTATAATTGGAATTCGCTATTTTTGCGGCGCTGATAACTTTTGTTATGTGGTCAAATCAGTAAGAACTTTCAAAATCGTTGGAAAATTTGCAAACGCAGGGTTTCTGAC
>JANPLH010000203.1:0-1096 GCA_031426435.1 Saprospiraceae bacterium | reverse complement strand
ACAAGAAATTGGTCGAATGGCTTTTCGAGCAACTTAGCTCAGAAGCTAAGTTTGACTTAAATCATCCTGCCGTGCAGAAAGCCTTGGGTTTTGGGGCAGTCAATTATGCCTGATTCTCATTTTCTGCATGGACTATTGTTTATAAAACAACTATGAAACTCCTCCGCCACGGCACCCCCTCCCAGGAAAAACCCGGTATCCAACTCCCTGATGGCACCCGCCTCGATGTGAGCGCTTTCGGCCAAGATTTTGACGAAAAATTCTTCGGTGAAAACGGCTTGGAAAAATTAGCCGAATGGCTCAAGGAACACCAAGCGGAATGTCCAACTTTGTCAGCAAATACGAGGCTTGGCGCACCGATTTGCCGCCCCTCAAAAATCATCTGCATAGGGCTGAACTACTCCGACCATGCCAAGGAAAGCGGAATGACGCTGCCCACCGAGCCTATCATTTTTTTCAAATCAACTACCGCAGTTTGTGGACCAAATGACCAAGTCATCATTCCCAAGAACAGTGAAAAAACTGATTGGGAAGTGGAATTGGCTGTGGTCATTGGAAAGAAAGCCAGCTATGTGGAAGAGGCGGAGGCAATGGAGTATGTGGCGGGCTATGTGCTACATAATGATATCAGTGAGCGGGCCTTCCAGTTGGAGCGCCAAGGGCAATGGGTCAAGGGCAAAAGTGCCGATACCTTTGCCCCACTTGGGCCGTTCCTCGCCACCAAGGATGAAATCGTTGACCCGCACAATCTCGAAGTCTGGTTGAAAGTGAATGGAGAGCGGCTTCAATTTAGCAACACCAAAAATCTTGTGTTCAAGATACCGCTCCTGGTCAGTTTTCTCAGCCAATTCATGACGTTGTTGCCAGGCGATATTATCTCCACTGGTACGCCCGCAGGTGTCGGATTGGGATTGAATCCACCTCGCTATCTAACGCCCGGAGACATTATGGAGCTTGGAATAGATGGGCTTGGCGTTCAACGGCAGTTAGTAGTAGCTTATTCACTGTAAAGACGCAAAGTATTCGTTTGCGTGTTCACACCGATTTTGCATCCTCTATTTCAAAAGGTAAAACCATTGCCGCAACACTTTGCCAG
>JANPLH010000202.1:0-2580 GCA_031426435.1 Saprospiraceae bacterium | reverse complement strand
ACAAGAAATTGGTCGAATGGCTTTTCGAGCAACTTAGCTCAGAAGCTAAGTTTGACTTAAATCATCCTGCCGTGCAGAAAGCCTTGGGTTTTGGGGCAGTCAATTATGCCTGATTCTCATTTTCTGCATGGACTATTGTTTTGGGGAGTTATACTTGGCGCTGATAGGTTTTGTGCATTTGAAAAATTGCTGTTGGCCATTGGCTGTTTGCTATTGGCCAACAGCCAATAGCATTTGCACAAATCCTAACAGTGCGCAGTATATATTCATCGTTTATGCATGGTGCCAATGGGTTTTGTGCAGAATATTTATGGCATAATATAATATAAAGCAACTTGAACATCAAAATATAGCGACTGTTTTATCGCTAATTTATTAACCAAAAAATGTCAATCATGCCGAACAAAAATATGAATTCAATCAAGGACATCGAAAAATACGAAGCTCTTCGGGAAGATGGAATGAGCAAAGGCAAAGCTGCCCGCATTGCCAATACGCCAAATGCTAGCAGCAAAGGCGGTAAGGCCAGCGACCTTGAAGACCGCAACAAACAGGAACTCGTGAACCAGGCCAAAAAAATCGGTGTCAAGGGCTATTCCAGGATGGGAAAGCCGCAGTTAGTAGATGCAATTAGAAATTCAAAGTAACCTAGCGTAACTATCTATAAAGGATAGGAATTATTTGAAATTAAGTTGGAAACCAATCCATGACCCAAGCTAAAGACCTTAGCCAATCCTTGCGAATAGGCTGTGCAGGATGGACGGTGGCCAAGGAACACAGCCACCTGTTCCCAACTGTTGGCAGCCATTTGGAGCGTTATGCGACCCTTTTCGATACCGTTGAAATTAATATGACATTCTACCGCTTGCCAAGGGAAGCCACGGTAACCAGTTGGAAAGAACAGGTGCCTTCCAATTTCCGTTTTGCCGTGAAATTGTCCAAGGAAATCACCCATACCGGCCGATTGCGAAATCTCGGAAACATGCCTTTATTCATTGAACGAATGCGCCATTTGGAAGAAAAGCTGGGGCCAATCCTGGTACAACTTCCTCCAAGCTTGGCATTTGATGCAAATGTTGCATCGCTGTTCTTTCAAGCATGTGTAGCTATGCACGATGGCCCTTGGGTGCTGGAGCCTCGACACTTGACTTGGTTTGGGCAGGAGGCCTCCGATTTGCTACAGCGCTTTTGCATTGCCCTCGTAGCTGCCGACCCAGCCATCTCGCCACAAGGCACGGTGCCTGCGGGCTGGCAGGGATTGCATTATTACCGATTGCATGGCTCACCGAAGATGTATTTTTCCAGCTATTCAGAGGACTACCTGCGCGACTTTTCGGCAAAAATCACCAAGGATAGCATCAGCAAGCCTGTTTGGGCAATATTCGACAACACCGCCAGCGGCGCTGCGGTTGAAAATGGGATTTTTCTAAAATCCTTGTTGGCATAAGCTCGAATTTGACCTAGGTAGTTTACATTTTAGAGAAGCCAGATACGAAAAGGTTGGCGGCCAAAATACAGCTGTTTAAAACGTATTGTAGTGATAATTCTCAAGGGGCGTAGCCCCGACTCCGTTTGTAGCAGATGCGAAATCTACGGGGATTCAATTCACAATGGCCCAATCAAATCCCAAAGGTTCTCATACAAATCCGTAAAAACGCAGACCGGGCCATGCGCCGCAAGCACCAAGTGCTGTTGGACGGCGACCAATCCGCCACGGGCCAATGGAACTGCGACCACGACAACCGTCAGATACTTCCCAAAAGCCACGTACCACCTCAACCATAAGTGTTCAAAAGCGAAGTGGCCAGCCTTGCTCAATTGATTGAAAAACAAGGAATTATGACCATTGGAAGCGTGGATGCCAATGATTTTGGCTGCCCGTGACAAGCGCCGAGGGACTACAATTGCTCGACTATTTCTGTGAGCCCGCTTGAGTTGAGGCCTCTCTTTCTGGCCTCGCTCACGATGGCGACGATATTGCTTTAATAGGCACAGATGATAAAGGTCAGTGGTTGAGGTGAGCAAAATCAAGGGAAAACATAAAACGGCTTGGAGATAAGACGGAGTGGTAGATGGGGTTCTAGATTTGCCAGATTTCCGATTTCATGGAGGCATCGTAAAACGCTCGTCCGCCATTTTGGCGAATTTTCTATTTCACGCCAAAAGGATTCATCGAGCTGCATCAAAACAGCATTGGAGACCCCGAAAGGCCACTGTACCAGCGGGGGTTTATGACGAAAATCATTCGATAGATTGACGAAGACCATTTCACTGGAGAAAGGTACTTTCGACTTTGCGTTCAATTAAAAACCTTCTTTATCTATTGTGGGAATTCTATTCATTCGGAAATAAATCATGTTTTCTTTTCAGGGAAACAAGAAAGATAATCAAGTTCGTAAACTAAACTAAATGACAATGAAAACTTTAAATCCATTACTATTATACTTCACGCCATTAGGTTTTGTGCAAACGCTTGAAAACGTGGTGTAATCAATGTCTGCATATCGGCCATTCTAACGTGATGGTGGTTTATTTCAAATATTGCCGTTTTTATGGCCTCATGGAATTTCTGGGCGCAAT
>JANPLH010000201.1:0-10250 GCA_031426435.1 Saprospiraceae bacterium | reverse complement strand
TGCTATCGGCAAACTGGCTTTGTTACCTTTGACGGCTCCGACGTTGAATTAATTGACGTAATTTTTTTTTATTTTGTGTGGCTGGGTAATGGTTTCTGGAGCTGGGCCAGCTTTCCCTGCGGAAAAAACGACAGCAATGCCCGCTGCTTCCATTGCCTCCACCACTGGTATGTACACGCTGTAGCAATCAAGGGTATCGAGGTTAGGGTCGTACCATGAGTTATTAATGACATCAGGAATATCGTCTGAGGTCAGAGGGTCGTCATCGGGATCCAGCGACCACTGGAAAGCGGCGACATTGTCCTCCGTATCGAGACCACAAAGGATAGCTGCGCCAATCCATTGGGCATTGAAAGCTACGCCAATCGTATCGTTGGTTGTTCGTTCAAGGCCAAGTATGGTGCCGTTTACATGGGTGCCATGATAGCCGCAATCAAATGGTGCCACGTTTTGTTGCTGGCTTTGTGTGCCTGGGTCATAGTTGAAAAATGCAGCATTGGGTGAAGTATGAAACCCCCTGAACTGCTTTGAAATCGCAGGCACATTTGGGTCAACGCCCGTATCGTTTGTAAAAGCAAGCTGTCCGTAGCCCGTATAACCCATCGCCCAAAGCGCAGGTGCATTGATAACGGAAAGTCCTTTTTCCCTACTATTGGGTGAAACAGGTGGGGCAGGAGCCATTGCAGTCACTGCTTCAATTTTGAGAATGCCATTCAGGCCAATCCAGGCTACATCGGGACGGCTGCTCAATTCGGCAATCAACTCGTTTTTTTGCTTCGCAAAAATGGCATTTGCCACCCAATAGCTGCGAACGGAGGCCTGCTCCGCAAATGGCGAGCTTTTTATCTTTGAAATAAGGCCAGTCTGCGTTTCGGTGGCCATGTTTTTCAAGGCATCTATGACGGTTTTGGAGCGTTGGGTTGGCAAGGCCCGCATGGCCGAAAGCTCTGCATCAAGCAGCTTTAGGTCAACCTGCTCGGTCAGAACTACATGGACGTCGTGGTAGTCATTCGGCAATGCTGCCATTCGTTCCAGCAGTTTTTTCGAGATTTTTTCTGGGTTCAAATTTTGCGCAGCAAGTGTAAAAGGCGCTTGTAAAACATTGAGCATCAATAAGATGTAGAATAGTCTTTTCATAACAGGATTTGATAGTGTATTGGCAGTTGATTGTTTGAAATTACGGTTTGGCATTTAGCATTATTTGCCGATTGGCGAAAAAGACCAAAATCAAATTGTCAAAGGCAACATGTTGCAGGTCAAAGGTAATTGCTGAAAGATGATTTGCACCCTTTGCAGTTCTATTTTGTGCAGCCACACGACTAATTTGAAAGGTGCAACCAACCAAAGGTATTTCAAACCCTACTTTTCAGGAAATTTGCTGACTGCCAATCACAAGTTTTGCCCCGTGCCGCCAGTTAAGTAACTTTGCCATTCGATTTTGGTTTTCAGTTTTTTCTCGAAGCACCAATTCATTAATCCGAAATCAATTAACCGTGTCCGTAATAGTAAAACATCTGACCAAAGAATACGGCCCCCAAAAGGCTGTAAATGATGTCAGCTTTGAAGCCAAAAAAGGCGAAGTGCTGGGCTTCCTTGGCCCCAATGGGGCGGGCAAAAGCACGACCATGAAGATACTTACTTGTTTCATTCCACAGTCGGCGGGCAAGGCCGAGGTCTGTGGTTTCGACGTGGAAACTGAGCCACTGGAAGTGCGGCGGCGCATCGGCTATTTGCCAGAGCACAACCCGCTTTATAAGGACATGTACGTGCGGGAGTACCTCAGTTTTGTCGCAAAACTGCACAAAGTTCCTAACGTGACGAAAAGGGTAGGGGAGATGGTCGAACTGACAGGACTTGGTAAGGAGCAGCACAAGCTAATCAGCTCATTGTCAAAGGGTTATAGGCAGCGGGTAGGGCTTGCGCAGGCCATGCTCCACGACCCCGAAGTGCTGATATTGGATGAGCCAACCAGCGGCCTCGACCCTAATCAATTGGTGGAAATCCGCAGCGTCATCAAACAGTTGGGCAAGGAAAAGACCGTGATTTTCAGCACCCATATCATGCAGGAGGTGCAGGCACTTTGCGACCGGGTGCTCATAATCAACAAGGGAAAAATCGTGGCCAATGATGCCATTGGCATGCTGCAAAATCGAATCAGCGGGGAGCTGGTAGTTACCGTGGAGTTCCAGCAATCGGTGAATGCTTCCAAGCTTCAACAAATTCGGCATGTAAAACGCACCGAGTCACTGGGTGGCAACCGCTGGCATATCGTTGCCGATGCCAACAAGGACATTCGGGGCGATATTTTCCGCTTTTCTGTGGACAACAACCTGACCCTGCTCGAAATGCACAAGGAAGTGGTGAGCGTGGAGGACGTGTTCACCGAATTGACGAAATAGTGTTCATGGTTTGATTGCTAAAAGGTTTCATTGTTTTTTGATGAAAAAATCAATTCTCATCGCAGTTTTCAGCCTAGTATTGGGCTTTGTTTTTGGGCAGGACTCCATGCTGCTTTCAAAGAACTTTCGCTTTGCCGATGGGCTTTACTTCAACTTGGACCAGCTAAAACGGAACCAACCTGCCTTTGCGCTCAATGATTTGGATTTACATTCATTCACCAACCCACAAACTTCGCTTACGCAAGTAGATTCCATCGTTTTTAAAAAAAACAAAAAGCCCCTACCGACGGATTCCGTTTGGGCCATTTGCATGGATGGCGTGCCCTCCATTCGGGTGCCGAGCAATGAAATCAACCGTGTACTCCCCAATTTTGCGGCATTGAAACTCCGAGGCAAAATCTGCTATTTCACCTATCCCGACTATCGCACCAAACAAGTGAGGATATCAGCCTATAATCCTGCGACAGGCAGGCCGTATCGCCAAGGCTTCGTAAAGCGGGAACAAGAAGTATTTGTGGAGAAAATAATGCATTTTGAAACGGGCATTGTAAAGGATTTTACCGTGGAAAACTTATTGGCCTGGATTCAGAATGACTCATTGTTGGTGGAGACATTGACCGAACTTCCCAAATCGGAACAACAAGAAAAGCTTTTCAAATGCCTATTGATTTACGTGGACAGGAACCCAACTTATTTAACGATGAACGATGAATGATAAATGGATTGGGCAACCTCTTCATCTTTTTTACTTCCAACTTTTTCCTTTTTATTTGAACCAATGCTTACCATATTTTTCAAAGAAATCAATACTTTTTTCAGTTCTCTCATCGGCTATATCGTCATTGGGGTTTTCTTGACCATCTTGGGCTTGGTGATGTTCGTGTTCCCCGATACAAGCCTGCTCAACTACAATTACGCCAGCCTTGACCAGCTTTTCGATATAGCGCCGATGGTGTTCGTTTTCCTCATACCCGCTGTCACGATGCGCTCCTTCGCCGAGGAAACCCAGTCGGGAACGATAGAGCTTCTGGCCACCCGGCCATTGAGCGACCTGCAAATCGTGATGGGGAAATTCTTGGCTTGCCTTGCCTTGGCGGTGTTCGCCCTTCTGCCGACAGTGCTTTATTACATTACCGTTTATCATTTGGGCAGCCCAAAGGGCAACCTCGACAGTGGTGCCATCATTGGGTCTTATATTGGCTTGGTGTCGTTGGCAGGGTCATTTGTGGCGATTGGCGTTTTTGCATCATCCATTACCAACCACCAAATAGCGAGCTTTGTAATGGCCGTTTTCCTTTGTTTTTTAGTGCATTGGGGCTTCATGTTCCTCAGCAAGTTGCCCATCTTCGTGGGCAAGGTGGACGATGTGGTGCAAATGCTCGGCATTGATTATCACTACACATCCATTAGCCGTGGGGTAATTGATACCCGTGACGTAATTTATTTCCTGTCTTTAATGGGCATTTTCATTGCCATGACGGTCACTTCGTTGGAACGGCGCAAGTGGTAATCTATTCAACTTGCTTGTAATTCTTCTTGAAATACAGGTAAAACGGCGTTCCCAATGCTATCAGGAACAGGCCCATACCTGCCTCACGTGGCTGTTCAATCAGGGTGTTGATCAACAAACCTGCACAAAACAATAAGAATAGAATCGGTACAACGGGATAGCCTATGACTTTATAAGTGCGCTCCGCATTTGGCATCTTTTTGCGCAGCACGAAAACACCTGCCACTACCAGCCCGTAGAAAATGAACTGGGCGAAAACAAGCATATCCGTCAACTGGTCAAAAGTGCCTGAAAACACGAGGATGCACGACCAAACTGCAAAGATGACCAATGATTTGGTTGGCACTTTGTACTTAGGATGCACGTAGGCTGCCGCTTTGAAGAACTGGCCTTTCTTCGCCATCGCATAATAAATACGAGCGGAGGTAAGTATCGTTGAATTGGTGCAACCCGCTGTCGTCAGCACAATCAATAAGGAAATGGCAAACGCACCGCCATCGCCCATGAACTTTCGGATGACCTCCACGGCAGCAACGCCGTTTTCGGAATTGGCAACGGCCATCATTTCATCAATGGGCATAACATAGAGGTATGTCATATTCACCAACACATAAATGGTCATGATTATTAGCACGCCATAAATGAGGATTTTGGGGATGTTGCGCTGTGGGTCTTTGATTTCATCACCTACGAAGCCGATATTTATCCAACCTTCATAAGCCCAAAACGAGGCCAGCATCGTGACGAACATGACCTTCAAGAAACCAAAACTTTCTCCCATTTTGTCGGGTGGGTAGCTGGTGGCATCTGTGGTCAAGTTGGCGAAACTGCCGCCGCTCATGGTGAAGCCTAAAATGATTATAGCCAGCAAGCTGATAATCACTATGATGGTGATGACATTACTGACGCCTCCGCCTTGCTTCACGCCCCGATAATTGATGGCGGTCAACACGATGATAAGCGCAACAGCCGTCATTTTTACGCCGAGATTGGCAAAGGGCATGAAAAGGCCCAGCACCGTCATTGTTTCCCATTCTCCGCCTAAAATGGGCAATGGTATGACCGCATTTAAAGATTGCGCAAAAACATAAGCGATGGCCGCAGTACTGGCCGATTGTATGCAAGCAAAGCTGCCCCAACCGTAGAAGAAGCCATATTTTTCACCATAGATTTTACGCAAATAGACAAAAGACCCACCGGATTCTGGCAGCAACATGGCAATTTCAGCCAAAGAAAGCACGCCAAGCAAGGTCACAACGCCCGCCAGTACCCATGCAAGGATTAACAATTCCGGGGACTCACAAGCAAGTGACATGGGAGCCACCTTTTTATATATCCCGGAGCCGATGATGGAACTGATGATGAGGATGATGCCCGTGCCAAGCCCGAAGTACTTGACAAGCTCATTGGAACCGGAGGATTTGTTGTCCATTTATTATGATTTGAATGAAATAGGGGCGAAAGATGCGAAAACTCTTTGATTATTTGTCACGGATTGATTTTCGGCAAAATACTTGGCAAAGTAAGTTTTTATCAAAATCCTTGATGGTGCTTGGCAATGTTTTGAGCAGAACCAAGCGCCGCTTTTAGCTTTTGATTACTTTTGTGCAAGTTGCATTTTTAACCTGCAAGTCCATACTTAAAGCTTATGACCACGGTCCGATATCCAGATTTCAAAAAATACAAGTTCCGTGAACTGAAGTTCTATTCTTCAACGGAATGGCTAGCCGACAACAAAAAAAAATATCGGCAGGTCTTCGACCGTTGGGACACTTCCTACGTCTATGCCGAACTCTCTTTTTACAATAAATTCTTCGACATTGACGACTGGGATGTGGAGGTGGAACTGCGATGCTACCAAATCAAGAAGACCCGTAAAGAACTTTGCGCACTGCCATTCAAGCGGAAAGTGAGCAAGTACGACAATATCGTATATATCCGGGAGGGCTGGGGCAACAAATCGGACGGCACTTTCTGGAAGAAAGGCACTTATGCCTGGGAAGCATTCATCGAGGGTGAAAAGGTGGCGTCCAAGTATTTTTACATCGAGGATGCCGGTGAAAATGGCTTGAAAAAAGGCAACAATGGCTATATTCAAATCCATACCTTCAAGTTGTACGAAGGCCCTTACGACGACGTAATGGAGGACGACCGCAAATATTACCGCAAGCTCGACGCCAATGATACCCGCTACATTTACGCTGAGATTTTGCTCAAAAACGTACATTTTGACAAGCTATGGCAATGCGAACTTTTTGTCAAATTTTACAATGAAGCAAGGGAGCTAAAGGGGCAGGTAATCCGGCTGCAGAAGATAGAAAGCAAGGACGAATACCTTAAAATAAGTGCTGGATGGGGAAGCAACGTAAAAGGCTCATGGCGAAAGGATAAGTACACTTGCGAACTGATTTTCATGGACCAAATGATGGCCGCCATTTCCTTTGAGGTGGGCGATGCCTTTGAAGAAGGGGCTCCGCAAGTTTATGCCCCTAACCACAATGCGCCAATCATTTTTAGCCCAACAGAAGAAATCGACGAAAGCTTTGTGGAGCTAATGGCCAAATTAGATGCCTTGGTCGGTCTCCGTGAAATCAAGCAAAAAGTCCAGGAGCATGCCCGCTATATCCAGTTTTTGCAGCTTCGCAAAAATGCGGGATTTGAAGAGAAAGAAGCCATCAATGTCCATTCCGTATTCATTGGGAATCCGGGAACCGGTAAGACAACGGTTGCCAAAATGATGGGCCGCCTTTACCGTAAGATGGGCCTGTTGTCCCGTGGCCATGTCCATGTCGTTGACCGGGTTGACCTCGTTGGCGAGTACATCGGGCAGACGGCCCCGAAGGTGAAGGACGCCATTGAGAAAGCAAGAGGCGGGGTACTTTTCATAGATGAAGCCTATGCATTGGCCAGAACTGCCGACGATACCAAGGACTTTGGCAGGGAGGTCATCGAAATTTTGATGAAAGAAATGAGCGACGGCAAGGGGGATATTGCCGTCATTGCCGCAGGCTACCCAAAGGAAATGGCCAAATTCCTCGATAGCAACCCCGGCTTGAAGTCCCGCTTCCGGCACCATTTTGAGTTTACGGATTACTTGCCGCAGGAGCTATCGCAAATTGCTTTTTACGCTTGCCAAGAAAAAGAGGTGAAGCTGTCTGTAGAGTCAAAGGCTCGCCTAGACGAAATCATCGTAAATGCTTACCGGGACCGTGACCGTGCCTTTGGCAATGCCCGTTTTGTATATGATTTGATGGAAAAGGCCAAGATGAACCTCGGCCTTCGTATCATGGACATGTCTGACCCACAAAATCTTGACAAGGCGATCCTCGAAACCATTTTGTTCGAGGATGTGGCAAATATCGCCATCAAGCCAAACCGGGAATTGCCGCTGATTCCAATAGACGAGGAACTGCTCCGGGAGTCCATTTTAGAACTGAACCGCTTGATTGGTCTCGAAAAAGTACGTTCGCAAATTATAGAGCATGTCCGTTTGGTGCGCTATTACCGTGAAACAAGCAGGGATGTGCTCAATAGCTTCTTCCTGCACACTGTTTTGATAGGCAACCCTGGGACTGGCAAAACGACCGTTGCCCGCATTTTGACCAAAATCTATAAGGCGCTTGGCGTCTTGGAACGTGGTCACATGGTTGAAACAGACCGACAGGGACTGGTGGCGGGCTTCGTTGGCCAAACGGCCATCAAAACCGCTGAGAAGATTGACGAAGCAATGGGTGGGGTGCTTTTCATTGATGAGGCGTATTCGCTATCGCAAAAAAGCAACACTGGCAATGACTTTGGCGATGAGGCCATTCAGACCATTTTAAAACGCATGGAGGACAGGCGGGGACAATTTTTTGTCTTCGTGGCAGGATACCCCGACAACATGGAGGCATTCCTGAAAGCCAATCCTGGCTTGAGTAGCCGATTCGACAAGGTGCTCAAGTTCGAGGATTACAATGCAGAAGATTTGCTGAAAATTGCCCTTCAAATGCTGGAAGAAAAAGGCATTTTGCCAGCACCGGAAGCCGAGGAGCACCTTGCAGCTTATATGAACTTCCTTTACAATTACAGGGACAAATACTTTGGCAATGCCCGTACGGTACGGCAAGTGGTGATTGAGGCCATCAAAAACCAAAACCTGCGGCTCGCCAGCCTTTCGCCCGATGAGCGGGAGAACATTTCCTCCAATATCCTTAACCTGGAGGATGTAATAGATTTCAAATTAGACACCAGTGCCTTTATTTTCAACAAAAAAGGCATCGGGTTCAGGCGCAGTGGCGATTGATATTGCTTAGGCAGCCACATACATCACTTCTTTTACTGCCTTTATTATTTTGGACGGATTTGGCATGTATTCCTCTACCAAAGTTGGTGCATAGCCAAGCGAAGTGTCAGCTGAATTTACTCTCACTACAGGTGCATCCAAATGGTCAAAAGCATATTTCTGTACCTCGTAAGCTATTTCTGCGGAAACGCCATACATCGGCCAAGATTCATCCACTACCACAAGCCGGTTCGTTTTTTTCACCGATTCAACAATAGTATGAATATCCAGCGGGCGAATGGTGCGAAGGTCAATCACTTCGGCTGAGATGCCCATACCTTCCAGTTCTTCGGCAGCTTTCAAAGCTTCCAGTACCATTTTATTGAAAGTAACTATGGTAACGTCCGAACCTTGCCGGCGCACTCTTGCCACGCCAATTGGCACAAGATATTCTCCATCAGGTACTTCACCCTTGTATCCGTAGTGCGTCTCCGACTCCATCATGCAAACCGGGTCGTTGTCACGAATAGCCGATTTGATGAGGCCTTTGGCATCCGCTGGGTCAATGCAGGAGATGACCTTTAAGCCGGGCACGTTGCCGAGCCAACTTTCAAAAGTTTGGGAATGTTGCTGCGCCAATTGGCCTGCGGCACCTGTAGGACCCCTAAATACGATTGGGCAAGTAAAGTCACCAGCAGACTGTGATAGCGTTTTGGCTGCGTTGTTGACGATTTGGTCAAAAGCAAGCACCGCAAAGTTCCAAGTCATGAATTCGATGATGGGCCTCAGGCCGTTCATTGCTGCTCCAACGCCAATGCCAGCAAAGCCGAGTTCAGCAATTGGTGTATCAATGACCCGACGTGCACCGAATTCATCGAGCATGCCCTTGCTTACTTTATAGGCACCATTGTACTCAGCCACTTCTTCGCCCATGAGGAATACGCTGTCATCACGACGCATTTCTTCCGACATGCCCTCACGCAGGGCTTCTCTTAATTGAAGTTCTCTTGCCATTTTGGATTTTGTATTTTGAACAGCTTGCGAATTTCGCAAAGCGAGTGCAAAAGTATTTGGTCGGCATCAACTTTTTAATAAAAAAATCAAAAGATTGACAAAAGAAAATTTTATTGATTGGGGGAAAATGACGTCTCGGTTCTGATTCGTTCTGGAAAGGGTTGTTGCCCAAAATTAAATCGCAATTTTATTTAGCTTTCAAAATTTTATGACGAACTTTGACGGGTAAACTACAAATTAGTAACCACTATGCCCAGTATCTACTTTAAGTCCATTTTGGTTTTTGCCGTGTTTTTTTCGATGGTTTCCTGCGAAGAAGTGGTGGATCTACCCTTTGATGTACAACCAAGGTTGGAAATAAGTAGTGACCTATCTGATGAAAGATTGATAGCCTCCGTTCGCTACGCAAGGGATATCAATGATAACAATGAGGTAAAATACGTGGACAATGCAATTGTAAAAGTTTACAAAGGTGATATGTTTGTAGAGGAGCTTGAGTTTTTCCCACCTTTCGGTCCGTATGATGTACCATGTTACAAATCCAAAGACCTCGTTGCTGAATACGAAGTGGAATACACGCTTGTAGTCGAAGTTGAAAATTTTAAAACGATTAAGGCCAAAACAAGCATTCCAAGGCCTGTGAATTTAGTGGGTGCAACTTTTAATCCGGTAAGTACTTTAGGGGAATCGGATATCATGCTCGTAGATTTTGACATTTCGATTGGCCTCAACGACCCAGCATCCACCAGAAATTATTACCATTTGGTCTTTAAGCAAGAAATGATTGATTTTGAGATAAGCTCAAATGTTGATACGACTTTCAGCCATCCATATCCTTACCAAGTGCAACTTGGGGTAGTGGATGCGAACAGTCCTATCAAAAAATACAGGGCCAATGATTATTTGTTTACGGACGAACTTTTCAACGGTCAATTTTTGACCGTCAATTTCAAAGGCAGTTTTGAATATAACCAATCAAAACAAAAACCAGGTCAGTTCACGATTGAGCTTAGAACTGTATCCGAGGATTATTACAAAAAGCTTGATTCCGAAATTCGTTTAG
>JANPLH010000200.1:0-21655 GCA_031426435.1 Saprospiraceae bacterium | reverse complement strand
CAGCAGGTCGGTGGAGCGGCGGAACTCACTGTGGAGGTGGTGCAGGGTGGCGAAGGTTCGGTTGTAGGTCGTCCAGAAACCGTTTTGCAGCAAGCCGAGCGAGTACAGGCTGACACCCCACGCAAGGAACACACTAAAGGCGATGGCTTCTCGACGGTAGTCGCCCACCCGGATGCGGGCGTCGGGGTTGCCAATCAAAACAAAGGGGTTTTTCTTGAAGGGGTACATCAATGGGACTCCCTGCAAGGTACACATGTCGAACAGCAGGTGCGACCAGTAGGCGAGGCAAAAGGCGATGGACACCCGGAAGCTGCCGAAGTAGGTCTTCTCGACGAAACTGACCAACAGCGTGAGGAGGATGAGCGCCGGGATGCTGTGCGTGATGGTTCGATGCCCGAATCGGCGGTTGAGCCATTTTGCCAAGGGAAACAGCAGCTTGCCGATGGGCGAGCGGGTGTGGTCACAGTCAGGCAGCACGGAGGCGACGAAGGTGATGGCCAGCGTCCAGGGCGAGGCGAGGATGTTGACGCCGAACAGGATGCTGGCGAAAAAGCCCGTGAAAACGGCACCGCCTGCGAGGTGGTTGGGCATGGTCATATCAGTTGGCAGTTAGACCGTTGGCAGTTGGCAGTCAGCCCGCAGCCGACGGCTCGGTTAGATGTACTTTTTCTTTGTGGCGGCGATGATGCCACGTCCGAAAATCAGGAATACCAGTCCGAGGGCGGCCAACAGGTAGAACGGGCCGGAGTCCTCGCCGGAGATTTTGCCCCAGTAGCGCAGCACGGTCATACAGGCCATCGCACCGATGAGGAAGGGGGCGAAGTTGATTTCCTGCAAGGCGGCGGTGTGACGGATGTCTTTGACGATTTCGGTATTGATGTCGGCTTCCTTGCCGTAGCGTTCCGCCATCTCGCAGATGAAAAGCGGGACGCCGTTCGTGTTCTCCCAAATGTGGTTCTTGTAGGCTTCGTAGTCCTCGATGCGGTTGAGGAAGGGTTTTGAGAGGCGGGCGATGAGTTCCATTGCCTCCGGGCGGGCAAGCGGCTTTAGCTCGATGCGCTCGAAGTTGGTCAGGAAGGTCGCTTTCTCGACGGGCACTCGACGGGCGGCGCAAATGACGTGGAAATGGTTTTTCAGCTTCTCCAATCCGGTGACGGCGGTAGGCGTAATGGTTGTCACGTCGTCAATGACGAGCGTGAACTCGTGCTTTTTGGTGACTGCGATGAGGTCGTGGATGAGGTACTTGGGGGCTTTCCGCATGACAATTTCCGAAACCCTCGCTTCTTCTACCTGCAAGAGAAATTCTGCCCGATTCGGGTCGCGCTCGATGATGGCGAGCAGCAAGCCGCCCAGCACCTCTTTGTTGCTCTTGAACTCCCCTACCCTGATGAGGTTCTGGGCTTTGTAGTTGTCAAGAAGATGGGTTTTTCCGATGCCCTGTACACCGAGGATGAGGGTGTTTACCTTTTTTTGGGTGAGTTCCGTGAGCCGCCGCAGTTCTTCCTTCCTGCCGATGTGGAACTGTGTCAAGCCCTGCTCCATCGGGACGATGTGGACGCGCCTTTTTGGGAAAACCTTCCTTGAAAATCGCTCCAGCCAAGTCGTCTGTTCGATGCTTTGGATGGCCTCGACCATTTGCTCCCGGCTGACATGGGTATAGATTTCAGTGGTGGAAATGGACTTGTGACCGAGTATCTTCTGCGCTGCCCGCAATGCCTCGAAGTCCTTGCCCTCGTTGACGATGCGGGTGGCGCAGGTGTGCCGCAGCATGTGGGGATGCACCACGCCATCGGTGTACTTTTTCAGCCGACGCCACACGGACTTGCGGTTCTTGTGCTTGGTAACATCCTTCACGGCTGGAAAAAGGAAGGCGTCGGGCTTCCTGTCCTTCATGTCCTTCCAGTAGTCAGTCATGGCATCGAGCAGCCGCTCGGACATGGGCACGTCCCGGTGTTCTGGCTTTCGCTTTTTCAGGCTTTCGACATGGACGGTCTTGCTCAGGGTGTTGATGTGCTTCACCCGCAGCTTCATCACCTCGGAGACACGCAGCCCGCCATCAAGCATGAACAGGGCGATGACCCGGTATTGCACGTTGCACTTCGCCAACAGCAGGTCCTGCATTCCCGGCGAGAGTACCTTGAAGCCGTCTGGTAGGAAAGCATTCAATGGCTGAATTATTGGAGAGCTGGAGTGTTACCGTCCAGCATTTTACGAACCATCGCCGCCCTCGAACCGAAAAAAGTAGCGGGTTTTTCTCCCGCTACCGTGTCGAAATGGGAAGTGCGATAGCACAAATAGTTGCTGAAAACAAAAATGGGAATGCACGGACGGCTGGCGCTATCCGTGCATTCCCATTTCGATTCGTCAAAGATATTTGGAAAATAGTTCTCATGCAAAGAGAGTTCTGAAAATGGATTGTTGGAAACAGAATTTGGAGAAAATTTTCATTTCGGCGGGGGTCGAGGGGGGTGACATAATGCCACTTTTGTCGCGTGGCAGGTGACGGGAAAGGGCGACAAAACCCAAAACCGGCAAACGGGGCGTTTTCAGGCGATTTGGCGGGGGCAAAAGCGGGAAGCAGGGTCTTTGTGGGTTTCTGGCGGAAATCCTTACGGAGGGGCAAAAAACAGGGTGAGGCGTGAAAATGAGACCGCCCTTGGCGAATGAAAAGGTCGGCAATACCCTACCCTCGGTGTTGCAGCAGTATGCTTTTGTTACAAATGCACCAAATGTTACAGTTGCACCAAATGCACCAAGGGTGTGTAGAGAGAAGAAGAAGTATTCTTTCTTTTCTTTCTTCTTGATGAGGGGTAGGTGCATGAACGATTGATTTGCACCAGTTGCACCAAATGTTACAATCGCACCAGTTGCACCAGAAATACACAAGATATTTTGAAAATACAGTTTTGCAGTTTAAACGGTTTTACGGCAAAACTGCATAAACTAAGGTGAGCATGAAAGTCTCTAAGTAAAGCTGAAGCATGGATGATTATGTCTCATACTATTAAAACTGAAAGCCACGTTCAGGGCCTGGCACTACCCTACCTTACGTTCCAAAATTCAGTGCTCAAATTCTAAGGTTTGCAGTTTAAACGGTTTGCAGTTTTGCATAAGAAGTCAGCAATTACAAAGACTTCTGGTTGCTTTCTACAAGCTATTCTAGGCTTTTCACTGTTTTGCAGTTTGCACGGTTTGCAGTTTATTACCTAATGCTACGTCATTTCACATCTACAACAACACGCAGCAAAATGGGCGGGTAGCTATCGAAAGTTTCGGCTATGGTTGCATATCATTTTGCAGTTTATACGGTTTGCAGTTTATACTGCTTTATGGCTGGTTGTTGAAACGCGTTTACCTATTGGCGGTAACTCTTGGAAATGGCTGCGAATCTGACGGAGTATCAAGATTTTTTTAAAAAAGTCGTGTCAATCGTGGGTTTTGGGACTTTTTATCTTGATTATTTAGTCTTTATATTTTGCTGCAGCATAAGCTCGGAGTTTTGAAAGGCATCAAAACCCTTGTCATTGTTGACTTTTAGGTTGCATCGTGTACGTCAATGGGAGCTTGGTATTGTGTACGTCAATGGGATGAAAAGCAACCTGAATGTGTACGTCAATGGGCAAAGCAACCCGAAATCGTGTACGTCAATGGGAGTGTTTGTGTACGTCAATGGGGTTATCGCGTACATGAATGGGAGTCTATGGTGTACGTCAATGGGAGTTAGCGTGTACTCGGAAACACAGCATGTACGCGCCAATTGTGTCAAGAAGAATTTTGTCAGTACACGATTAGCATTATATTCGCCCCCGAATCCAGCCAACTCATACCATGAAAAGCAGTACCCCTATCGCAAGGGTCGAGAATTTCTTCATTTTCAATGCCCGCTACTCCCTCACTGCGAAGGAGCAGAAGGTGATTTTGTACCTCATTGCCCAGATAGACCCAGTCAATCAGACCCGGCTGCATGAGCAGACTATTTCGTTAAAAGAACTACAAGAATTGCTGCTCGAAGGCAGGAGCGGCAGCTTTTACGAGGAAATGCAGCGGTTCAGCGAGCGAATAGTCGAAAAGCGCATTGAGTTTGATAGCGGCATCACGTATCAGGGCAAGCGCCTACCGGGGCGGGTGAACTGGTTCCAAAGTATTGTTCCAGTAAAAAACGACGTCGGCGAGGTGTCGCTTGAATTCATGTTTTCCGAAAAATTGACCCCGTTTTTGCTGGCGTTGAAGGAATATGCGCAGATAGACTACCGCGAAACGCTGGCGATGGAAAGCGGATTTTCGGTGCGGATGTTCCAGGTTTTCCGGGCTTGGCGAGACCGCATGAGCGCCCACGAGAAGGCTTCCAAGCTCAAGTACGAGTTGGACGAACTGCGGAAGCTGCTGGGCGTGGAGGACAAGTACGACGACTGGCGCAATTTCAAGCGCCGCGTGCTCGATGTGCTAATGGCTGAGGTGAACAAAACGACTGTATGGGTCAAGCTGACCGAGGTTAAGGAAGGAAGGAAGGTCATTGCCATTGAATTCAATTTTGGCGACAAGGAAGAGCGGAAAAAGCGCTCAGATAACAAACTCCCCTTTGCATCGGCATTGGGGGTAACGCCCACAAGGGCGCAGGAACTGGCGGTTCAGAAATTGGTGGCTTACGGCGTGAAGGACGGCGTGGCCGAGGAGATGGTCAGCAAGGTAAGGGGCAGCGAGACGCGTGGCTTTGAGGACTGGTACGTCGAGGAAGTTATCAGGCTATTTGAGACAAAAACCAATCAACCTGATGGCCCGGCGAGGGCTGGCACACTGGTCAAGTGGTTTCTCGAACTGAAAGTGTTTGAGCAGGGAGAACATTTTGCCGTCATTATGGAACGCTTGAACCTTCGCAAGAAGAAAATTGAGCAGGAAAACCCAATAGCCTGGACCAACCGCCTTGCTGCAAGGGATTTGTCCGCATCGGATTTTGTTAAAACTGCAAAACGGTAAGCAGTTTTGCAGTCTTAGTATCCTAAATTGCACGATTTTAGATTACCCAATCATTCCAAGAAGCGCCCACCTGCGGTAGTGCTGTTTACACCATGCTCGCAAATTCGGCAATTTTTCTTTTCCAAGTTTTCCATACTTGCTATGTTTGCGGCACGGCAAAACGTAAAGCAGTTTAAACGGTTTGCAGTTTTGCAGTTAATCAATATCTTTGCAACATGGTAATAGGAATCACCAATTTGAAGGGTGGGGTAGGGAAGACCACGTTAACCTTGAACCTCGCCGTCACCTTTGCCCATCAGGGCAAGCGGGTCTGCATCGTGGACGCAGACAAAAACCAGAACAGCATGGAGTGGTCGGGTGCCCGCAAGGCGAGCCTGCCAGAAGTCATCGTAATGGGCTGCACCGAACCCCGTGCCTTGAACAAGCTCGTGGAATCCCAAAAGGAAATCTACGACATGGTGCTGATAGACGGCACCCCCGACCTTGGGGAGATGACCACCCGCATCATGCTCGCCAGCGACCTAATGCTGATACCGCTGCTGCCCAGCGGACACGACTTTCGCTCGATGGTGCTGCTGCTCCAACGCTTTGAGCAGGCAAAAGGCTTCAAGCCGGAACTGCCCGCCTATTTCATCTTGAACAAATTTGATGAACGCCTCAACTTTCATGCAGACATGGTGGACTTGCTTGGGCAGTACGACATCCCTATTTTGGATGCCAAGGTCAAAAGCCGGATTGCCTATGCTCAAACTGGTGTATCGGGCATGGGCGTCGTTGAATGGACTGACCAAAAAGCAATCGAAGAAATCGAGGTGCTGGCAAAGGAGGTACTCTCAAAAGCAGCCCATTTCCAACTCAACTAAAATCAGAGACAATGGCAAAAGATAGAAGAACAGATTTTTCGAGCCTGATGCCGCAGCAACCCGCTCCCGCAAAACAGGTGAAATCCGCCGATGAGGCTATCCGTGCGATTCATGGCGACAAAACCAAGCGCATCACACTGGACATTGCGCTGCCGCTCCATGCGAAAATCAAGATGCGCTGTTTTGAGCAGGGGATTACCATGAAGGAGTTTTTGCTCGATCTTGCTGTTAAGGAACTTGGTGTATGAAGCAGCTAAAACTGCAAACCGTTTAAATGTTAAAACTGCAAAACTGCAAGCAGTTTTATCAAACATAATTATGGCAAAAGAGAAACTTTCCAAAATTACTGTAGAGGGCGCGGATATACATATCATCGAGTTCAATGAAGTGGACTTTTTTTCCCTGACCGACATCGTCAGGAAGTTCGATGACGACCAGATTCTCTATCGTTGGATGCGGAACAGAAACACGCTCGAATACCTGGGCGTGTGGGAGCAGGTTTACAACCCCAGTTTTAACACTACCGAATTCGATAGGTTTAGATTTGAGTCCGGGCTAAACACCTTCTCCATGTCGCCGAAAAAATGGATTGATGGGACAAATGCCACAGGCATCGTTTCCAAGTCTGGCAGGCACGGCGGCGGGACTTATGCGCACAAGGATATAGCCTTGGAATTTTGTTCTTGGATAAACCCGGTTTTCCGGTTCTACATCATCCGGGAATTCCAACGTCTGAAAGAAGAGGAAGCCAAATTGAGCAACCTCGAATGGGACGTGAAGCGGATCATGGCCAAGGCATCCTACCCAATCCACACAGCGGCGGTGCGCCAGCACCTCATTCCGCCAAAAATCATGCACACCAAACTCGAAGGATTGTATTTTGCGAATGAGGCAGACCTGTTGAACATGGCGCTTTTTGGTATGACATCGAAAGATTGGAAACTGCAAAACCCCGAAGCAAAAGGAAATCTTCGTGACAACGCTACCCACGAACAGCTACTCGTAATGTCGCTGCTGCAAGGATTAAACGCTAAACTGATGGAGTGGGGGAGCGATGCGCAGCAACGCCTCGAATTGCTCAATAAAGCGGCTATCGAGTGGATGGAGGTCGTACTGAATAGCGGTAGTTTGAAGGAGTTGCCGGGAGTGCAGAAGAAGCTCAGTTGATAGTTGAATGTTATTTTTAAACCTCTCGAATTCGAGAGGTTTAAAAATAAAAAAGGGCTGCCCGCCTGGAGCAGCCTTGAGGAAAATTGCAACCCGTCGTTGCCTTCACTCCACCGCCAGCGCAAACCAGAACCCATCTTCTTTTTCAAAAGCACAAGTCAGGAAAGCGTCATCCAGTTCGAGGCACAGTTCGTGGCCATTGAAGTCGAGTTGGGCATGGACGACCGTTGCCTCACAAGACCATAATGCAGTCGGAGATGGTTCGCCGTCGAACACCCAGAGTTCCACGGGCTTTTCGCAGAAGCGGTAGTCGGTGGAGCGAAAAGTGACCCGCTGCTGCTCGAAGTTCAAAGAGAGTTCGAGAAGGTCGTAGCCTTGGCAAGAAAACGGCGACTCGGTAGGCAGGTAGAGCTGGCAGTCCTCCATCTCAAAATAGCCGATAAGAAGGTTGGCGCAGTTACATGGCTTTGTTGGTACGTCGGTGGTAGTGGTTGGCTGCTGTTCGTCATCGTCCTTGGTGCAGGATGCGAGCAGGGCGAAACCCATGATGAGGGTGGTGATAAGGATGTTTTGCATGGCACAAATAGTTAAAGCAATGATGAATGGAAGCCGGAACTGGGATTCCGGCTTACTCACTCGTGTATTTCGCAAGCACCGTACATCTTGACCTTGACGGTCAGTTCACGGGCGTCAATCTCGACGAGGGCGGGCTTGGCTTCATTGAAAAAGCGGACGAAGTAGAAACCTCGCTGCGGTAGCGGGCAGGTGATGGAGAAGCCCCGGCACCGCCCGTGTTGGATAAAGTAGAGCGGCTGGCCCACGTCCTCGGCGTAATAGATTCGGAAAGGAATGACCTCTCCAAAATCATAGAACTTTGAGATAAACTGAGTCCTGAAAAAGGACGGAAACCCTTCGACGGCAAACGTGCTGTCGCCGTGGGTTGCACAGCGGGCATTGACGAAGCAGCGAATAAGCTGCTGGTCAACGGGTTGAAGTTTGGTCAGGTCGAGTTGACCGAAAGCGGCTGTGGTCAGGCACAGAAAAAGGAGGGTGTGTTTGATACGCATAGCACAAATAGTTGATGAAGGTTGGATGGTTGGATTGTAGGGTGGTCAATTCAGGCCAATAGGCGGCGCACGGCAGGGTGGTAGGCAGGGATTGATAGCCCGTGGTAGGTTGAAGCAAAAAACGTTGCACGTGGTGCGGCTTGCACCATTGCACCAATAAAAAAAGGCTTGATGCAAACGATTGAAAATCATGGTTTTATAGCACAAATAGTTCCCTCGCAGGGTTGGTGCGATGCACCAACGTGCAACTAAAACTTAGTCAAATGGTATTCTCCTGGCCTTCTCCCAATTGGACTCGTTCGGAATGGGCAATGCCAATATCTATCTCCCGTCGGTATGCAGCGAGCTTTCTGCTGATGGTGGTATGCGCCCAGTCAATATCGTACACCTGCTTGAGTTGTTTGGCGATGTCCCTGAAAGAAGTATCGTTCTTGGTGCGCTCGTCATAGGCATAACGGATGGCTTCTGCTTCGACTTCCGAGTGGTCTTTTGCGACGAGGTGCGCTTGTTCGTTTGAGAACCCATAAAAATCGTACTGAAGGCAGCCGTTGGTTCTGGCTATGGCGCAGTCAATGACATGCGCCTCGTCGTATGGCTGGTAGCCGTCGCTGCGGTTGCGGCACTTGGTCTGCTTGATGTAGCGCTTGTCGGGGTCTTGTCTGGAAAAGCTGATGGCGATTACGCTTTTGGCGAAATTGTCGAGGTTCTTTGCCCCGGCAAGGTGGCGGGACTGCACAGGCTGGCTCAAATCCCGTTTTGGCGTATGGGCGATGACCAAGATAGTGAGCGGTGGATAGCGCCGTTGAAGGGCGCATAGTTTTTTCATCAGCTTGGTGGCGACAGCCGGGTCCTGGCTCTCGGAGGAAATGTAGGTGATGTTGTCAATGATGATAAGTCCCGGCTTGTGCATTTCCACGTCCCGGAGGATTTCGTTCATAATCAGTTCGTCAGTGTTTTCAAGGTCGAGGAAATCCGGGTTGAGGTCGGAGCGTCGGTAGTTTTCGTTGAAGCGGTGCGCATCCCCGGCAGGCTTGTACCGGGCGTACAGTTCGTTGTCCTGCATTTCAAAATCGTAGTAAATCGTGAGCTTGGGTTCTGTCTCGTTGACAAATTCCTCGACCCCGTGGAAAATCGGGATACCGCGGCTGGCGGCGTCACCGATTTGGAAGGCGAGGATAGTCTTGCCCGACCCGGCGTCGCCGAAAAGTATGCAGACCTCATTTTCCTTTACGAGGTTGCCGCAGATGCGTCGGCTGGGCGTATCGTTTTTGCCTGCCTCCATGACATCGTTCATGGTGCGGAGTCGCAAGACTTTAGCAGGGTTGACTATCCGGGTGTGCCTGGCAATGTCGTCATAAACGTCAAAGATGTTGCGATGGAGGTTCTGTGCCTGTTGGATGAAGCGGAAGCCTTGACGGACGGCTTCACGGCGCATGTGCAGTTCATACAGGATGCGGCAATGGTTTTCCAAGTGGGCGTCCGATAGGACTGCGCTGGTGCATTCGGCGAGGTAATGCAATGGCACAGCGCCTGGTTTCATCTCAATGATGTTGCCCTCCTTTTTGACTGTGGTATCGCCGAGTAGCCCCATGCCCTTCAGCTCGTGGGAGACGGTGAGCAGGTCAATATGCTCGATGCGCCGAGAGAGGCTGTCCATAGCCGCGTATATGCTTTGGTGTTTTTCCTCAAAGAAAGCAGCTTTGGGCAGGTAGCGCTTGACTTTCTGGAATGCGCCCGAAGTGAGCAGGGAAGCGCCGATGACGGCCTGTTCGGTCGGAAAATCGTGCTGGATGGTAATACCAAACTGGGCGAGTTGTTCCTGAGAGAGCAGGTGATGGTCGTCCTGTCCGGGGCGGTGAGCGTTGCGGTTCTTGTTTTTCATACCATGTTGAGATTAAGCGTTGCCGCCTACCATCGTGCGTTCAGCACTTGACAGCGGACTTTTCTTGGCTTTATTCCAATCAGGGAAAGTACTGTTGTGTACAGTAAGAGCAGGAGAAGTCGAATGAAGTATTGTAGTGTTTTTGAAAAGGGTGTAGTCGCTAACTGTAAGCGCAAGGTAAAAGCTAGTGTCCTAATTTCCAAGAAATTTTGTTTTTTCGCGGTGCTAACTGTGCTTTTATGTGTACAGATTGGAATCGGGAAGGCAGTCTTGGCTGCCTCCCCGTTCTTCTTGCCTTCGGCCAAAATGTCCATCAGATTTTCACCAAACCAAGGCTTTTTGCCAGTTCCATCCGCATCCTGTTGAGCTTTTCTTGAACCTTTAGTAGCTTGGCCAAAGACAGTTCGTCATCCGATGTTGTGTCCCGCATCTTTTGGAGGTTTTGCTCGCAAAACAGGTTGACCACCTTTAGTTTGAGGCTGGTAATGGTCTTTGCTATACCGTCCAAGTAGCCCGTTTCGTCCGGGTTGTTGCCGGAAAAGTAGTTGGTTCGCTCCCAAATTGGGTCGGGTTCAATGGTGCTTTGGTGCAGCAGATTCGCCGAAAATCCGCTCACGGCGAGGTCTTCGTGTGCGATGAAATAATGCGCTGATACAGGTTGTTTTGCCAGTACCAATTCAATGCTTTCCCGGCAAATTCGCTGGCAGATTGGGTCTTCAAAATACTCCAGTATGTCCTCGATATTGCCAAGGATATGCTCGGCGACCGTGATGTTTTCTTTTGCATCAAAGGTTTCGGAGCCGTGTTCGAGGAGGTAGCAGACGAGTTGGCGCTCAACACCCCCAGCCCCCAAAGGGGAGTTGACCCTGGCACTGTCAGGTTTGCCTCCAACCCCTAAATGGGAGTTGCCCTTCTTTGCCAAAGCCTGCACGGCTTTGTTGGTTTCCTCTGCCAAAAAATCTTCGTTCAAGCCCACTAACACAGCGCAGTCTTTGACGAAAAACGAGCGTTTGACGGGGTCGGGCACACGGGCGATGCTGTCCACGATGGCGCGGACGGAATTGGCTTTCTTCACTGGGTCGTTGCTCGCATCGGTGAGTAGGATGCTGGCTTTGAAGGCAATGAAATCTTTTGCTTGGGTGTTGATGAACTCCGTAAAAGCAGTGATGCCAACCTTCCGCAAAAAGCTGTCCGGGTCTTCCGGGTGGGGTAGGGGAGTGATGCGCACGTTGAGGTCGAGTTCCAGCGCCAAGTCGAGGCCCCTCAACGTGGCGCTGATGCCAGCCGGGTCGCCATCATACAAGATGTGTAGGTTCGGAGTGAAGCGGCGGATGAGCAAAAGCTGCTCGGTGGTGAGCGAGGTGCCAGCCGATGCGACCGCGTTCTCGATGCCCGCCTGGTGCAAGGCAATCAGGTCGGTGTATCCCTCGACGAGGATGCACCCGTCCTGTTGGCGGATGGCCCGCTTTGCGAGGCGGATGCCGTAGAGGGTTTGGGATTTGTGGTAGATGTCGCTTTCTGGGGAATTCAGGTACTTGGGAGAGTTGGTGTTCTGTTGCAAAATGCGCCCGGCAAAAGCAACGACTTTGCCGCTCAGGTTGTGGATGGGGAAGATGACCCGGTTGCGGAAGAAGTCTTTGTTGCTGATTGTGGTCAGTCCGAGCTTTTGGAGGCATTCCAATTTGAAGCCTGCTTGTATGGCCGCTTTGGTCAGGCCGTCCCAGCTGTCGGGTGCGAAGCCCAAGCCGAAGTTTTGGATGGTAGCTTCTGTAAAGCCCCTGCTTTTGAGGTACTCCAATCCAGTGCCGGGCAGGTTGCTTTGGAAGAATTGTAGGGCGAAGTCGTTGAGGATGAAAAGGCTTTCTTCCGTTTGGTGAGCTGCCAGTTGTTCCGGCGTGGAAGCAGTCTCCTGTATTTCGATGTTGTACTTCCGGGCGAGCCAGCGCAAGGCTTCTGGAAAACTGTAGCCTTCGTGTTCCATGAGGAATTTGGCAGCGTTTCCGCCCTTGCCGCAGCCAAAGCATTTGAAGGTGTTCCTGACTGGCGAGACGCTGAACGAGGGCGTCTTTTCGTGGTGGAAGGGGCAAAGGGCGGTGAGGTTTGCTCCGCTGCGGCGGAGGGTGAGGAAGTCGGCGACGACCTCCTCGATGCGGGCGTTTTCCAAGATGAGGCGAGCGGTGGCGGATGGAATCATGCGCGGTATTTTAGGCTCAGGGCGTTTTCCCTGACGTGGTTTGATAACAGTGAGCCGCCAGTCCAATGTCAAAATTATGCACAACGCCGCAAAAACTCTGTAATGCAGCCAACAACTTAAAAAATTACCTTTGCATTTGGTTTCAACATGATTAACCGCATCATCGCATACCATCTTGTCATTCTGGTATTGCTGACCAACGTTGGCATCCCGGTGTTCACCCATGTCTGTCATGGGCAGGGGACGGTACGTTCGTCGCTGTTGCTGCCTTCCGGCGGTTGCTGCGCCAAAAAAAGGCAAGTGGCGCAACCAGCGCAAGCCTGCCATTCAACCAGAAAGTGCGAGAAGGCGGGCATCCAGCCAAAACCTTGCTGCGAGAACAAAATTTCCATTGCCAGAACCAACTCCGATTTTTCGGATGAACTGCCAGCTTGGGCGCTTAAAAGCTTGGGCGACATCTTCGTTTCGCCGCCCGCCCCGGTAGCTGTCACACTCGTTTCAGCATTTTCAACGCATTTCATTTCTTTCCAACCACATGCACCGCCAGTGCAGCTTCATGGGCGTAGCCTGCTCATTTTCAAACAAACATTCCGCTGTTAGATAGCTTCGCCACCCGCTGCAAGGGCTGTGCTGCCGTCCCGGAAATCCTGGAGGGCTTGCCGTATTTGCCACTTGCCGGGTGATTCCCTGCCTTCCTCAGTCCGGGCTGAAAAAGCCAGCGGGCGCTTGATTCATTGTTAAAATCAAAATTTTCAAACATGAAAAGTATGTTCCAAGCGAGCTGCATCGCAGCCGCCATTTTCCTCTTTTCCGCTTGCCGGGAAGACCATTCCAAGCACCAGAACCATCAGGGCAGCGAGCAGCAAGCCGCCGCATACCAATGTCCGATGAAATGCGAGGGCGACAAGACCTACGACAAACCGGGCAGTTGTCCGGTCTGCAAAATGGACCTGAAAGAAGTCAAGTAACCAATGCCGCCGCCAGCCAAATGGCGGCGGCATTCCAAACCAATTCAATTCAGCAATTATGAAAAATCTAAAAATCATCCTCCCGGCGCTGTTGCTGGCATTCCTTGCAACCGCTGCGCAAGCGCAAAAGGCGACTGTCACCGAGACCTTCAAAGTCCTCGGCAACTGCGGCATGTGCCAGAAGACCATCCAAACCGCTGCCCTCGATGCGGGCGCAAAATCTGCCGCCTGGGACATGGACGCACATACGCTGACAGTCACCTTCAAGGAGAAGAAGACCAGCGTGGATGCCATCCAAAAAGCCATTGCCGCCAAGGGCTACGACACGCCGTTGCACAAGGCGGACGATGCCGTTTATGACAACCTGCACGGTTGCTGCCAGTACGACCGTAGCGAGCGTTTGGTGCAATAGTTTTTGGGCAAAACGAGATGAAACAACCGCCACTCGATGAACTCCTCGCTGGCTGCGTCCGCAACGACCGACGCTGCCAAAAGGCGCTCTACGACCGTTTCTACGGCTACGGGCTGGCGGTTGCTTTGCCCTATTGCAGCCACTCCGACGAGGCGAGGGAGGTACTCAACGAAGCTTTCCTGAAGGTGTTCAACGGCATCGGGCGCTACGACCCGGCGCAGCCCTTCAACGCCTGGCTGCGGGTCATCGTGGTGCGCACCGCCATCAACCGCTACCACCAGCGGCTGCGGGAACCCGACTGGCTCGAACTCGACGAGGCGCTGCTGCCCGCCGCCGATTACCACGACGACGGGCTGGTGCAACTCACCGCCGAAGAACTCCTGCTGCTGACCCAACGGCTGCCGCCCGCCTACCGCCTCGCCCTCACGCTCTACGCCGTCGAGGGGTATTCCCATGCTGAAATAGCCGAGATGCTGGGTATCTCCGTGGGGGCATCTAAGTCGAATTTGAGCAAGGCGAGGGCGAAGCTTCGGGAGTGGGCGGAACGCCTACGGCTTATGCTTTTGTGACAAACGAAAAAAAAATTCTGCCACGACAGGCAACCCACCCGACCAGCTTTTTGAATAGAGAAACGACGGCCTACACCGCCGCCCCATTCTCAAAAAGAAAAGCATGGCAGACTTCGACTTCTTCGACCAATTCCGTGACAAAATGCGCTCCCTGCGCCCCTCCGAAAGCACAGCGGGAGAAGACTGGCAGGCGCTCTCACAGCGCCTCGATGCCAACATGCCTGTCGTAGCGACGCCCACCATCCACCGCTACCGATGGGCAGCGGCAGCCCTGTTGCTGCTCCTGTTGGGGTCAAACCTCTGGTGGGGCTTCACCTTTCGGGAGCAAGACCGCTCGCTCGCCAACCTCTCGGTGCAGTTGACGGCGTTGAACCAAAAATTGGATGCCGCCCAGTCTCCCATTTCTAAAGCTCCCTGTGGCGAGGTCAATGCCCTGCGGGAGCAGGTGGCCACCCTGCAATCCGACCTTGCCGCTCGTAAGCGTGACAACGCCGAACTGCCTTTCATGGCTGCTGGTCGAAGCCTTGCCCAACAAGGGAGCATGGACAGCTATTCCGCTATTTCAAGATACAATGGTGATTACCCCATACAGAACCAGGAACAGGCGTCCCAAGAAGTCGCCCCCGGTTTTCCAACTTCAAGTACCGAAAGTGGTGCAGGCGTGGGCGCCATACCGTTGAGCGGCATAGAAAGCGAACAACAAACCTCAGCAACAGCGACCCCAGAAGTGCTTGCCACGCTGGGCATTGCCCTTTTGGAAAACGATTTCCGATTGCCCTTCCTGCTCGACAACGACCTCGTGATGCTCCCCGCCGACGACCTGCCCTTCACCAAGAAAGCCGCCAATGCCCTGCTGCCCAAGTCGTTCAGCGTCGGCGCATCGGCTGGCTGGCTCTACCCGCTTGAACCCGAAATGGAACACCAAACGGGCTACGGCTACGGCTTTCAGGCTGCGGTCGGCTTTTCCCGGAAGGTCAGCTTGACGGCGGACTGGCACCGGGCAACGCTCCACTACAACGCCCTCGCTCCCGACGCCGCCATTGGCTTGCCCACGCTGCCGCTGCCCTCACCGGAGCACAGCTTCCTGCAAATGGAGGTGTCAAACCAGCGCCTGACCTTCTTGGGGCTGGGCTTGCGCTACATAGGGCTGCCGGAAGCCACTTGGCATCCCTACGGCAGCATCGGCTGGTCGGGCATGAAGGTGTCGCCGTTCATGGCACACTACGAAACGGAGGTGGCGGGCAGCATTTACAAGGGTGAACACCATACCGAGCAAGGGACTGGTGTTAAAAACTACGCCCGGTTCGGTGCTGGCGTAGCGTTCCCAATCGGCAGGCGCTTCGACCTGTCGTTGGAGGGTTACTACCTCCATGCATGGCGCAATGGCGAGCCGGACCTGATGGGGGTTCGCACGGGGCTGAACTTCAATTTTTAAGCGTAGCTGTCAAGTTTTGGGTCAGCTACCACCAATGATTGCAAACTCAAACTCAACGTACTTATGAAATTCAAATTTCTCGCATGGCTGCTTTTCAGCACCGTACTCTCTGTTGCTTCCTGTAAGAAAGACGAGGAAGTAAAGCAGCCGATCGCCTGCTTCACCACAAGTGCCACCACCGTGACCGCTGGCACGTCCATCACGTTCACTTCCTGCGCCACCGATGCCCACCACAGCGAATGGGACTTCGGCGACGGGGCGACCAGCACTGACGATAGCCCCTCCCACACTTACAACAACCCCGGTTCTTACACCGTGCTGCAGATGGTCTTGAGCGAGGACATGTCGAAAATGGACTCCACCACACAGCCGGTTACGGTCAACTGAGCCAGACTGTTTTTTTTAAACCCCGGAAGCGGCGGTCTTGCTTCATCCGCTGCAGCATTCCTTTTTTAATGAAGCGAGGGTAAAAGGTTCTTCATAGGTATTGGGTGAAAGGGGCGGCAGGTCGCCGCCCCGCTCTTTCAAAATCACGAACATCGAACATGAAAAGAAGAAAATTTATAGGATTGGCGGGCGCTGGGACGGGCGTGGCATTGTTCGGCGGCAGTTCCGTACTGCTGACCGCCTGCGGCGGCTGCAACAAGGACGGCATGATGGGCATGGGCGGCGTTGCCCCCAAGGTCGTCGAGGGGGCATTCGACGCACTACTCCCCGTGCCGCCTACCATGCCAGCAACTGCCGCCACACTGACGGCGCAACGGACGACGGCAGCCGTTTTCAAGGGCAAGACCTCCAGCGTGTCGGGCTACCAAAGCGGTGGCATACTCGGCTCGACGCTCACCGCAACAAAGGGCGACACCGTGAACGCCGTTTTCCAGAACAACCTCAACGAGACTTCAAACCTGCATTGGCACGGGCTGCTCACGCCCGCCAACATGGACGGCCACCCGAAGGACGTGGCACAGCCGGGCGGCTCGCTCACCTATGCGTTCCCGGTGGTGAACCGTGCCGGAACCTACTGGTACCACCCGCACCCCGACATGAAAACCGCCAAGCAAGCCTACGAAGGGCTGGCTGGTTTCTTCCTCGTAACCGATGCCGAGGAGCAGGCGCTCGGCTTGCCTTCCGGCGAGTACGATTTGCCGCTCGTCATTCAGGACAAACGGGCAGATTCGGCGGGCAACTTCGCCTACGCTCCCACCGATACCGACGTGATGAACGGTCTGCTCGGTGAGAGCGTATTGGTCAACGGCGCCCATTCACCCTTTGCGGAGGTCGCTGCCAGAACCTACCGCCTCCGCCTATTGAACGGCTCGAACGGGCGTATCTACAACCTCACCTTGAGCAATGGCGAAGCCTTTATGCTCATCGGCTCGGACGGAGGGCTGCTGGCTGCGCCGGAAGCGGCGACAACGATACTGCTTGCGCCGGGCGAGCGGGCGGATGTGCTGGTCAGCTTCTCCGGGCAGGCTGTCGGGGCGGAGGTTTACCTCGAAAGCAAAACCTTCGATGGTGGCGAGTACCAAGGCAAGCAGGCTTTCAATATCCTGAAGTTCAAGGTGACAGAAAGCAGCACGGACAGCTTCGAGATACCAGCGGCGCTATCCGGCTACGCCCCGTTGCCGGAGACTGTGGCAACCCGAAGCCGCTCGTTCGACATCTCCAACGGAGGGGGGCACGGCGGTCATGGTGGCGGGATGATGGCGATGCACAACATCGGCGGCAAGAGCTACGACGAGGGCCGCATTGACGAGACTATCACCGCAGGGGCTACCGAATTGTGGACTTTCGACAACACCGAGGGCATTGACCCGCACCCGATGCACCTGCACGGGGCGCTGTTCCAGGTGCTCGACCGCACGGGCGGGCGGGGGCAGGTGCTTCCGCACGAAAAAGGCTGGAAGGACACCATACTGGCGATGCCCGGCGAGAAGGTCAGGGTCATCGTGGCATTCGGGCAGGAAAAAGGCGTGTTCGTATTCCATTGCCACAACCTCGAACACGAGGACAGCGGCATGATGCTGCAAATGGAAATTAGCTGAACCCTGCTGGCATTGAGCCATAAAATCGGAACACATGGGTACTGCAAATATCGGTTTCAACAAAAAGTATATCCTGGTTTTGGCAACAGCCATTTTCGGGCTGGTCTCCTGTGCAGAAAGCGATGCCGGGGTGGACGACATTGAATCGCCCGAACTGAAGGTCTTGTCCCCACAGGAAGGTCAGGTATTTTCGAATGGCGACACCATCCACATCGTTGCCGAAGCTACCGACAATGCAGCGCTGCACGAATACGCTTGGGGCATACTGGATACCGCAGGGGTTATTGTGCCCAGTCAATTCGGTTTGGTGCATGATGAAAAGCAATACACCATCAGGGGCTTTTATGTGGTTGGCGGCATCACCACCACGACTTTGTGGACGATATGGGTGCATTCCGACGATGAGCGCGACAACTATGATGACTATGAAATCAACATCATTGTAAACCCATGACGGTTCAACTTTTAACAGGGCGTTTTCGCCTGAAAAGATATGGTTTTTTGGGGTTAAATAAGCTGGCTGGCGGTGGTCTTCCCTCGCAAGGGGAAGCTGCCGCTGCCAGTTTTCCCAAATGAACAAGCATTTTTCACCTAATCATAAAATCCTTTCATCATGAAGCAAACCTTTCTCTCACTTTGTTTTTTCCTACTCGTCACCGCCTGCCTACAAGCGCAGGTCATCTTCTCGGAAGATTTCGAGGGCGGCAGTGTCCCCACCGGCTGGACGAACCAGACCCTCGCCTCGGATGGCGGCTGGAAGGTCGGAACACCCTCGGCGCTTTCTAGCCAGTTCTGGCCCGTGACGGCCAACGGCTCTACCCGCATCGCCGCCTCCAACGACGACGGCTGCAACTGCGACAAAAGCCAGGACTACCTCGTGATGCCGCCACTCGACCTGTCGGCTGTGAACGCCGCCGTGCTGTCGGTGGACGTGTTTTTTCAGGCGCAAACTTACCAGGGCAACACCGAGCGGCTGACCGTCGAAGTCTCGACCGACAACCTGACCACTTGGGAGGAAGTGGAAGACCTGCACGGGCACGGCGGCTGGGACACCCACCTCATTGACCTGAGCGCCCATGCCGGGCACGACAGCGTTTTCATCGCCTTCCACTACGACGATGGCGGCGGCTGGCTTTACGGTGGTGGCATTGACAATGTAACGATACAAGTGCCCGCCCTGCTGGATGCGAAACTGACGAAGGTTCACGCCCAGAAGTACGGCGAGGAAATGGGCGAAAACCATGTCGCCACCACGATTTTCAACAATGGCATCACCGCAATTGCCTCCCTCGAAGTCAGCTACTCCGTGAACGGAGGAGCGCCCGTGGCGGCGACGGAAAGCGGCTTGAACATCGAGCCGTTCACCGAATATGAATTTCACCACCCGACGCCTTGGACGGTGGACGCAAGCGGCTTGTACGATGTGACGGTAGAAGTTACGGCGGTCAACGGCGGCTCGGACGAGGATGCCACGAACAACAACCTGTCGCACGAAACGGAAATTTTCCCGCATGTTGTAGCGCCCAACCGCATTGACGAGTTCCTGCTGGCAGCGCCCGTTTTTACCACCATCGCCACCTCCGCCAACCAACTCGACAAGCCGAACGACCTCGACTTTTTTCCCATCTTGGGCAAAAACGAGCTGTGGGTCGTCAACGAGCGCACGGAAGCCCTCGGCGGCAGCACCCTGACCATTTACGACCCCGATGCTCCCAATGCTGAATTTTTGCAACGGGTGGACGGCAATGCTTGGCACTTCATGTCGCTACCGACGGGTATTGCCTTCAGCGAAAATTTCAACTTCGCCACCTCGCCCGGCGTCCAGGACGCCAATCACGACGGCGGCACATTCACGGGCCCCGCCCTTTGGTCGAGCGACGCCGACATCTACGCACAGCCCTCTGGCGGCAACGGCAGCCACCTCGACATGCTGCACGGCAGCCCGTTCAGCATGGGCATCGCCAGCGAAGCGGACAATGTGTTCTGGGTCTTCGACGGCTGGAACGAGACCATCGTGCGCTATGACTTCAAGGGCGACCACGGCCCCGGCAACGACGACCACGCCAACGGCATCGTGCGCCGTTACACGGAGATACAGGTAAAAAAGGACGGTTTCGTACCGAGCCATCTTGTGCTTGACAAGGCCACGGGCTGGCTCTACGCAGTGGATAACGGCAACGACCGTGTGCTACGCCTCGACATTAACTCCGGCAGCGTCGTCAACTCGTTGCCTGACATCAACGAGCCGCTGGCGGAGCATTCGGAAATGGGCGGTGTCACTTGGGAGGTCATCGTTCAGGACAGCCTCGACCGACCCTGCGGCATCGAGGTCGTGGGAAACCGCCTCCTCGTCGGCGACTATGCTTCCGGCGATATTTACATCTATGACCTGGAAAACGGCTTTGCCGAACTGGGGCTCATCGCCACTGGGCAAGCGGGCCTGACGGGTATCAAGGTCGGGCCTGATGGCGCTATCTGGTACACCAACCGCCTACAAAACACCTTGACGAAAGTCGTGCCCGGCGAAGTGAGCGCAGCCGGGGAACAGGCTTGGGAAAGCCGCATTTCCGTTTCTCCGAACCCGACCTCCGGCAGCTTGCTGGTGCGTCTGCCGGAATTGCCCACAGGCAGCGAGGTTGTATTGGAAATTTCCGACTTAACGGGGAGAAAACTTTTGACCAAACAAGGCAATACTTCGGTTCAGCAACTTGACTTGAGCAACTTTTCTGGCGGGATTTACCTGCTGTCCATTCGCAGCGGCGGGTTTTTCGCCACCCGGAAGGTTGTTTTGGAAAAATAAAATCTCACGCTGCGCCGCCATTCAAAACGTGGCGGCGCAGCAAATAGCAAATCCAATTTCAAAATTCAAAATCCAATTTTTATGAAGTACAGATTTTTACACTTCCTTCTCCTTTCGCTGTTCGCCAACGGGCTTTTTGCCCAGATGGACGTGGCGCTGCACCTCCACCCGAAACTGGGCGACCAGTCCTTCGCACTCAACACGACGGCGACCGCCGAGATGGGCTACCCCTTCCGGGTCACCCGCTTGCAGTATTACATCAGCGAAATCAAACTTGTCCATGATGGCGGGCAGGTGACGCCCGTGACCGACCGCTACCTGCTGGTGACGGCGCAAAAGGACAGCATCTTTGAGTTGGGCAGTTTCCCAGTTACGACCATCGAGGGCATCGAGTTCAGCATCGGCGTGGACGCTGCCCACAACCACCTCGACCCGGCGAGCTACGCCAACGACCACCCATTGGCACCTAAGAACCCGTCCATGCATTGGGGCTGGTCGGCGGGCTACCGCTTCATCGCACTCGAAGGCAAGACGAGCAACAATGGCGGCTCGACCTTTCCCGACGTGTTCCAAGTCCATACGATTGACGACGGCAACTACCAGACCGTCAACATCCCCATAGAGGCCGTCATGGACGGTGGCCACTTGGCCATCAACCTCGACGCAAACTACCACCGCATCCTCGCCGAACTTGACGTGACGGGCGGTGTGACCTCCCACGCAGCCACGGGCGCTTCCGCCGCCATTGCCGAGAACATGAAAAACCATGTGTTCACCCCCTCCGTCGTTAGCGGCGTGACCGAGCCGGGCGTTGTCGGCACGTTTGCCATTTCGCCAAACCCGACAAATGGCAACGCCACGCTGCGTTACGACCTGCCCGGCTACGAGCAACTGACGCTGACGGTGAGCGACCTCGCCGGGCGTACCGTCCTCACGCAGCAATTGAGCGGCTCGGCGCAGTCGGTTTCGTTGGAAACCAACTGGCAGCCGGGCGTTTACGTAGCACATATTTTTAGCGGGGACAGGTTTTTGGCGCTGGAAAAGCTCGTAGTGAAGTAAATGATGAATGATAAATGATGGATGATGAATGGGCTACCGTTCGTCATCCATCATTTTTAATGTTTTATGAAAAACAGCCTACTGCTACTCGCTTGCCTGCTCCTTCTTTCTTGCGAAAAAGAGCAGCCCGCCCCGCCCGCCGAGCCGTTGCTCGCCGTGCCGGAAGGCTTCCCTGTGGCCGTTTTTCCCGAAGGGAACGAACTGACCCCGGAGCGTTGGG
>JANPLH010000199.1:0-22713 GCA_031426435.1 Saprospiraceae bacterium | reverse complement strand
TCATGTTTGCACGAATGTCACCAACTGCCTCCGGCTGACGAGCAATGGCTTCCATTGCTTTGCCACCGATTTGGCCGATGCCGATACCAGCACCGATTACTGCGAGACCCATTCCGATTGCGGCGATTGAACCACCCATAGTTCGAAATATTTAAAGGTTAAGAAATTCACTGTTTCATTGCTTCATTGCTTCATGGTATCATGGTTTCATGGTTGTCGCTGTGCGGGGAAACAATGAAGCCATTTGACAATGAAGCCGTGAAGCCATCAATGATGCGCCTCCTCCGTGGCTGCTCCTATGTATGAGGCAGTCAGGATGGTGAAAACAAAGGCTTGTATAAAGGCCACCAGCAACTCGATGCTCATCATGAACAGGGTGAGGATGGTGGAGCCAATGGCTGTTCCGTAGCCAGCGCCAGGGTTTGCACCGCTTTGGCTGAACACGAATATGAGGCCGACGAAAATCACCATGACCATGTGGCCAGCGGTGATGTTCGCAAAAAGACGGAGCATCAAGGTCATGGGTTTGATAAACACGCCGAGGATTTCAACGGGGGTCAAAATGGTCTTTACCCAAGCCGGCACGCCAGGCATCCAGAAGATATGCTCCCAGTAGTGTTTGTTACCACTGAGGTTGACCACGAGGAAAGTGATAAGGGCCAAAACCATTGTCACGCCGAGGTTTCCGGTCACGTTGGAGCCACCGAGGAAGGGGATTTGCCCGAACAGGTTCAAGCCCAGGATGAAGAAGAACAGTGCCATCAGGAACGGCAGGTACTTCTCCCATTTGTGGCCAAGGAAAGGCTTGGCCACTTCGTCCTGTATAAAGACGAAAATAGGTTCGATGAAGCCTTGCAAGCCTTTCGGGGCCATGCCGTCACGAGTCGTGTATGCCTTCGCAACAGAAAGGAATGCCCATGAAAGCAGTACAAGGATGAGTATCATGGAAGTGACGTTCTTCGTCAGCGAGAAATCGTAGAAGGAAGTGATGCCGCCGCCAAACAAGCCGCCGTCGGCGGTGCTGCGGGCATCGGCAGGGTAGAGCTTGGATTGGTAGCAGATGAAAGGCACATCTTTATCCTTGCCGTCCTCCTGTTTTACTTTTTGCCAATAAGCATGGTGTCCGACCTCCACTTCGCCATCTGGGAAGCTGGGGTCGTTGATGCGGTGTACCATGCCGTCCACCAACACATATTGATCAATGGCAGCGTGGCCGTTGCCGTGGTAGTCTGCGTGAAATTTGCCAGAGGAGAAAACCGACCAGCCTTTTTCAGGGGCGTAGAGGAAGCAGGGCAGCGGGAAGTTCCAAGGGCCGATATTGTAGATGTTCTGGTCGGCGATGTGGTGGAAGGCTGTTGCGCCTGGGTTGAATTCGTGTTCTTCCACGGGGCCGCAGCCTGCGTCGTGTTCACCATTTGCCTGCTCGTGGCCGTTGGGAGCTTGTGGATGCTCGTCAATAGCACCTGGCTCCCCGTTGGTTGCCTCCGTTGGTTGCTCATCGCTTTGTGGCTGATGGTCAGTTTGTGAGAACGCAAAAACAGACAAGCTCAAGAGGAAAATAAAACTAAGTATATAGCGACGCATCGGAATCATATTTTGTGGCATTTAGGCCCCTTTTTTGAAAAGCGGTGCAAAGGTAGGTATTCCAGCCTGTTTTCAAATAACAGAATTTAATTTTTTTCTTTGTAAAAATGGGTTTGTATCCTCAAAATACTTCGTTTGTGCCTGTTGGTTAAAACGAGTGAGGTTTGCCCAGCTACCCTGAATGGTCGTTTGCCCTTCGTTTGCCTTCAAAATATGCAGAAAATCGGCCCTTGGGATGGGCCTTGCACCGAGGCTGCCGAGGTGGGCAGTCTCCTGCTGGCAGTCAATCAACCAAAAACCGAGGGCCTCCAGCATTTTCACCAAACAGATAAAACCAAACTTGGAGGCATTGCTCACTTTCGAAAACATGCTTTCGCCGAAATAGCATTTCCCGAGCGCAATGCCGTACAGCCCCCCGACCATTTCATCGCCCTGCCAAACCTCCACTGAATGTGCAAAGCCCATCTGGTGCAGCATGCAGTAAGCTTCCAGTATTTCTTCAGTGATCCATGTGCCGCTGTGCTGTTTGCCCCTTGGGCTTTGGCAGAGGCGCACCACCCCCTCAAAGTCTTGGTCGAAACTGACCTTGAACTTGCCTTGGTTGAAATAGGGCCTCATGCTTTTCGATACCTTAATTTCGGAGGGGAACAGCACCATGCGGGGGTCGGGCGACCACCAAGCCATTGGTTCGTCCTCGTTGAACCACGGGAAGATGCCCATCGAATAAGCCGTCAGCAACCTTTCGGGCGAAAGGTCGCCGCCAATGGCAAGGAGTCCCTCCGCTGAGGCATACTCAGACGGGGGAAATTGGTTGCTTTCATCGGTCAGCCAAAAAATAGGCATGTGAGGTGATGTTTGGCAGCTTGGAATGGAGCAGTTATGCAATTGATACCAACAAAAACGGGCAAAAATGCCGTCCTCTTTGCCCGGTGGAATTAAAATCTTAATTCTCATGAATGACGGTCTGAATGCCATTAAAGTGCGGCTACGGCGTTCGGCCATTATCCTAAAAATCGGTCTTAGTCCTCAATGACGGCCGATAGGCCACGTTCGACAAGGGCATCTTTCTTCGGGCGTAGTTCCTTGATCGGGGCGGTCTTCACCGTCGCCTTGCCCTTGGTATGGATGATGACGGACAACTGCTCCGCCTGCTCGCTGCTGTGGCGCAGCACGTCCTCGAAGCACTCGATGACCCACTCGAAAGTGTTCACCTCGTCGTTATAGACGATGAGTTGCGAAAGCTCGCCGATGCCAGTGTCGTCGGTCACTTCTTCCTCGATCAGTACATCAATGTCTTCCTCGAAAAATGGGTTGTATGGCATTGCTGAGATGGAAATTGGGAAATTGGAAATTCAGAAATTGGTGAGCTGCGGATATTTTCACAATTTCTCAATTTCCAATTTCTTTCAAAGTTGCTTTTACGGCGTCAAAGTTCGGTAAATCTCCCGCACTTTCCAAAACTTCTGCGTAACGAATTGTGCTGTCCTTGTCCACAACAAAGGCCGAGCGCTTGCTGACGCCCTTCATGCCCAGTATCCAATCGTTGTAAATCGTATCGTAGGCCGTGGACATTTCCTTGTTGAAGTCGGACAATAGCGGGTAGTTCAACTGCTGCTCCGATTTGAACTTGCCAAGTGAGAATACAGAATCCACCGACACGGCCACCACATCGGCACCGACGTTTTGGTAAAAGGCGATATCGTCACGGGTGCTGCAAAGCTCCTTCGTGCAAACGCCTGTAAAAGCTTGTGGAAAAAAAAGGATGACAAGGTTTTTGCCAGCGTAGTCGCCCAGCGAAACCGCTTTCTTTTCTGTGTTGTAAAGATTGAAATCGGGCGCTTTGTCCCCAACATTGAGTGCCATTTAATTTTTTTTAATGGTGAAAGTGTGTGCAAGCCTGCGCAGCCCCTTCAAAAGGCGCTAAGGATATTGCCGTAAGAGAACGCTCCAACAATCATCACCATTTTTTGTTCTTTTGCGCCTCCGCAATTTACCAACACCCCCCAAATTCAACCAATTTCCCAATTCAACCAGTTCAACCAATTTCCCAATTTCCAATGTCTCAAACCCGTGCCTACCTCGAACTCCACCTCGCCGTGTTCCTCTGGGGCTTCACGGCCATCCTCGGCGACCTGATACAATTGTCAGCGCTAGCACTGGTATGGTGGCGGGTGCTGCTCACCAGCATCAGCGTGTTGTTCTTGCTGCGCAAGGGCCTGAACCTCCGTCATTTGACCTGCCGGAACATTGGCCAATACGCCATCGTGGGGGTGCTGACGGGGCTGCATTGGGTCACTTTTTATGGGGCCATCAAGCTTTCCAATGCCAGTATCACGCTGGTCTGCATGGCCACCTGCGCCTTTTTTACCTCGCTCATCGAGCCGCTCATCATGCGCCGAAGGGTACACTGGAACGAAATACTTGTGGGCTTCCTCATTGTGCCGGGCATGGCCCTCATCGTGCAGAACGTGGACGTGAAAATGCACCTCGGCATCGCCGTTGGGCTGCTGTCCAGCCTGCTTGCTGCGGTGTTCAGCACCTTGAACAAAAAATGGATAAACAACGCCGAGCCGCTGCCCATCACCCTCATCGAGATGTCGAGTGCATGGCTGTTCCTAAGCGCCGTGCTGCCGTTTTTTTTCTATGCCGAGCCGGGTGCTGTCTTGTTGCCTTCGGCAAAAGACTTGGCCCTGCTCATCGTGCTGTCCTTGCTTTGCACCACCCTTACCTGGGTGCTTTGCCTACGTGCCATGAAGTACCTCACCGCCTTTGCCTCCAATCTCACCGTGAACCTCGAACCCGTCTATGGCATCTTCCTGGCCTGGCTCATCCTCGGTGAGCAAAAGGAGCTCTCGCCGGGCTTTTATGGGGGTGTGGCCCTTATCCTGTTGGTCGTGTTCAGTTACCCTTTTTTAAGCAAATTGGCAGCTAAATCCTTCCCTCCTAAAAGCGATGGAACAAGCAGCTAACCCCGCTTGAAAGCATTCACCGCCTAAACCAATGCCCAACTTTCCTGTTAATGGAAAACGTCGTTTGGCTTCTGCCTTCGTACCTTTGTTGCGGGAGCGAAACAACGGTTGCACCACCAACCTTATATCGTTCGCCGTCAACCGTTCTGACCATGATTCAAAGTGACCTACTCGTGCTTGGCTCCGGCATTGCCGGGCTGACCTTCGCCCTGAAAATTGCGCAAGAGCGCCCCGACCTGAAAATCACCGTGCTCACCAAGACCAACGAAACCGAGAGCAACACCCGCTATGCTCAGGGTGGCGTGGCCGCCGTTTGGGACTTCAAAACGGACAGCTACCAAAAGCATATTGAAGACACGCTTATCGCTGGCGACGGGCTTTGTGATAAAAAAATCGTGGAAATCGTGGTGAAGGAAGGCCCCGACCGGGTGCAGGAAATCATTGACTGGGGCGCCCGTTTTGACAAAAACAAGGGCGAAGCCTACGACCTCGCCAAGGAGGGCGGCCACAGCGAAAACCGCATCCTGCACTACAAAGACCTCACGGGATGGGAAATGCAGCGCACCCTCAGCGCACAGGCCGACCTCACGCCGAATATCACGGTGATGGAGCATTATTTCGCCATTGACATCATCACGCAACACCATTTGGGGCATACTGTCACGAGGGTGACACCCGGCATCGAGTGCTACGGCGCTTATGCCTTGAACAAACAAACAGGCGAAATCGAAACGCTGCTGGCCCGCATGACCGTGCTGGCCACGGGCGGTGCAGGGCAGGTCTATCGCAACACCACCAACCCCGTCATTGCCACCGGCGATGGCATGGCGATGGTCTATCGGGCGAAGGGGCGCATCCAGAATATGGAGTTCGTGCAGTTCCACCCGACGGCGCTCTACAACCCTGCGGGCGACAACCCGTCCTTCCTTGTGTCGGAGGCGGTTCGGGGCTTCGGGGCGGTGCTGAAAACCCCGCAAGGCGAGGAGTTCATGAAAAAGTACGACGAGCGGGGCAGCCTCGCTCCCCGTGACATTGTGGCGAGGGCCATTGACCGGGAGATGAAAATACAGGGTGCTGAGCACATGTACCTTGACTGCCGTCACCTCGACAAGGAGGGCTTCGTGGCGCATTTCCCCACCATTTATGAAAAATGCCTGAGCATCGGCATTGACCCGATGACGGCCATGATACCCGTGACGCCTGCCTGCCATTATATGTGCGGCGGCATCATGACCGACGAAATGGGGCATACCAGCATCAACCGGCTCTACGCCGCTGGCGAATGCACCTGTACGGGCCTCCACGGCGCCAACCGCCTCGCCTCCAATTCACTGCTGGAGGCAATGGTGTTCGCCCACCGCATTTACTTGGATGTTCGGGAGCAAATTGATGGCATTGCAATGCCCGCAGCGCCCATCCCAGACTGGAACGCCCAAGGCACTACCGACCCCAAGGAGTTGATTCTCATTACCCAAAGCATGAAGGAATTGAAAGATGTGATGAGCTACTATGTGGGCATCGTGCGCTCCAACGAGCGCCTCCAGCGTGCCAGCGACCGCCTTTATTTGCTGTACAAAGAGACGGAGGACCTTTACCACAAGACCACCATTTCGCCGCAGCTTTGTGAGCTTCGCAACCTCATCACCATCGCCTACCTCATCACCCGCTCGGCAGCCATGCGGCGAGAGAGCCGGGGCCTTCACTTCACGACGGACTTCCCGGAACAGTTGGAATTCATTGATTTGACAGTGTTGTGATTGTCATTGGTCATTGCGGCTCCGCCGTCATTGGTCATTATAGTTAATGACTACAATGGCCAATGACCACAATGACGAATGACGATTAATGACCTTCGAGATACCGCTCCACCTCCACCTTCATCAACTCAAGCAAATGGCGGGTGACAGGGCCTGGCTTCCCATCCCCAATCACAACATCATCCACCTGCACCACGGGCATGAGCAAGCGGGTGCTGCTGCTGATGAACGCTTCCTTGGCGGTATGCAATTCAGCCAAAGACGGGCGGCGCTCCTCCACGGCATAATGGTGGCGAGCCACTTCGAGCAGGTGCTTGCGGGTGACGCCGTGCAGGATGCCCTCGCTGGCCGTGACGATGGTATTGTCGTTGTTGACGATGAAAAAATTGGCACGGGTGGTCTCGTAAATATGGCCTTCGGAATGGAACAGCACGTCTTCGGCATTGGCGGCCCTTTGTTGCGGCAGCAAATAAATACCAACGAGGTAATTGATGGTCTTGGCACTGGGGAAGGTGCGGTGGTATTCGTACAGCATCAGCTTCACGCCCTGCTCGAACTTGCTGACGGGGTAAACAGGCGGCGGCATTTCGAGGATGACGAGGTTGCTGCGTTCGGGAGAGTAGCCGTCGTCGGAGTAGCCCCCGGTCAGGATGATTTTGATGCCTGCCTCCTGCTCGCCATTGGCCCGAATGAGCTGCATGACTTGCTGGCGCAATGCTTCCCTCGTCACTGGAAGTTCCAATCGCAGCCACTTGGCCGATTGCTCTATCCGGTCGAGGTAGTCGTCGAAAAAGACAGGCTGGCCTTTTTTCACCACAAAATAATCGAAGAGGCCATAGCCCCGCTGGATGGCCAGGTCAGTGACGCCGAGGGAGGCTTGTTCCTTGGGAACCAGTTCGCCGTTGATGGAGAAGAAATTAATCATTTGCGGAGGTTTAGGGAAGTTTAGAAGGGTTTAGAAGGTTTAGTTAGGGGCATTCTAAACCTTCTAAACCTGTTCAACCATCTAAACCCACTTATTTCAGCTGCTTGATTTTCAATCCAATAGATTTAACGCCCGGCAATGGATTCACCCGCATGAACTGTTCAACGTTGATGCTGTGCTTGCCCGGCTGTTTGAAGCGGGCCTTGGCTTGCAGGGGTATTTCGAGGGAGCAGGTATTGCCGCTGCACTCGCCGTTCCAGATGCCTGACTGTGCTGCCAGTTCGAGGCTGACGGCTTGTTTTTTTTCCTCCCCGTTGGGGAAACGGGTGGTGATTTGAACGTAGCAGTTCTGGAAGCCGAAGTCGCCCGCATGGGTTATTTCCAGCAGCACCTGGTAGGTTTTGGTGGTGTCTTTCACCTCGAACTCGAAGGGGATCGGATTGTCATAGCTCCAAGAGGCGTTTGGGATGTCTTTGCTTTCATCGAAGATGAGGTCGCTGTTGCAGGCGGTGAGGAGCAGGCACCATACAGCAAGCGGGAGTAAGTATCGGATGAATTTTATCGGCATTGAAAGTGGAATAATTTTAATGGTTGCGCAGCAAAGGTAATGCGCCAATGGCATTTGCAGGGGTAGAATTCACCCGTGCAAGCGTGTGGCTGTGAACGGTGAGAAAGCCTTTAGGCACGTGGGCCGAGAGGCAACCTAATTCAAATTTTTGAAGCTGAGGTAAGCACGACGAGAATGTTCAGCAAAGAGCGTCACAGGAAAGCACTGCCTAAATCAGTGCCCATATTTTTGGCAAATAGACAAAAACACCTACTGTGGCTGCGCCAATAGCAGCTAGCAGTACCGCAGCTGCAGCCACGTCTTTGGCCTTGCCCGCCAGTGGGTGGTGTTCGGGCGAAACGAGGTTGGTCAGGTGCTCCAAGGCAGTGTTGAAGGCTTCCGCAGCCAGCACGAAGGCAATGGAGAGTGCCACGAGGCACCATTCCATACGGTCAATTTCAAAGTAGAAGCCTGCACAAACAGCGACAACGGCAGCGAAGAGGTGGATTATAGCATTGGGCTGAGAGCCAACCAAATCGGCGAGGCCAGCCAAGGCATAGCGGAAGCTATTGAGCCGTTTTTTTAACATGGGTGGCCAATTGGTTGATGTGGAAAGTGGACATGATGCCAAGGTGCCGCCCGCCCTTGTCGCTGAAATTGGCGAAATCGGCACAGCCCAGCCTTGGCGAATGGAAGATATGGTCAATGGGCACGTGCCCCATGGAGCGCTGCACATCCATGAAGCCTACCCGGCTTTGGAGCAGCCCCGCCTGTTCCATGAAACGTTGCAGCTCCGACGACCACGATACGGCGTTGAAATCGCCTGTGACCAACAAGGGCATGTCTTCCATGCTGCTGATTTGGGTGATGAGCGTTTCCAAATGGCCTTCGAGCCGCTTGCGGCTATACGTATTGAGCGCTGGTTCCGTATGCACGCTCACGACGCAAACGTCTATTCCACTTTTTTGCAGGCAGGCACGCAGGTTGGGTATTTCTTCAAAGTAAAACGTGTCAACACTGGCCAATGGGAAACGGCTGTAGAGGGCCATGCCGAACATGCCGAGGTCAACCATGGTGTGGTGATAGGGATAGGCTTGCTTCAAGGAGTCCTCCAGCCATTGTTCCCAGCCGGGCGTCACCTCGTGGATGGAGAGCAGGTCGGCATCTGACTCCCGAAGCGCCTTGGATATGTCGGCTGGGTCGTTGCCGTTGGAGAGGTTGAACTGGCCAACCTTAAGGTTCACCTGCACCTCTTTGTGGCGGTAATCCTCCAAGATAGCGTTGCGCCAGCGGTCTATGTAGTTGTTTTTTGTCGAAAACTTAAGATAGAAACAAAGAAATAGGCAGCCGCCGAAGCATATAAAGGTAAGCCGAGGCTGTTTGAGCAACAAAAATACGAGGCCCAACCCTAGGTAAAATACCATGAGTTGCACGGCGTAATTGACCACCCAGGACAGCAGGGAAAACTCTTGAGGAAAAATGCAGACAAGAATGCCAAAGGTTACCAGTAGGGCAGTCGTCAGGTGGGCAAATGGATGAGCTAATATTTTGTGAGCCATGTATGAGCCAGCTTCGACAATTTGATTTCGAAGTCTCGACAACAAATATACGAAGCATTTTGCAGCATAGGGTTTTCGCCTTTATTCCCCGCCTCGTTTTCCTTGAAAAAATCGCTTCATCAAATCGGCGCATTCATGCTCTAAAACGCCATAGGCTACCTGCGTCTTTGGGTGAAGCAGCTCCCGACCAAAGCGCATGAATCCCCTTTTTTCATCAATGGCCCCATACACCAGCTTGCCTAACTGCGCCCAGGCCAGCGCCCCGGCGCACATGGCGCAAGGCTCCAAGGTTACGTAAAGTGTGCAGTCGTTGAGGTATTTGCTGCCGAGCGAGTTGGCTGCGGCGGTAAGGGCCAGCATCTCGGCATGGGCGGTCACGTCGGTCAGCAGTTCGGTCTGGTTGTGCGCCCTTGCGATGATGCGGTTACGGCAAACAACGACCGCACCCACTGGTATTTCGTCTGCTGCATAGGTGGCTTCTGCCTCCAGCAAAGCTTGTTTCATATAATGTTCGTCAGAGAATATCGTCATGGTAGTTATAGGTGATTGGCGACTGGGCAAAGAGTCTTAAACAGATTTTTTTCATGAGACTTCCATAAAGCCATGCATCCATGAAACCATGAAACCATGCAGCCATGAAACCATCAACTAAAATCTATTTCCGTATTGTCGCCAATGTTCAAACTGTGCCGGAAGCCCGTGATGGAGGTATCGTTCCCAATCACCGATTTTTTCATCACTACCTCTTTTAGCGAAGCATAGTTGCCGATGATGGAGTCCCGCACAATGCACGACTCGATGGCGGCATTGCTGCCGATGGTGGCGTGAGGCCCGATGATGGAATTGCTGATGCGGCAGCCCTTGCCGATGCTCACGGGGTGAATGATGATGCTGTTGTCGAACTCTGGCAGGTTGTGGCTGGCATAGCCTTCCTTGTCCAAAAGGAGGGAGTTGGTTTCGAGCAGGGTATCCTTTTTGCCGCAATCGTACCAGGTGCTGACGGTGCAGGTGCTGAATGGAACGCCCTGTTCTATCAGCCGCATGAGGCCGTCGGTGAGGTGGAAGGCACCCTCGGTACGCAGGTCATTGGCGATGTTTTGGCCAAGGGCATCGAGTAGCTGGTCAACTTCCTTAATCTTGTAGAGGCCGACCAGTGCCATGTTCGACATTGGTATTTTCGGTTTCTCCACCACCCTTTTCACCTGCTGGTTTTGGTCGAACTCAACGATGCCGAAGCCTTTTGGTTCCTGAACTTTTTTAATGGCAAGGCAGGAAGTGGGGCAGCGCATCATTTCATCGAAATCCATTTCCAAAATCGTGTCGCCGAAGTAAATGATCAGTTCGTCGGTGCCCCAAAGCACCTCCCTTGCCGACCAGATAGCATGGCCGGAGCCGAGGCGCTGTTCTTGCAGCACAAATTTTTTATCCAAATCGGGGTACTGCTGCTCGATATATTCCCGAATTTTTTCCCCCAAATAACCAATCACGAAAATGAATTCCTTGACGCCCACCGCCTTCAGTTGGTCAACGATGAAAGTAATAATGGGCTTTCCCGCCACTGGTATGAGGGGCTTGGGCTGCGTGTAGGTCAGCGGCCTCAACTGCGTTCCTGCTCCTGCTACGGGGATGATGGCTTTCATAACAGCGTATTGGATGATTGGCGTTTTGGAACTTCGGATTTTTCAAGCCGTAAATTTCAATTTTTATGGGTTAAAAAGTTCTACTTATTTTTCAAAACTCATTTTAGAATGGGCTGTTCGAATGTCAGTAAATATTGAAACATGGTTTCTATCCAAAAACCAAGTGCCGACTTGGTGCAGTTTTTCTTGAAAAAACAGGCTAATATGCCCTTCGCCTACACCGAAGTAGGTGCCTCCAACGACTCCGTTCCTTTGCCTAATTATGACAACGACCGCAACCGGGTGCTGCTCGGTCAGGGCGAGGCTGTTTACCGGGCAGCTTGTGATGCCCTTCGGCAATGGAAGATGTTTCCCGCTAGCTGGGCATGGATAGAACCCAAGGGAGCACCCATCCAAGTCGGCCAAAACCTAGCGATGGTCGCCCGGATTTTTGGGATGCACTGGCTCAACGGTTGCCGCATTGTTTATACCTTGGACGGCACCGGCACCGACCGCCGCTTCGGTTTTGCCTATGGTACCCTGCCCGACCATGCCGAGTGTGGCGAGGAGCGTTTCAGCGTCGAATGGCTGGCCGACGACACGGTTTGGTACGACCTCAAGGCGTTCTCCAAACCCCGACACTGGTTGCCGACCTTGTTCAAGCCCGTGGCAAGGGTGTTCCAGCGGCGGTTCGTGCAGCAGTCGTTGCGCAGGATGAAATTGGAAATGGAGAAATTCGGAAATTGATAGTCATGGGGTTCCAAAAACACCGGATTTTGATAGGCTTTGGCATTTGGCTGCTATGGATGCTGGCCAAGCTGCCGAACCCACTCGATGCCGATTGGGGCAGGGGCATCTTAATGCTGGCCCCGCTGGTGGTGGTGCCTTTGGCAATGGGCGTGCTGGCCCGCACAGCCCCGTTTTCAACTTCAAAAATTTTGCGGAGCGCACAAAACTGGCAACTGCCAGCGGCGGCGGCCTTTGCCCTTGCTTTTTCGATGGAAAATGGCTGGGTGGCCGTGCTGTTGGCGCTGCCGTGGATGGCCGTGCTTTCGGCGCTCGCTTGGGTCGGTCTGCAACAAATTATTCAAGGTGCTTGGTGCAATGCAGCATCATTCAGCTTGTCGGCGGGCATGGCCTATTTGGCGGTGGCAGGCGTTTGGGCGCTCATGGAGCGGGCAGGCTTTTATCCCTTTGGTTTCAATCCTGAAATCGTCTTCCTGACCATCGTCCATTTTCACTACGCCGGGTTCATATTGCCCTTGTTGGCGGGCCTTGCTGCGGTGCAATTGGGCAACCGTGTTTGGCACCAAATAACCTGCTACTTCGCCATAGCAGCCGTGGGGTTACTGGCGGTTGGCATCACGCTCACGCAACTCGGCTTCGGCACCGATTGGGAACTGGCCAGTGCCTGGCTCATGGCACTGTCGGCAGTATCGGTCGGCACGATGCACTTGCGGTTGGCTTTTTTAAGTAACAATCCCTTGAAAATCAGGTGGTTGTGGGCCGTTTCGGGAGTGGCCTTGCTGGGCGGCATGTTGCTGGCCGGCCTATATGGTAGCCGTTTCATTGCCCCCGTTCCTTGGCTCGACATCGCAATGATGCGGGCATTGCACGGCAGCTTAAATGCTGTTGGGTTCGGGCTTTGCGGGATGCTGGGGCATTGGTATCTGTTAGCATCCAAGGGGCATTAGGGGCATTTCCCCCAATTTACTTGCGTGAATCTTCGATTTCTAATTTCCCAATTTCTAATTTCTAACTCCCTCTCCCATTTCCAATAGCATCCCTTCTTTCATGGCAAAGGCCGAAGTGACGATTTTTTGGATGCCCGCCTTTTTTATCACATAGTCCATCAGTATAAAGGCTACGGCAATCAGCTCCGCCCGCTGAGGCGGCAGGCCGGGCATTTGAAGCCGCTCATCATGGGTGGAAGTGATGATTTTTTCATGGATTTTATAAAATTCGGATGTGGAAATGATGGTGTACAATGGGTGCTGCCGTTCCCGCACGAGCATGTCCTCTACCACCTCGAATGAGCCTGATGCGCCCGTGAGCAGCGGCGTTTCGTGCTGGCGCAATGCGACGTGCAGCGGCTCCAAAACCTCATCGAAGTGTTGATAGATGGCCGCTATTTCATTGGCATGAATGGGGTCGTTTTTTTGAAAACGGGAGAACAAAACCTGTACCCCTATATGGAAACTTTGCGCCCAAAACACCTCGTCTTCACTGGCGATGATGAACTCAACGCTGCCGCCGCCAATGTCCATGATTAGGGTTTTCCCCTCAAAAAAAGGCACTGCCTGCTTCACGCCAAGGTGGATGAGGCGGGCTTCCACGTCGCCGGAAATCAATTGGATTTCCACACCGCTGCTGTCCTGTACGGCCTGCAAGAAGGCTTGGCCGTTATTGGCCCTGCGAAGCGCTTCGGTTCCGAACGCCCGGTAGCGTTCCACGCCCAATTCTTCCATTTTTTCCTTGAAAACGGCAATGCAGTCTATCCCTCGACGGAAGGGTGCCGCTCCGATTTGGTCAAGCCCCTCCTGTCCAAGCCGCACGTATTGGCGCTGCTTGTAAACCTGCTCGAAACGATGGTCGCGTCGCACGTCCACGACGAGCAGGTGAAAGGTATTGGTGCCACAATCAATGACGGCAAGGCGCATTTTGAATCAGTTTTCAGTTCGGCAGTGGGCAGTTTGCAGTCATTGCCAAGCAAGCATTGCCCGAATGTCAACTGTCAAACCCTGTCTGCTAATTTATTGCCCAGTCTGTGGTTGCATTTGCTGCGACATCTTCACAGCCTGTTGTATCTGTGCGTTGAAATACTGGATGGCCTCGTCGGTCATCATGTTGGAGTAGGTTTTCACCCTGTTTTTTTCAAAAACAAAGTAGGTGCAGCCGAGGCTAAAGAAATATTCGCCTTCCAGGACGATTTCACCTTTAATCTGATAAGTGACACGGCCCATGGGCTTGCACCCTGGCTTCTGCGGTGATGTGGTTTCTGCAATATGGCGGACGGCATTTTGTACGGCTGGTTTTTCGGAGAGGCTCATGGTAAACGGGTAATCGTAGAATATATAGTCCACTTGGGTGCCTTCGGCCCAAAGTTGTTTTACCAGTTCGATAGGGACACTAGGTAAGGTTGGTGCTGGTGCGGCAGCGGGTGGTGGCGTTGTGGCCGCTGGCGTTGATGGCTTGTCCTGGTTGCAGGCTGCCAAAATCATTACCATTATCAGTAGAAAAAATGCTTGCTTCATATTGTGGTTGTTAATTAGTTTGTTGTCAATGTGGTTTCCAACCCTTCAATCTTCCAATCCTTACAAACCCGGGGCAAGATATGCCTTTTATAAAAAGTTGGGCGGTGGTGCAAGCTGGAAATATTGCCAGGTAATTATCTTTACACTTCGATTCGCTCAACTTTTTGGTTGTTTCCCACCTTTTTAACATTCATGAGAACCGCTCAAGTTGCCGCACGGCATTACCAAAACCTTATTCCAGCACCATGCAAGAACAAAAACAACGAATTCTCAGAAGCCTTCGGCTACCCTTCAAGTTCATGGTGGTCCTGTGGGGCATTTTTTTAGTGGAGGCCTTCGCCAACCTTGATTTTGGTGCGTATGGCGTTTTCCCAAGGGAAGTTTTTGGACTTCGGGGCGTATTGTTCGCCCCGCTTATCCACGACGATTTCAAGCACCTCATTTCCAACTCTGCCCCGGTTTTTGTGCTTTCCTTTATCATCATGTACTTCTACCGACGGGTGGCATTGCGCAGCATGATGATGATATACCTGCTAACAGGATTTGCCGTATGGTTGTTTGCTCGGAAGGTCTTTCATATTGGTGCCAGCGGGGTGGTCTATGGGCTGTTGAGCTTCGTTTTTTGGAGCGGCATCTTCCGCCGTAGCATCAAATCCATCATCCTTGCGCTCATCGTTACGGTGCTTTATAGCGGCTACCTTGGTGGTATTTTGCCCAACCAGGAGGGTATTTCATGGGAAAGCCACCTCCTTGGCGCAATCGTGGGCGTGTTCACCGCTTACTGGTACAAAGAAGAAATCGAGGCCGACGAACATCGCCAGCCACCCTCTTGGGAGGGCGAAAACCAAGATGCTTCCTTTTTCCTCAACCGGGATGTTTTCGATAAGACGAAGGCAGAGCGGGAGACGGACGTTAGCTGACAGCTATTAGACAATAGATTTTAGATATTAGATGGGCGGCGCAAATACTATTGGACCATCTTCGCTTGCAATTTGTACTATGCTTGCCTATCTTTGAAACTACTTGGATTTTGGAGTTGACCCAGACACTGTCTAAAGTCTATCATCTAAAGTCTATCATCTAATGTCTTCACAAAATCCGCAAAACGACGCTGCCGAGCAGCTTTATCGCCTTGTAGTCGAGTACGACCGCCGGGGCGACGTCTATAATGCGGTGAAGCTCTGCAAGCGCCTCGCTCGAATGGCGCCCGATTGGTCGGTGCCTTTTGCCTTCCTCAGCCGCACTTACCGCTCACGCATGGAATGGAAGCCCACTTTTCACTATTGCCTTCGTGCCGTGGAGCACAATGCTTTCGATGAAAACCTCTGGGAAACGCTCGGCATCGCTGCCACCGCCCTCGGCGAATGGGAGACGGCCCGCTTTGCCTGGAACCAGCTTGGCTTCCACTTCAAGCCCTCGGCGGAGGCGCTGCACCTCGACCTCGGCATCGTGCCGGTGCGCCTGAACCCCACCACCCAGCCCGAAGTGGTGGCCGCCCGCCTCATCAACCCCGTGCAGGCCATCATCGAGAGCATACCGCAGCCTTCATCGGGGCGGTGCTACAAGGACTTGGTGTTGGTGGAAAACATGCCGAATCCCCAAGGGGCTACTGGGCACCTCTATCAGGAAAGCAAAAAACTGCCCATCCACGATGAACTGCAACCCCTGAAATCCTCGAATTGGCATACTTTCTCCGTGCTGCTCTACACCGATGCTTCGTCAGATGTGGACACTTTGGCCAACCTCTGCCTCAGTGCCAGCCTCGGCTTCGACAACTGGAGCAACGCCACCCGTTTCTTCCAGCCCAACCTGCACCGCAACGTGGCGGAATACTTCGACCATGCCATTTTTGGTAAACTGGAGCGGGAGGTTTTCCTCGTTGCCATGGCCGCAAAGCAAGTGAAGGAAGTGGAAAAAGTGCTGGCGAACTGGCGGGTGATAACGTTGCGGGAATGTGGAAAGCTTGAAATGCTGAAATAGATTTCATTTTATTTTCAAAATTTTTACTACATTTATTGTAAATATAAAATTACAATACTACATTTGTGGTAAAAATAAGCATCAATGGGTGAATTTGAAGAATTGGTACTGTTGACCGTCGCCATTATGGATGGTAAGGCTTATGGCATCGGTATAATTGAAGAGTTGGAAAAGCGCACGGGCAGGTCGGCAGCCATAGGAGCAATACAAACCGTTCTCAAGCGAATGGAGGACAAAGGCTGGGTAACGTCCAATTTTGGCGAAGCCACCAAAGAGCGAGGCGGCAAGCGCAAACGCTACTACACAATCACCTCTGAAGGGCAAAAGATTATGGCTCGAAACAGGGAGCAACGCAATGGCCTCTGGGAGTCGATACCAAAACTTGCCTGGCACTATGGGACAATTTGAAAGTCAACCTCCAAGCTGGGCATTGGCATTGTTTCGCTATATTGTTCATCCCGAATTCCGGGAGGAAATTGAAGGCGATTTGTTGGAAAAATATCTTTCCGATTTGAAAAAGTACGGCATGAAAGCTGCTCGAAGGCGGTTTTATGTCGAATTGTTTTCAGTCTTTAGGCCAAACCTTGTCCTTAACTTAAACCGTCAAATAATGGAACGTCGAAATTGGTTCATCTTTTTGCTCGTAACCCTTGGGATTGTGGTAGCCTCCGTTGCACCGTTCTTGCCCGGCCCTGAAAATGATTTTTCACACGCCATCTCGCGGTTTGTCCATGTGATAGGATATATAGGTTTGGTATTTATTCCGTTTGGCTTGATTTGGCTCATTATCGAAATCCGTAACGAAAAGGGTGGAAAACTCAACAAATGGACTAACGGGTTTTATCCTTCCTTGCTGGCGATGATTCCCTTATTTCTATTTTTTCCGATGCAGATAGCCATAGGCATTCATGAACCAAAAGGCCTGAATTATGAGTTATTAATAGTGTCTATCTCTATTACTGCATTTTTCATTTATCGTATTCTAAAATTAAAAACCAAAACCGACTATAAGTTCAATCCTGCACCTTTGTTCATTGTTTTGTTTCCTTTAATAGCTTTGCTCACATCCCGATTTGCCGTCGAAAAGGCAGCAGCTATTAGCCGTGAAAGCATGATACTAAAGTCTAAACCACTTATTGAAGCAATTGACAATTACAAAATAGCTAATGGCCAATATCCTGAAAAATTGGAGGCATTGATTGGGAAATATATTCTGGAGATTCCACAATTAAATATTATGGGCATAAGGGCTTATCAATATGAAAAGCGAAACAATTCTTTCCAGCTTTCTTTTGAGCAGCTTTGGCACTGGAATGCTACAGAAGTCGTGGTTTACAATTCGTTAGGGCATGACAGCATAAAAGGAGATTACGAAAAATATTCCACTAAACATGATGATTGGTGGTATTATATGGCTGATTGAGCGATGTTTGGGAATGAGTGCTAAATCCTTCTATTCCGAAGGGAACAAAAGGATTTAGCACTCACGCCGCCACCTGCTCCTCCTCCCGCACCGCCACCTTATTCCGATACCCTTGCAAAAACTGGATAAACCGCTCCAAATCCCCCACCGACGTAGGTATGCCCACCGAGATGCGGATGGCGCCCCGCATTTTGCCCAAAAACTCGAACATATCGTGCATGTTTCCCGTCTTGCGGGAGCTGAAATATTTGGCCATTTCCTCCGTCGTCACGCAGTTGTTGACTTCGTCAATGCCGGGGTTGCAGAAGCAGCCCGTGCGCAGGGAGATGAGTTGAGAATTGGCCCGTTGCTCTACCTCCTCGAAGGGGAAGGCATGGCCCTCGCCATCGCTGACGTTGAAGATGATGGTGCCGCCCTTTACGTCAAGGTTCGTCGGGCCGAAGATGCGGACGAGCGGCTGGCCGTTGTCGTGCCGGAGGTCGAGCATCTGTTGGATGAGCATTTGAGTTAGGTGCTTCACACGTCGGTTGATGCGCTCCATTCCGATGCTTTCGATGAAATCGAGGCCACGGCTGATGGCGGGGATGTCCAAGTAGTTCACCGTACCGTTCTCGAAGCGCTCGTGGTCGGCGGCGAGGAAGTATCCGCCATAATTGACAGCAACTGCTGTCACCGTGCCGCCGGCAAACCACGGTTTTTTCAACAAATCGAACTTTGACTTGCGGACCAGCAGGCACCCGATACCCGTCGGGTATCCGAAAATTTTATAAAAAGAAACCGAAACGAAGTCCGGCTGCACCTGCTTGAGGTTGAGGCGGGTGGTGGGCACGTAGGCGGCGGCATCGAGCAGCACGTCCCAGCCGAGGGCCTGCGCCTTGGCTATCCACGACAGCGGGTGCTTCACACCCGAAACGTTCGATTGGGCAGGGAATGCCAGCAATTTTTGCTTGCAACTGGCGTGCTGATGCAGCATTTCGTCGAGCGAAGTCTCGTCAATGGTCAGGTCTTCGTAGTGCAGCGGGCAGTAGGCGTAGTGGCCGCCTTTGCTCTGGCAATACTCTCGGATGCCGTTCACCGAGTTGTGGTTGTCGGCGGTGAGCACGAACTGGCTGTCCTCACAAAAAGGGTAGCACTCGCCCACGATTTGCAGCGCACCGGAGGCATTGGCGGTGAAAATGCAGTGATAATCGTCCTGTGCATTGAAGAAGCGTAGCACTTTTTCACGGGCCTCCGTCACGTTGAGGGTCGAAAGCTGGGAAGTAGGGTTGGTGGAATGCGGATTGCCATAGACGGCCTCCCGCAAATAGGAGAAGTGCTTGTCAATCAGGCTTTGGGCATACAGGTTGCCGCCAGTGTAGTCAAGATAGATATGCCGCTGTCGGTCGAGCCTGTCGAACTCCCGCCTGCGCAGGTCTGCAAAAAATTGCTCGTCATTCTCTTCTTTATTACCCGCTGCTGGCGTTGGCCGCTTTTTGAACCAGAATCCCATAGTTGTTTTGTTTGGTTGAACAAAGGCACTGCAAGTTGGTGCCTGCTTTCGCAATGCGAAGGTAGTTTTTTGTGAAGAGTTTATAAAACAGCATGTAAAGAAGGTAAAGTTGCGTAGCAAAACCTACCCTTGAAATACCTCAATCTCGTGGTTCTTCACCACCAAGTCAGTGAACTTGCCCTTGAAGCGGGTAGCCCGCACGATATGGTTGTCAATCCAATGGTAGTTGCCGCCCCGTGGCTTGCCGAAGATGATGGAGTGGTACTTGAAGCCGTGCTTTTGTAGCCAAACCTCGGTCACTTCCCGATGTGCCTCGGTGCGGGAGGTGAAGAAGGTGATGACATGCCCGTCTTCGTACCATTTGTTGCAGATTTTGAGGGCGTCCGGGTAGGGTGGCACGGTGGCCATGCGTTCTGGCTGCTCGTTGGGCACGTCGTCGCAGACCGTTCCGTCAATGTCAATCAGGAAGTTCTTCTGATCCTCAGGCAGTACCGGGCTGATAGGGTCGCCCTTTTCGTTGAATGCTTCTACCAGCTTTGCAGGTTGATTTTGCATGTGGAAATTGTATTGCTTAACTAACGCTAAACGGCGTCATAGTGTTTTGAGTACGCAAAGGTAGGAAGAAAATGATTTCATGGTTTCATGGTTACATGGCTTCATTGCTTCATGGTTACATTGCTTCATGGCTTCATAGTGTAGGTTGTCGTTAGCGGGCAACAATGAATCAATGAAGCAATGTAACCATGAAGCAATTCAATAATGAAGCAATGAATCAAATCCTCGCCATCTTGTATTTCGCCTTTTCCGGTTTGGCGATAGGGTCGGGCAGCAGTTCGCCGGATCCGTTTTGTAGGAGCAAAGTGAGGCGCTCTTCCTTGATTTTTCCGGTGTCGTCAGTGAGTGTATAATGCTGTACCACATCGGTGCGGCCATCGGTGTCGGCATCGGTGAGCCAGGCGTCTTGTTGGTTGCACCAGCCCTCATCGCACCAGGCCCAGGCAATGGTTTCGAGGTGCTGCATCTCGCTGCCTTGTATCCTGAAAATGGCAATGTCGCTGGAAACATAGCGGCCTGGCACCCGACAGATGAAGAAGCCACCGTACTGGCCAACGGCCAATACTTCGCCGCCCCCACCCTGCCAGATTTCACGAATCTCTGGACTGAAATATTGGTAAAAACTGGTGTCCACCAAGGTGCCTTGGTAGGGATAGTTGCCGGGGTTGTCCACCCGGATGATGGGGTGCAGGTGCAGTGCATCATCGCTTTCCAGTTCGGGGAATTGTTTCTCCAACCTGCCCACGCCTTGCGCATAGCGCAATGTTTCCGCCTTGTCTTTTTTCATCCTGAAAAAAGTAAGCTGTCCGTTGGTGCTGAAGATTTCGAGCTTGTCGCCTTTGATGGAGTAGGCCTGGGCTTTGGAAAGCAAGGATATAAAGGCGTTTTCCTGGTCCATTGCATCGCAAAACCGCTTGGTGACGCCCAAATTGCCAAGGCTGATGGCAGCGGCCTTGGTCGTGTATTCTGCAAAAAAGCTGTTGCAGGGCGCTTTGCCAGATAGTTTGCCTTCGGTAAAAACAAGGTTGATGTCGGCAGCCTTCGGGAACTGGATGGTCTGCCGTTCCAATTTGGCGGTGGCTAATATCCAGTAGCTGTTGGCCAATTCGCCGCCCACTGGCTCGGAATTGCAGGATGTAAAAAGGGCAGCAAAGCCCATTGCGAAGCAAAGGAAGCTTGTGTTTTTCATGGTATGTCTTTTCAGTTTTCAGTAGGCAGTAGGCAGTTAGTAACGTGGGAGCTGCACATGACTGCCAATTGCCAACTGTCGAACTGCCAACTGAGAATCACTCCTCCTCCTCCCGTCCCCGGCCCATTTGATTGTCGGCTTCGAGGCGCTGGAAGAGGGTGTCCACTTGGTACATTTCGTCGAGGGTATCGTCAATATAAAACTTGAGTTCTGGCATCCTGCGCATCTGCTTGCCGATACGGGCAGCCAATGCCTGCTTGAGCCTGATGTATTGGTGCTCCATTTCCAAGATGACTTCTTGCTTGTTCTCAGTGTTGAAAATGCTGAGGTAAATCTTGGCGATGTTGAAGTCGGGCGTCATCTTGACGTTGGTCACGGTCACGAATGCCTTAGTGCCGTAGATGTACCCTCCCTCTTGTTGCAGCAGCACACTGAAGTGCCGCTTTATCATTTCTGCTACTTGCTTTTGGCGAATTTCGGCCATTTTTTTTGAGACTTTAGATGATAGACTTTAGACATTAGATGGGTACGTGGGTACAGCCTGATGTCGGAGTTATCGCTGATAAAAAACTTGTATGGAGGCGTCAAACTTTAAAGTTTCGCATACACTGTCTAAAGTCTATTGTCTAAAGTCTAACATCTCCCCCAAGCGGCAAGTTATAAATCTTTTGCTTCGCAAAACGTTCCCTTGCCTTAAAAGAAAAGGCCGTACCAGCATTCCGGTACGGCCCCCTTTATGTTGCTGGCAATCGTTTATGCGATGCCAAAAGCATTTTTCACTTTGGGCACGTAGTCCAATTTTTCCCAAGTGAAGGTTTCTACTTCTTTCGTGATGGTCTCGCCCGAGCCATTGGTAAGCGTCACCTTTTTCACTTCCGGGGTGCGGCCCATGTGTCCATAAGCTGCTGTTTCGGAGTAAATCGGGTTGCGCAGCTTGAAGCGGGTCTCGATGGCATAAGGGCGCATGTCGAACAGTTGGTCAACGATAACAGCGATTTCGCTGTCCTTCATTTTCACCTTGCTGGAGCCATAGGTGTTCACGTATATATTGGTTGGCTTCGCAACGCCGATGGCATAGCTCACCTGCACGAGTATTTCATTGCAAACGCCAGCAGCCACAAGGTTTTTAGCGATGTGGCGGGTAGCATAAGCTGCTGAGCGGTCCACTTTCGAAGGATCTTTGCCGCTGAAGGCACCACCGCCATGTGCGCCCTTGCCACCGTAGGTGTCCACGATGATTTTACGGCCAGTGAGGCCGGTATCGCCGTGCGGGCCACCGATGACGAACTTGCCCGTCGGGTTCACGTGGAAGGTGATACCCTCCTTGAAGAGGCGCTGCACCTTCTGTGAGCATTTCTTTTTCACCCGTGGAATCACATAGTTGATAACGTCCTGTTTGATGCGATCCAACATGACCGTTTCCTCGGCGAAGTCGTCGTGCTGGGTAGAAACCACGATGGTATCAATGCGCAGCGGCACGTTCTTGTCAGAATATTCAATGGTCACCTGCGACTTGGCATCTGGGCGGAGGTACTTCATCCGCTTGCCTTCCCGGCGTATATCGGCCATTTCCATCAAGATTTTGTGGGAAAGGTCGAGTGCCAATGGCATGTAATTGTCGGTCTCGTTGGTGGCGTAACCGAACATCATGCCCTGGTCGCCAGCACCTTGGTCTTCTTTAGCAGCGCGGTCTACACCCTGGTTAATGTCGGCCGACTGCTCGTGAATGGCAGAAAGAATGCCGCAGGAGTTTGCCTCGAACATGTACTCGCTTTTGGTGTAACCTATGCGGCGGATAACCTCGCGGGTTATCTTCTGCAAGTCAAGATAGGCGGTGCTTTTTACCTCGCCGGCAAGCACGAC
>JANPLH010000198.1:0-15773 GCA_031426435.1 Saprospiraceae bacterium | reverse complement strand
CGCATGGCAGTGGGAGTGGGCGCTTAAGCCCGAGGAATCGTTTTGTGGCGGAAATGCTGAATAAAGCGGGAATGGCTACTTTATTGGCCGACCTATTAACAAAGGACGAGGATAGCTACTACCACAGCCGTTTCGATATTTCGCTACTCACAAAGCGCTTGGTGGGCATCACCAAATGGGTTTTTGAACAACCACAATTGAAAGACCTCAACGTGGCGTATTTTGGATCAAGTACAGGTGCAGCTCCTGCCTTGCGAGCAGCAGCCCAGTTGCCGGACAATATAATGGCTTTGGTATTGAGAGGCGGGCGACCAGACTTGGCAGCGGATGCAATCACACATATAAAAGTGCCGACAATGCTGATAATAGGGTCGATGGATGGACAGGTTATGGAACTGAACCGTGCGGCTTACAAACTATTGGATTGCCCCAAAAAAATTGAAATCATAGAGGGTGCTGGCCATTTGTTCGATGAGGTTGGGAAACTTGAAAAAGTGTCCAATTTGGCAAGCGATTGGTTCAAAAAACATTTCCTATTGAAAGAAGCGGTGTTTGTTTAATCTTTAAATAGCTTATTAATCCGTGCATGAATAGAGATGAATATTTTCATTGATTAATGGTCAAGCTACAAGAACTCCGCACGCTCTGCAATAGTGTCAATGCGGTAATCGCAAGCCCCAACCCGCCAAAAACTGCCTGAATCGGCGGCGCTTTCCAATAACCCAACATAGCGATTTGCACCACAATCCATATCACCAATCCAAGGCCGGAGAGGAGTGCCAATGACCACGCCCAATGGTGGTTATTTAGCATGGCGAAACCGGGAAGCGGCTTCTGTGGCCGCCGCAAGATTAACCCAAGACCTGCCACAGTGGGCAAAATGCCGTTGACCAGTAGCAGCAGGATGCCCGGTATGAAAAAGTCTTCGAAGATGGAGCCATTGAGCATGTCCAGGGGAGCTTGCAAACTGTCCCCAGTTGGGTCGGTGAGGAAATGATAGCTGCCATAAAATGCTCCAATCGCATTGAAAAACAGCAGGAAAATAAGTAGCCAACGAGGGACGGATTTAATCATGGCTCAATTATTTAATAAACGCCAAGCAACCATTGCCACTCCTGCAACAAATAGGATGCTGAAGATGGTTTTGTTATGTTTTGCCAGCCATGCTGGCAAATAAATATCAAAATTTGGCGAATCGTCGGTTGTATATTTTTGGGCAACCAAAGTCAATGGGCAGCGCCAACTAAAACCTACCAAAACCAGTGTTTCCAAGACTATTGCCCCAATAGCGAAATAAACGATGGAGGTTATATTCCCGCTTATTCCCGCATATAAAATATAAAACACCAGCCCCGCCAATATTGCCCATATTGCAGTATGCAATAGTTTGACGGCAACCAGTTTTTTATTTTCGGTTAAATTCATGAAGCTGGAATTTGGATGCCTTTTTTACCATTTCTTCTACCAGTTTTTTGGGAATTTCTTTTCGGCATTGGCAGTTTTTCAAATGCTCCATATGCCATTGAACCCGCTGCTCGAAATTGGCATTTTTGGGCATTTTATGCTGTTCGTGCCATGCTTTGTTGATTTTCATGGTGAATTTTTTTTGATTGCTTGTAAATCAATATCATCAGCGCAATCATCAGTACGTTCCAGAAGAAATAGCCAGCAAGACCGACTGTGGTCAGGAGCCAGTTCACGTCTATGATGGTGAAAACCACCGTCAGGACACTGACTACCCCATTCAAGATGAGCAGTCAATATATTGCCCGGTTTTTATCGGCATAATAGGCACTCATAAGCCAAGTTGCAACGCCCAAAATGCCATAGCCCCACATCTCGATGGCCCAGCACAACGACATTGGGTTCGCCATTGAAAAGGTGGAAATCATGGCATCATATTCTGGTTTGTAGTTCAGTGCTAAATGGCGCACAAAAGTGGTTTGACAGATGTAATTGAAAAAAATCAGCGCAGCAAAAAACGTTGTCCAAATCAAGGCAAGCAAAATATGGAAACGGGTTTTTTCAGGTTCTGTATTTGATTTCAAATAAATACCTGCGGATAGCATGAGCATGCCCCCAATTAACAACACCCCAAAATAATAGGGCATGTCTTGAATGACATGGTAGTTTTCGGCAAAAACAGCCGGAGATGCCCATATCGGTTGAGGATAGGTGCTTTTTACCACCATAAAACCCACCGGACCGGATAGCACATAACCCATCAGTCCTACAAGGGCACCTAATGAAATAAGCCGGTCATAATCAGTTTTCATTTCGATAGGTTATTATAGTTTTTTCAGTTCATATTCCCCAAAATCAGCATCTCCTCTTTTCTTGCCTGCGCATCCCGCTCCGCCAATTGCTTGATAGTCTTCAACTGCACCCCCGACATCAGGCCATGAACGGGTGGGTAGAATACGTTCCCGGCAAGCCATTCTGCCCAAGCAGGAGCAGCCTTCATTCTTGCACGGGCGAGCAGCCTGGTGGCATCATCACCAATGGGTTCCAGTATGAAAGCCCAGGTCATTTTAAAGGGACTAAGCAGTCCATGCGCCTTTTCCGATTCGCCACCTATGACGAAATGCCGATTTTTTTCAATTTGATAAACATCGAAGAAACTATCCAAAGCGAGTGTGGCAGAAAGGCGGTCACCAGGTTGTCGGTCTGACCATTCGGGCTTCAGATAGTCAATGCTGGGCAGGCCGCCGTGGTCGAACAGGTCAATGCTGTACCACCCGGCCCGGTCGCAGCCAAGCTGCATGAGGTATCGCCAAACAAGTGGAACCGGCGCTTCGATAAGTATGTCGTGAGTGATGGAATAACGGCTGTCGGCAATGATTTCGTCGCCTGGCAAGGGCATGGACGCTTCGTCTGGCAGTTTCATCTTGCCAAGGGCTGCCTCCAGGTGCTTCATGGCAGAACTGCGGATAAGGTGCGACCCAATGCCGATGATCCGAAAGTAATTGCTGAGTTTATTCCAGCTGCGGTCGTCGGTGGCGGTCGTTCGCAGCTCAATGGTGACGGTGCTGCCTTCCCGGTACGGCTCGACGGCGATTGCCCAGGCGAGCTTGCCCCAGCCCGGCTCGTCGAAATCGGCAAAGTCTTCGGGGGCAATCCTGTTGAACGGGATTTCCAAATGCCAGAACTGCCCGACTGAACCGACCACGACCTCCTTGCCCGGTATTTCGCCCAAAAGCCGGAAGCCGGAGCCGCTTTTCACCACTTGGTCAACGCCAATGCTGGTTTCCGGCGGTGTTTCATGCTTGCCCGAAAACCGCTCCGGCAGGGTGCGGATGTCGAACAACAGCTTCACCCAAGGTATCTCAGCGGCGTCAAAGTGGCGGGCAAGCTCCCACGCTTCTGCTGGTTTTGCTTGTACAAATATTCGGTGGATTTCGGTGTGCCGGGGGTGCGGTAGGAAGGATTGTATTGCTCTCATGGCTTTGGTTTGATGCTATAATCAGGTATGTTCATAAAAACATCGGGAGGCAATATTTACCTCCCGATGCGCCTTCTAAGCAGTGCTTACCAAAGGTTGTACATATAACCGATGCCGAAGTTGAAGCCCCGGTTGTGCCAGTTCACGTTGTCGGAATTGGCCGAATCGTCGAGGTTCGTAAAGCCCCACAGCATACGGCCGTCCATAAAGACAATGCCATTGCCCGTGTCATAGCTAATGCCGATACCAGCCAGTGCGCCGATGTCGTACCTTTTTACGAAGTCGAAATCAATGTCAGTTTTGCCTTCGGGACTATCCACCTTTCCATTGAAGGCATAGCCGAAGGTCGGTCCGAGCAGTGCATTGAACTTCAGGTAGCCTGGCCCAAACATGCCTTTCATCAGCATGGGAGCCTCAAAGTAGTTGAGTGTGGTAGTCACTGTGTGCGTAGTGCCGTTGGTGATATCAAACTTGTAGCCTTTTTGGATGAAGTTCAGCTCAGGCTGAAAAGCGAACTTGTCGGAGATGCCGATTTCAGCCACCAGGCCAGCGTTCACACCGACCATGTAGTCATTCCATTCCGTGTCCCATTTGTCATCAATTTTCACCTCCAATTCCGAGGTCGCAATGTTCACGCCGCCACGCACGCCCAATCCTAATTGGGCATTCAGTAATTGCACATAGCCCATCATTAAAAGGGCTATACAGCAGGTTTTAATAAGTGCTTTCATGGCAATTGGTTTAAGATGAATAAATTAATCCGGGCACAAAATTGAAATATGGGCTTCCTGTTTTCCAATGTCGAATATCATTGGCCTATTTGATTATTATCAAGGACAGCCTTGCCGTGTCGCAGGTACTATTTGCAATTGTATTCGACATGTGTCATGTTAAAAGTCCCATACACCAAATCGCCTTCGGGATAGCTGTATATCGCTTCCGCAAAGCCGGGAATCGCTCGCCCGCTGATGGCTTTATAATCCCGCAATGGTGTTGCCCAAGGGAGCAGCTGCATGGTGTTGCCCTCGCCCGCAGCGTAGCGGTCGTTGGAGATGAAATTGACCAATTGCCCCTTGTCGTTGAAATACAGCCAAGCGCTGATGGTGATGCCATTGTTCGTAAAGGCAGCTTTGACCCTGTTGCTGTCCGTTTCGAGCCATTGAATTCGTGGGTCAATCAGTGTGGGTGGGGCCATGCAGCACATATCGTTGAAAAAGGTTACGGTCTCTGAAATGCCCATTTCCTTGCCTGTTTGGTACTGCACCCTGAACAATGACAGCAGCCGGATGTCCATGTACGCCTCGCCGTTTTTAAAGCTATGAAAACCCGCAACGGGCAAGTGCTTCATGTTGGCTTTCATGAAAAAAAGGCGGGTGGATACGTCCATAAAATTGTATTGCTCCGAGGTGAAGGGCATCCACTCCGACTGCTCGTTCTTTCGGATTTTGCCATCGAATTCCACTTTGAAATTATACACTTTGGGCTTGCCAACTGCCCCCACGTATCGCAGGTATTTTTGCACAGGCAAGGGAAGCAGTTGCAGGTCGGCCTCGGTCAGCAGGGTTTCAGGAAGGGCAGCGGTGCGCAGGAGGCCACTTTTCACCTCGTTTTTATAATTGGCATAATAGCGGGCCGTGCCAAGTCCGACAATAATCGCCGCCAACACAATGAGGTTGGCCATCGTCCCGAACTTGGCGTCCTCCCAGCTCGTGATAATTAGGGTTTGCGAAAGCAAAAGCGCTGGTATTGCCCATATCCACCAACTGTCTTTTTTCATTAAAAACATGATGGTGGTGAGAATAAACAGCAATGCTGCCAGCCCCCACCCTGCCCCAATGGGCCTGGAGATGGGCTGTGTCAACTGGCTGATTTCGGCGAAGTTAAAGGCTTTGGCGAAGCCCAAGAGATGAATAAGGCCATGAATTAAAACGATGAGAAAAAATATTGATTTAAACATAGTATATCGGTTTTGTAGCTCGATTGATGAGAAATAAATTCCCCAACTACTTTAAATCGGTTTATTCCGCATCAACAACCATGCGGTAATTGCCGCAGAAACCGCTAATCCAATATCTTCCCGGATGCCCAATTTAATGGCCGCCATGAAGCCGATAATTGACCATAAAAACGGAATAATCAACAGGTATATGGGCGGCTTTTTATCCAACCATAATAATATGCCGAACGTGAATATCGTCGTCGGGCAAGGCAGCCCAAAGGTCGGAGAAGCAGGATAACCACGCCCCAGCGCATAGCCGAGCAACGGATAAATGACCAGTGCATACAGCATCATGGCGCTGCCTACCCATACCGCTGGCGTCGGCCTGTGGCTGAAGGTCAGTTTATTTTGCAAAACGCCTTTGGAAATGAACAAGACACCCTGCGCCACAAAGGCTGCCCCAAAAACAAAAGCCGCCTTGTTGATGTCCGAAAAAAAGCCCCAATGATAAACGATGCCCATCCACAGCCACAGCAGGGCGAGGATTGCGCTGATGGCCCTCCCCGCATTCTTTTTTGGCCATAAGCCCATGGCTACTACTCCCAATCCTAAACCGATGAACAGGAATTGAATGGGGAAAACAGCATTGTTGTATTGACTGAATATTTCCAAGAATTGCTCAGTGGTGAAGGGGAGTTCCATGGCAAGTTTATTTAGTTTACAACCAACTTAATGAACTTCATTCATCAATTGTTGCGGTACAAAATTGTAGGTATGTATAAACCAATTTCATTGACACACTGAAGCTGTTTAGACAACGTTCATTTCATCACCAACAGCGGCACTTTCGAGTGCAATGCCATTTGTTTGGTCATGCTCTTATGGAACAACTGGCTGAAAACATCCCGGTGCGGGGAAGACATGCCGAGCAGGTCGAGGTTCCAGATGTCAACAAATGCTCCAAGCCCGGTTTCGATGGTGTCTTCTTCCAAAGTATGAAAATTGAGTTGCAGTGCCACGGTGTTGTTGGCGAAGAACTCCTTCAATTCCTCTATCCGCAATCTTGTCCTTTCGGCGCTGCCCGTTTTTTCGATATGGGCACAGTGGACTAAGGCGTGGAACGGCTCCACCAGCTTGCAGAATTTCCATAGGTGGTAGGGGTCGGTCTCATGAAGGTCGGCAGCGAAGCCTACGGTTGAAAAGCTGTGATAAGCCGACACCTCCGGCACTACCAGCACATGGCAATGCGCTTGCTTTAAGACCGTTGTTGTATTGGTACCAAAGGCATTTTCCCAAGCGGAATGGTAGTCGTTGGTGCCCATTACCAGCAGTTCAACCCCCTCCTCTTCTGCCACGGTGCTGATGGCTGCGAAGGGCAAGCCGCTCACTTTGAGGTCGTGGGTAACCACAGGTAGGTTCGGCATCATTTCCATGACTTTGGCCAGCCCGTTGGCCTTGAAGTCCTTCAACAACTCCAGCGCCACCTCGATTTTTTCCTTCGTGGCAATGTCCACCAGCACGGGCAAGTCCGTGACGCCAAAGTCTGGCGAAACGATATGGAGCAATTTCACCGAGGACTTCCATTTTTCGGCAAGGTGTAAGCTGAACTGGTAGGCGTTTTCGGCGCAAGCCGAAAAATCGGTGGGTACGAGGATGCTTTGAATGATTTTCACGACGAATGATTTTTGGCAAATATTTGCTCAAATATGCCCTTGAAAAAGGGGGTTTTGGATGATATTGTTCATTGAATGCCATTGACAAACGTCAAGCCCCAAATGGTTTTTAATGTTCGTCAATGGCATTTTACGCTTCTTAATTCTCACCGTCATTCCCGGTATATGAATCCGGCTCCGGTTTCTTTTTTGCCGTAAGTACCCGGTAAAAGAAATAGGCGCAAAAGCTGCCCACAATGGCCATTGTAATGAGCCACATGATTAAAGCATTATCGTTCATTTTTTAAAAAATTTGATTTTGTAATAAATAGACTGCCACTCCTGCGAAGTATCCAAGCAGTGCCAGTAAGCTGATTTTTTTGAGGTACCAGAAAAAATCAATCCGCTCCATGCCCATTGCTGCCACACCAGCCGCAGAGCCGATGATGAGGCAACTGCCGCCAGTGCCAGTGCAATAAGCGAGGAAAAGCCAAAAGTTGTGATCGGCAGGAAACTGTTCGAGCGAATACATGCCCATTGACGCTGCTACCAGCGGCACGTTGTCAATCACGGCAGAGAGTAGTCCAATGGCAATGACGATGATGTTTTGGTCGCCAATGGTTTCCGAAAGCCAGACCGCCAGCTTGGACAACATGCCTGCCGACTGGAGTGCCGAAATGGCCACCAGTATGCCGAGGAAGAACAGCACGCTGGCAGCATCTATTTTTTGAAGGGCATGTGCTGCCGAGTAACGCCCTTTTTCATCCAAATTCTTCTTGTGGTGCAACAGCTCGGTCACCACCCATAGCACACCCAACACCAAAAGGATGCCCATGTACGGTGGCAAATGCGTCACTGTCTTGAAGATTGGCACGAACAGCAACCCGCCCACTCCAAGGCTGAAAACGATGTTTCGTTCACGAGCTGTCGTATAGTATGCTTTAATTTCCTTGATTGGTGGCAGGCTGGGAGCGGTGTCCTTCATCTTCCAGTTGAGGTAGAGCAAAGGCACGGCAAGGCAGGCCACGCTCGGCAAGAACAACTTGGAAACAATGGCCCCGGTGGTGACCTGGCCCCCAATCCAGAGCATGGTGGTGGTCACGTCGCCAATGGGCGACCAAGCCCCACCCGCATTCGCAGCTACGATGATAATGCCCACATAGAACAGCCTGTCCTGTTTGTCCGCTATGATTTTGCGGAGCAACGAAACCATGACGATGGTGGTCGTGAGGTTGTCCAGCACAGCTGACAGGAAGAAGGTGATGAAGCCAATGATCCAAAGCAGCTTGCGTGGGCTGTCGGTCTTGATGCGGTCGGTGATGATTTCGAACCCATCATGGGCATCTATCAACTCCACAATGACCATCGCCCCCAACAAGAAGAAGATGATGCCGGACATTTCCCCCAGATGCTCCACCAACTGGTGGTTGACAACGTGGGCATCCTGGCTGCTCAGCATGTAAATCGTCCAGCAAACAACCCCGGTGATGAGCGCAGGTGCTGCCTTATTTACATTCAGCGGGTGTTCCAACGTGATGGCTGCATAGCCAATGACAAAGACAAGGGCAAGAAGAATTTCCATAGGTTAGTTTTGTGAAAAGGCCAAGCATTGCTCAGGTCTTTCCGACCCGATATTCAAATTGAGCTGTACAGCGACAGGCTTCCCCGAAGTATTCGGGGAAGCCCATTGCCCCCAGCCATTGCAGATGCATAGGGCTATTTTTCCTTTTTTGGTTTGTAAAAAATGGCAAACAGCAGTATCGCTCCGAGTATTCCCATTGCAATAAATGGGTATGTTTTTTCAAAAAATTCCATGACAAAGGTTTGGTGGCTGCCCCATGCTTGTTGAATACAGGGCATGGTTCAGCCAATGATAAGGTTCCCGCTATCCAATCTTATAGGCGAGCAGGTTTCAGGCAAGTACACAGCATTGCGTAGCAGCGCAATGGACGTTGCCTGAAAAGAAAAATGATGTGAAATATGGGAAATGAATCAGGCCAAAACCTTCGGAGGCGGCAGGATGACGGGCAGGAAGATTTGCCGTTTAGCACGGCGTGGATATTCAAAATAATGCTGTGTCAGCATTTCTAAATTAAAGCATGGATTGGGAACAATATGCCTGACGAAAGTCTTTAACCATTCCGTTTTTTCTTCTTTACCTTCAGCGGGCAGGCTGTCGTTGTGTACATCAATCACCACTTTGTCAAACCCTTTGCTTTCTACAAGAGAGAACAGTGGGGCCAAGTTTGTTGCCGCAAGGCAAAGCAACAAAACCCAAGCGGTGGTATGTCGGAAGATGCTATTCATTGGCTATTGAATTGCCAAGGTAGAACTTTATGATTAAAAGAGGGCATCCAAAGGCACTAATTCCTCATTTTTATTGAAGCCGGTTGGAAATAAATGCCTTCATATTTTATACTCCTTCAGCACTTTGATATAGTTCGCCCGCTCGTATGCCGCAGGGTCGGCCACTTGCATTTGGCTCATCACGCCCTTCATTTCGTCCACAGCATGGAAGTCATGGGCCTGCATCCAAACCTCCAGCTCGGCGAGGATTTGGTAAATATATTGGATGCCGTTTTTAAACAAACAAGACGCCACCATTGCCACATCGGCCCCTGCCAGCAGGTATTTGATGACTTCCATGCTGCCCTGTACGCCCGTAGTGGCTGCAAGCGACGCATTTATTTTTCCGTATAAAATGCCGAGCCACAGCAGCGGCAGTCTAATCTCGTTGGCGGTACTAAGTTCAAGCGAGTTCACGATTTGAAACGTGTCAATGTCGAAATCGGGTTCATAAAAACGGTTGAACAGCACAAGGCCATCGGCCCCAGCCTCCGAGAACAGTTTTGCCGAATGGCCAAACGCACTGAAGTACGGGTTCAGCTTGAGCGCAACCGGAATTTCCACTTGCGCTTTTACCATCTTCAAAACATTGAGATAGCGGTGCTCCATATCTGGGCCGCTTACGTTGAGGTCGGCAGGCACATAGAATACGTTCAGTTCGATGCCATCGGCACCTGCATCCTCAAAGTCCCTGGCATAGGTTGCCCAACCGTCTGCGGTGATGCCATTCAGGCTACCGATGATGGGGATGTCCACGGCCTCCTTCGCCTTGCGGATGTGTTCGAGGTAACGGTCAACGCCCATGCGGAAATCGTCCATCTGTGGCAGGTATTTCAAGGACTGTTCGAAAGGTGCTTGGCCTGCGCCAGTGAGGTAGTCCCAAGTGGCAGCTTCCTGCTTTATTTGTTCCTCAAACAAGGAAAACAGCACCACGGCACCTGCCCCGGCGTCCTCCATTTTCTTGATATTGTCCAATTTCTCCGATAGCGGCGAAGCGCTCACTACGAGGGGGCTTTTTAGGGTCATGCCCATGTAGGTGGTTGAAAGGTTCATTTTTTTAAATTTTTGGTTTTAAAAAATTGGTACACCAACCAAAATTTGCAAACCCGAATTATTCGAGTTAGCTTGTAATTTGGGAAAGCAGCGCCTCACGAAAACCCCTCGTGCCTTTCCCCCTTCCGAACAATTTTCTTGCTTTCCTGCCCCTTTACTGCCCCCATTTTATCGTCCAACCAAACGATGGCGCCCGTAGGGCAGCGCTGAATGGGAACTTGTGTATTGTGGTTTTGAGCATAATTGACAACGGGCAAATTATTGATCATGGTAATCAAACTGCCCGGTGCATCCATGGCGCATTTGCCGCAGGCGGTGCAGCCTACTTGGCATTCGTCCAAAACGTCTTCCCCGTGTTCCAGGTTTTTGCAGTTGACCCAAAGGCGGTGGCTTATCGGTTGGAGGGAGAACAAATCCTTTGGGCAAACCTCCACGCAGTCGCCGCAGGCTGTGCATTTGTTGACATCCACGACTGGAAGCGAAAAGGCGTTCATCGTGATGGCATCAAAATCGCAGACTGCTTCGCAGTCGCCATGCCCCAAACAGCCCCAAAAACAGCCCTTGCCGCCACCAGAAACCAAGGACGCCGCCTGACAGGTTTTTATGCCATTGTACCTTGCCCTGTTCAGCGCCACGTTGGTGCCACCTGCACACGCCAGCCGTGCCACCCGTTTTTCCTCAGCGCCCAAGCCCACGCCTAAATAATTGGCGATTTTCAACCGCCCCTCGTCCGTACTGACGGTACACTTGCCGGGCAGCGCCTTGCCTGTCACCAGCGCTTCCGCAAATGGGCGGCAACCCGGAAACCCACAGGCTCCGCAATTGGCATGGGGCAGCATCTCTTCCACCGTGTCAATGCGGGGATCTTCAAAGACGTACAGCTTCTTGTTGGCCCAGATGATAAGCACCGCCAACAAAAGCGTCAAACCGCCCAATGCTAATAATGATATGAGAACCGACATTTTAGGCTTTTTTAGAGGGTGAGAGAAGTGAGCGGGTGAGAGAAGTGAGAGCGTGAGAGGAGCGAGCCGTTTTAGCTCTCACATCTCTCACGCTCTCACTCTCTCACGCTCTCACTTCACTTCTCAATAAATAACCTCCGCCCATTTCCCACCAGCCATCAACTCGGCCTTGCGGGTTTCCCATTTCTCTTTCGAGCCGAGAATATTGGCAAACGCCTTGTCGAGCATGGCCTTGACTTTATCGTAGCCGGCCACGTAGATATGGGTGTTGGTATGGTTCAGCATTTCGAGGATTTCAGCGGCCCGTCCTTCTATGGCTTGATCCAGCGCAATGGGGTCGGCCATGTGCGGGCGTGGGCTTAGGGCGTGGAATGCCTCGAAAGTGGCTTCGTCGTAATAGTTGGTCAGGTCGCCGTCAGCATCGTTGAGATAGAGCAGTTCAAGGCCACTGCGGGCACCGTAAAACAGGCGTATTTTGCCCTTCCAGTCCATTACGTTTTTGTAAATATGCTTTACAAATGCCCGGAAAGGCGCAATGCCCGTGCCCATGCCCACGAGGATGAGGTTGGCGTTTTTGTCCTCCGGCACCACGAACGGCAACTTGTGCGGCCCGGTGAGGGTGATTTCGTCGCCTACCCTCCTGTCGCAGAGGTAGTTGGAGGCAATGCCCGGATAGCGCTCCCCACTGAAGTCGTCCACGTAGGAGCAGCGTTTCACTAGCATCGTGATAAGTGGATTGCCGTTTGTCTTGCCGGGAAGGTCGGCCACGCTGTACAGGCGGTGGTGGAATTTGTTGCCAAACTCATCGGTCGCTTTTACCAACACGCCAAAGCTTTGGTCCACCTGGCATTCAAAACCCGGCTGGACTTCCAGCACGATTTCCCGAATCTCCTCGGTACTGGCTGGCGTCAGCCGCTCCGATTTCCGGATGGTCGCCTGGTACTTGTTTTTGACATCGAAGTCTGCTAAATGTGCCATGTGATATGGTTATTTACTGACGTTTTTTAATTCGCTGAAATTTTGTCTTCCTTGTTTTTGCAGATGGTCGTGCAGCCGCAATTGCCGCAACTTCTCCGGCCTGCCAGCACGTCATCATCGGTCGTGTAATCATCGGAAAAGGTCTTTCGCCAAAGCGCTTGTATGGCCACCCAGACCAGCATGAGTCCGACGATGCCCCCGATTGCGATGAAGAGTGATTTAAGCATGGTTCGTTATTTAAAAATCAACTACTGCCCAGCCCCGCAAACCCCATGAACGACAGCGCCAAGATGCCTGCAATCATCAGCGTTAGCACCGTTCCTTTCACGACATTGGGCGGCTCCGCCAAGTTCAGGTGCTCCCGCACGCCTGCCATAAGCACCAGTGCCAATGTGAAGCCAATGCCTGCGGCAATGGCATAAACCAAGCATTGCACGATGTTGTAGCCTTTGTTCGTCTGGAACAACGCCAAGGCAAGTATGCAGCAGTTGGTTGTGATGAGCGGCAGGAAGATGCCAAGTGCATTGAACAGCGCCGGGCTTACTTTTTTGATGAACATCTCCACCAACTGCACCGTGCTGGCAATCACCACGATATAGCTGATGAGCTGTAAATACGGCGCTCCGATGGCCTCCAGCAGCGAGTGCAGCCCGAAGGCGCACATGGAGCTGATGATGAGCACGAAGGTCACCGCACCGCCCATCTTGGTAGCGGTCTCCATTTTACCCGAAACTCCCAAGAAGGGGCAAATGCCCAGAAAATATGCCAACACGAAGTTGTTTATCAAGCTCGCATTGATGAAGATGGACAAAAGTGATTCCTGGTTCATGACGTTTCTTTTCTTTGTTTTCTGGCGTTAAAAATCATCAACCACATGGCCAAGGTGAAGAAGCCGCCCGGCGGCAAAATCATGATGACCCATTCTTGGAAGCTGTCCGGGAAAACCGGGATACCGAAGATGCTGCCACTGCCCAACAACTCCCGCACCGTGCCAAGGCATAGCAAGGCGAGGATGAAACCCGACCCCATTCCCAAGGCGTCCATGATGGATTTCCAGACGGTGTTTTTTGAGGCAAATGCCTCCGCCCGGCCCAGTATCTGGCAGTTCACCACGATGAGCGCAATGAATGCCCCAAGTGCCTTCGACAATTCCACACTGATGGCTTGGATGGCGTAATCCGTCATTGTCACGAAGGTGGCGATGATGAGCAGGTACGAGGCAATTCGCACCTCCTTGGGTATCACGTTGCGCAGCGAAGCAATCAAAATATTGGACATCAGCAACACGAAGGTGGTGGCAATTCCCATCGCCATCCCGTTCATGGCGGTGTTGGACACGGCCAAGGTCGGGCACATGCCGAGCACCTGCACGAACACGGGGTTCTCCCGCCACAAGCCCTTGATGTACTCGTCGGTGGAGGGGCTGCTGGCCAGCTTGGCAAAGAACCCGTCATTGACCTTGTTATTTGTCTGAATACTCATTGCTTCGGTTTTTCCTCAAAAAGCGCCTTGTTCTTGAAGAGCAGCGGCAACATCTCGTTCGTGCTGGTGTTAAACGCCTTGCCGATGGCCCTCGATGAAATGGTAGCACCGGTGATGCCATCCACCTCATAGGCGTTCTTTTTTTGACCATTTTTCACAGTTATAATGGGGTTTTTCACACTGGTTTTATCCTCGGAAAGCGCCACATCCAACGAATCGAAATTGGCGAGAAACGCAGGGTCCTTTTCGATTAAGTCGCCCAAGCCCGGCGTCTCCTTGCTTTCGAGGACGTAAAACCCAACGACTTTTTCCCGGTGCGGGTCGTAGCCGTAGATGACCTTGATCACGTCAGCGAAGCCCATGCTACTGGCCTCGATGGCGAGTCCGACGAGCTTGCCCTCCTTGTCGTAGCCCGCATAGACCAACTTGGCATCCTTCACCTTGCCTGTCACTTCCTTCAATTGGCCGTTCTCCAATTGGAAGGTCTTCTTTGCCTCCATGCCCGGCACGACCCTGAAAATGGCCTTCTCCAGCGCCTCCGACTTCAATTGTTCGATGCGGGGCAAGGTGCCTTGGAATGACAGCACAATCAGGAGGGCGCAGATGGTCCCGATACCTACCATGGTCGTCAGCATTTTTCGGCTGTTAGCTTCCGTTGCGGTATTTGCTGGCTGTTCTTTCATGACTATATTTGAGACTTTAGATATTAGACGGTAGATTTTAGATAAGTCCTTGTCTATCAATCTAATGTCTAATTTCTAGTGTCTTATTTGTCCCATAAACCCTCGGCCTTACCAAATTGTCAATATGCGGCGTTAGTGCATTGCCGAGCAAAATCGCATACATCACGCCTTCTGGCAGGCCACCCCAAATCCGTATCACCACGACCAAGATGCCGATGAGCGCTCCAAAAATCCAGACGCCAGCAGTGGTAATGGGCGAACCCACCATGTCCGTGGCCATGAAGACCGCACCGAGCATCAGGCCGCCGGAAAATATCATGAATTCTGGGGTTGGGTATTTTTCAGGGTTGGAAAAATGCAGGATGGCCGTCAGCCCATATACCGTTGCCAAGATGGACACGGGGATATGCCAATTCAGCATCTTGCGGACAGCGAGGTAAATGCCGCCCAAGAGGATGAGCACTGCACAGGTCTCGCCGGTGCTGCCCGTGATGAGGCCCATCGCTAAATCGTAAGTGTCCGTAGAAATGTGGTCGAACTTGAAAGCAGCCAGCGGCGTCGCCCCCGTGAAGCCGTCCGTGGCGGGTTTCATGAACGGCAGGGCGAAGGTTGCCACCGAGACCGTTGAGAAGCGGTCATCGCTGAATATTGGGAACCAAGTGGTGATGGCCACCGGGAAAGCCGCTTGCAGAAACGCTCGGCCCACCAAGGCTGGGTTGAACACGTTGTAGCCCAAACCGCCAAACACGAATTTGCCGAGGGCAATGGAGACCACGCCGCCCAAGAAGGCCATCCACAACGGGAAGTTTGGCGGGAGCGTGAGGCCCAGCAAAAAGCCCGTTATAACCGCCGACCAGTCGGAAATGGTACTTGGCTGTTTTGATTTTTTTGCCAAAAAATGCTCCGTCAGCACACAGGCAGCCGTGCTCGTCACCAGCAGCAGCAAGGCGCTTAGGCCAAACGAATAAACCGCATAGGCTGCCGTAGGCAACATCGCCCAGACCACATTCCGCATAATGTCGTTGGTGCCAATGCCCCTGACGAGGTGCGGTGAGGTACTAATATTTAGCGTTTTTTTGAACATTCTTTTTTATGTTTAACGTGAGTTATGGCATTTCGATTTGCTTTGATGGGATAAATACGCATGGTTTTTCATCGTAGTAGGAATACGCTATCACTCCGCCGATGATGTGCGCCATTGCGTTGATTGGGCTGCGGTGTCGAGTATGGTCAACA